>NZ_MUBA01000201.1 GCF_002154575.1 Streptomyces bobili
CGTGCCGCGCCCGCTCCCGGCCTCCTACGCCGCCGGGAGCTGGGCCAGCAGGAGGGTCACGTCGTCGTTGTGGCTCTCCGGGTCCGGCAGCAGACCCGCGAGCACCCGGTCGGCCGCCTTCTCCAGACAGGGCGCGTCGGCGAACAACTCCTCCAGCAGCACCGTGAGTTCGCCGATGCGCAGCTCTATGTCGCTGCCCGGCGTCTCGATGAGGCCGTCCGTGTACAGCACCAGGGTCGCCCCCGGGGGTATCTTCGCGCGGGCCTGCGCGAACGGGGCGTCGCCGACTCCGAGCGGCATGTTGACCGGGCAGTCGAGCGCCCGCACGCCCTTCCCGGCCCCGGCGACCAGGACCGGCAGATGACCCGCCGAGCAGATCGTCACCGTGCCCGTGTCCGGGGTGATGACCAGATAGCAGCAGGTGACGAGCTGATCGGGCACGTCCAGGTCGGCGACGCAGGTGTCCAGCGCCCGCATCAGCTGCCGCGGCTGCATGCCGGTCTTCGCCAGCGCGTGCGCGGCGGAGCGCAGTTGGCCCATCACGGCGGCGGCCTCCAGGCCGCGCCCCATCACATCGCCTATCAGCACGCCCACCCGCCCGGCGCCGAGCGGCACCAGGTCGAACCAGTCGCCGCCCACCCCGGCGCCCTGGGTTGCGGGCCGGTAGCGGCTGGCGGTGGGCAGACCGGGCAGCGCGGGCGGGGTGCCCATCAGGCTGCGCTGGAGGGTGAGGGCGATGTGCCGCTGCTGCTCGTACAGCTCGGTCAGTTCGGCCTGGGCCCGCTTGCGGTCGCTGATGTCCCGCACGATCGCGCACGCCCCGACCACCGCGCCGTGGGTGTCCCGGGTCGGCCACAGCGTCACGTCCACGTCCAGCAGCGCACCGGCGCTGGTGACCCTCAGCGTCTCGAAGTGTTCCACCTTCCGGCCCCGCCGCAGCCGCCGCAGCAGGGCTCTGACCTCGCCGCGCAGCTCGGGCGGGGCCAGCAGGGAGACGTGCCGTCCGATGGCCTCGTCGGCGGTGTAGCCGTACAGGCGCTGCGCCGCCGCGTTCCAGTAGGTGACGTACCCGTCGAGGGTGTGGGCGAGGATGGCGTCCTGCGAGGACTCCACGAGGGCGGCCAGTTCGTTGATGCGGGCCTCGGCGGCCTTGCGGTCGGAGACGTCGCGGACCGCCGCCGACACCAGCAGCCCGTCCGCTGTCTCCAGGGGACTGAGGCTGATCTCGACCGGGAACTCGGTGCCGTCCTTGCGCAGCCCGAGCAGTTCGAGGCCGGCGCCCATGGGCCGGACCTGGCGGTTGGCCGTATAGCCGCCGCGGTGGGCGATGTGCTGGTCGCGGAAGCGGTGCGGCAGCAGCAGGTCGACCGGGTGGCCGAGGAGCTCCTCGCGGCGGTAGCCGAACAGGACCTCCGTCTGGGCGTTGACGAGACGGACGGTGCCCCGGTCGTCGACGATGACCATGGCGTCCGGCGCCGCCTCCAGCAGCCCCCGGAACCGCTCCTCCGCTCCGGACGGAGCCTTCTCACGGACGGGGCCGCGGCAGCCGTACCGCAGTTCCGCCGGTTCCGCCTGCACCAAGTCGGCCATGATCCACCTCACTTTGCGCGACGATTCAGGCCATCACAGCGCCTCCACACCCGCTCCGCTCCGGGATGTCGCTTACTGACCGTTCACGGCCGAAGCTGGCCGATCACCGTCCGGGTGTGTCCCGGCGACCGCTCGGGTCGTACGCCGCTCTCGAAACGCGTGGTATGGGGCGATTTCATCCGCCGTCGCGGCAGCAGGGACGGGTTCGGGTCAGGAATCGAGAAGCGCAGGTCCCCGGTCGGCGCATAGCGTGAGAGCGACGCCGACGGAGACCGCGAAGGCCGGCCCGCACGACCGATGGAGACAGCTGATGAGCACCGCGAAGAGGGCGGCCGACCGGCCGGCCACGCCGCACGCCGCCGACACCCACGACGTGATCCGTGTGCACAGCGCGCGCGTGAACAACCTCAAGGACGTCAGTGTCGAGATCCCCAAGCGGCGGCTGACCGTGTTCACGGGTGTCTCCGGCTCGGGCAAGAGCTCACTGGTGTTCAACACCATCGCCGCCGAGTCCCAGCGGCTGATCAACGAGACGTACAGCGCCTTCGTGCAGGGCTTCATGCCGACGCTGGCGCGGCCCGACGTCGACGTCCTCGACGGGCTGACGACCGCGATCATCGTCGACCAGCAGCGGATGGGCTCCGACCCCCGCTCCACCGTCGGCACCGCGACCGACGCCAACGCGATGCTGCGGATCCTCTTCAGCCGGCTGGGCGATCCGCACATCGGCCCGCCCAGCGCCTACTCCTTCAACACCGCCTCGGTGCGGGCCAGCGGTGGCATCACCGTCGAGCGCGGCACCAAGAAGACCGTGAAGGCGACCTACAGCCGGACCGGCGGCATGTGCGTCCGCTGCGAGGGCCGGGGCACGGTCTCCGACATCGACCTCACCCAGCTCTACGACGCCGGCAAGTCGCTGAACGAGGACGCGCTCACGATCCCCGGCTACAGCATGGACGGCTGGTACGGCCGCATCTTCCGAGGCTGCGGCTTCTTCGACCCGGACAAGCCGATCCGCGAGTACACCAAGAGCGAACTGCACGACCTCCTCCACAAGGAGCCGACCAAGATCAAGGTCGAGGGCGTCAACCTGACGTACGAAGGCCTGATCCCGAAGATCCAGAAGTCGATGCTCGCCAAGGACGTCGACGCGCTCCAGCCGCACGTGCGCGCCTTCGTGGAACGGGCGATGACGTTCTCCGTCTGCCCCGATTGCGACGGCACCCGGCTCAGCGAGGGCGCCCGCTCCTCGAAGATCGACAAGATCAGCATCGCCGACGCCTGCGCGATGCAGATCACCGACCTGGCCGAATGGGTCCGCACGCTCGACGAGCCGTCGGTGGCGCCACTGCTCACGGCGTTGCGCCAGACCCTCGACTCCTTCGCGGAGATCGGCCTCGGCTACCTCTCGCTCGACCGGCCCGCGGGCTCGCTGTCGGGCGGTGAGTCGCAGCGCGTCAAGATGATCCGCCACCTCGGCTCCTCGCTCACCGACGTCACCTACGTCTTCGACGAGCCCACCGCAGGCCTGCATCCCCACGACATCCGGCGGATGAACGACCTGCTGCTGCGGCTGCGGGACAAGGGCAACACCGTGCTCGTCGTGGAGCACAAGCCGCAGACGATCGCGATCGCCGACCACATCGTCGACCTCGGCCCCGGCGCCGGTACGGCGGGCGGCACGGTCTGCTACGAGGGCACCGTGGAAGGGCTGCGGGCCGCGGACACCGTCACCGGCCGCCATCTCGACGACCGGGCCGCCCTGAAGGACTCCGTGCGCAAGCGCACGGGGGCACTGGAGATCCGCGGCGCGACGGCGCACAACCTCCAGGGCGTCGACGTGGACATCCCGCTCGGTGTGCTCGCCGTCGTCACCGGGGTCGCCGGTTCCGGCAAGAGTTCACTCGTGCACGGGTCGATCCCCGCCGGCGCGGGCGTGGTGTCCGTCGACCAGAGCCCGATCCGGGGCTCGCGGCGCAGCAACCCGGCGACCTACACCGGACTGCTCGACCCGATCCGCAAGGCGTTCGCCAAGGCCAACGGCGTGAAGCCGGCCCTGTTCAGCGCCAACTCCGAGGGCGCCTGTCCCACCTGCAACGGCGCGGGCGTCGTCTACACCGACCTGGCGATGATGGCCGGCGTGGCCACCACCTGCGAGGACTGCGAGGGCAAGCGGTTCCAGGCGGCGGTGCTCGACTACCACCTCGGCGGCCGGGACATCAGCGAGGTGCTCGCGATGCCGGTGGCCAGGGCCGAGGAGTTCTTCGGCTCCGGCGAGGCGCACACCCCCGCCGCGCAGCGCATCCTCGGCCGGCTCGCCGACGTCGGGCTCGGCTACCTGACCCTCGGCCAGCCGCTCACCACCCTCTCCGGCGGCGAGCGGCAGCGGCTCAAGCTGGCGACCCACATGGGCGACAAGGGCGGCGTCTACGTACTCGACGAACCGACCACCGGTCTTCACCTCGCCGACGTCGAGCAACTGCTCGGCCTGCTGGACCGGCTGGTGGACTCCGGCAAGTCGGTCGTCGTGGTCGAACATCACCTGGCGGTCATGGCCCACGCCGACTGGATCATCGACCTCGGCCCCGGCGCCGGTCACGACGGCGGCCGGATCGTCTTCGAGGGCACCCCGGCCGACCTCGTCGCCGCCCGCTCGACCCTCACGGGCGAACACCTCGCGGAGTACGTGGGCGGCTGACGCCGTCGGCGCCGTGTGGTTCTGCCGACGGCTCGGCCCCGCGCCGCCTCGGACGCCAGGGGCCGGGCACCGGCCCGGCCCTTGGCAGACGTGGACGTGGGCGCGCTACACCCGGTCGCCCTTCGGCTTGCCCCGCTGATCCGGGGTGCCGTGCGGCGGCGGACCGAACGGCTGCGCAGAGGTCGCCGGGGACACCGGGGATCCGGAGCGCCCCGTGGACTGCTCGGGGCGCAGGGCACTCGGGTCGCCCGAGGTCGGCTCGGCGCCCGCCGCCAGCTGTTCCAGGCGGGACGTCAGGACCTCGGTCACCGGGAGACGGTCGGCGTGCGTCCGTTCGTAGGCGAGCAGTTCCTCGACCTCCCCGGCGGTGAGCGACCGTACGCGGCTCTCCAGGCCGCCGATGGGCAGGTGGTCGTAGTCGGGCAGGGGCAGGGTGCTGCGGCCTTCGTCGGCCATGGATCTCACTCCGTTCGCGATGGCCTGGGGCGGTGGGCGCTGGTGCGTGAGGGCGGGCGGGTCTCAGTGGCCGCCCAGCCCGCCCCCGCCGAACGATCCGCTGCTGCCCGGACTCCAGCGCCGCCGCTCCTTGGACGTGCTCGGCCGGGTCTGCATGTTGGTCAGTTCGTACGGGGTGAGGGCGCGGCCCCCCTTCGGCATCCGTGGGACCTCGTCGGGCTCCCGGTATTCGCGGACCTCGTGCACGGGTCCGTCCGGGGGCAGCTGCGGCTGCTCGTCGGGACGCGGCCGGGGCAGCTCGCGCTGCTTGATGCGTGCGCCCAGCCAGAAGCTGCCGGCCAGGACGGCCACGAGGACCACGCCGACCACGAACATGGCCACGCTGAGCAGGCCGCTCGACGCGGCCACCTGCATGCTTGCGCTACTCATATCAGGCGAATACCCCACCAATCAGTCGCGAACCGCCCGGCGGTACCTGTCGCTCTCCGTGCCTGGTCCGCGCCTGCCGGGCGTGCTGGGGGAGTTTGGCGGGGCCCGTCGCGGCTACTCGCGTTGTGTGACTTCGACGACATCCCAACAGGAACTCTTCCGGTTCCTGGAGGACCGCTTCGCATGCGCCCAGGCCTGCACCGAGTGTGCGCGGGCCTGCGCGCTGCGCGCGAGCCTCGTGGATCCGGACGGAACCGAACAGCAGGAGTTCGTGCGGCGCAAGGGGATCATGTGCGCGGAGGTCTGCGACGCGACCTGCCGTGTGCTGTCCGAGGACAACCGGGTGGACGAGGCCGGCATCCGGGTCCAGGTGGAGTGGTGCCGCACCATCTGTCTGGAGACCGCGCACGTCTTCGAGCGGCATCCCGGCGCCGAGGACAGCGCGGCCGCCTGCCGCGCGTGTGCTCGGGCGTGCACGGACTTCCTCGAGACGCTGGACTGAGGTGGTGGCCGCGACAGCCGGTCCGTCACGCCGACCGGTGACCGGCATTCCCAATTTCTGAAACACGTTCTACGGTGTGCGCCGTCAGGAGACCGGCCTTGGAAAGCCAGGAGGCGCCGTGCACCTCGACCACACGCCCGAGCAGTTGCGGCTGCGCACCGAACTGCGCGCCTACTTCGCCGAGCTGGTACCGGACAACGCGTACGCGCGGCACGCCGACCCGGCCGCCGCGAAACGCTTCTACCGCGAGACCGTCCGCCGGCTCGGCGCGGACGGCTGGCTGGGCGTCGGCTGGCCGAAGGAGTACGGCGGGCGCGGACTGACGCCGACCGAGCAGTTCGTCTTCTTCGACGAGGCCGCCCAGGCCGGCGTGCCGCTGCCGCTCATGGCGCTCAACACCGTCGGCCCGACGATCATGCGGTACGGCACGGACGAGCAGAAGGCGTACTTCCTCCCGAAGATCCTCGCCGGCGAGATCGACTTCGCCATCGGCTACAGCGAACCCGACGCGGGCACCGACCTCGCCGCCCTGCGGACGCGCGCGGTGCGGGACGGGGACACGTACGTGGTCAACGGCCAGAAGATCTGGACGACGAACGGCGACACCGCCGACTGGGTGTGGCTCGCCGTGCGCACCGACCCCGACGCCCCGCCCCACAAGGGCATCACCATGCTGCTGGTGCCGACCACCGACCCCGGCTACTCCTGCACCCTCATCCGCACGCTCGCCTCGCACGACACCACCGCCAGCTACTACGAGAACGTGCGCGTTCCCGTCACCCACCGCGTCGGTGCCGAGAACCAGGGCTGGCGGCTGATCACCAACCAGCTCAACCACGAACGCGTGACACTGGCCGCCCACGGCACCATGGCCATCCGCGCCCTGCACGACGTCCAGCGCTGGGCGACCGGGACCAAACTCGCCGACGGCCGCCGTGTCGTCGACCTCCCCTGGGTCCGCCGCCTCCTCGCCCGCACCCACGTGAAACTGGACGCCCTCAAGCTCCTCAACTGGCAGATGGTCGCCGCCCTGCAGAACGGCACCCTCACCCCGCAGGACGCCTCCGCCGTCAAGGTCTACGGCTCCGAGGCCCGCCGCGACGCCTACGCCTGGCTGCTGGAGGTCGTCGCCGCCCCCGGCGCCCTCCAGGAAGGCTCGGCGGGCGCAGTCCTGCACGGCGAACTCGAACGCGGCTACCGCTCCGCCGTGATCTTCACCTTCGGCGGCGGCAACAACGAGATCCAGCGGGAGATCATCTCCTGGATCGGCCTGGGGATGCCGCGGGTGCGGCGTTAGCCGGCGGCTCGGCGGCCCTGTCGCGCCGGTGCGCCGGGACCGGCGGCGAACGTCGGCTCGGCGTCGTGCGGCCCCGCTCGAACGACCGGTCGCCCGGGTTCAGGACTCCAGGAACTCCAGCGCCCTCGGCACGAATGCCTCGTGGCACTGGAAGATTCCGCCGTGTCCGGCGTCCGGGTAGAGGGGGACGAGTTGGCCGCGGGGCAGGCGTGCGGCCAGGTCGAGTGTGTTCGGGCTGGGCACCATCCGGTCGTGCTCACCGTTGGCCACGAGGACCGGCTGGCGAATGGCCGACAGATCGGACGGTGCCTGGCGGCCCCATCGCCTGATGGCCTTCAACTGGGCGCGGAACGACGACAGCGAGATCTCCTTGTCGCGGTCGTGCGCGCGCTCCTTGAGCCGTTCCAGGAAGGCGAGTCCGGCCCGCCGGCCGTCCGCGGTCCCGGTGAAGAAGAGCGAGAGCTTGGGATCCTGGCGGGTGAGAGCGCCCTTGAGCGTGGCCTGGATGCTGAGTGCGGGGACCTTCTCGATACCGGGACCCCCGGCGGGGCCCGTGCCCGCGAGGATGACCTTGCGGATCAGGCGCGGTTCCTCCGCCGCGACGACCTGTGCGACGAAGCCGCCCATCGACAGTCCCAGCAGATCGACCTGGTCGAACCCGAGGGCTCGCACGAACAGCACCGCGTCGCGCGCCATCGCCTCGATCGTGTCCGGCGTCGAACCGCTCGATCCGCCCACCCCGCGATTGTCGAAGGCGATGACCCGACGGCGTGCGGCGAGTCCGTCGACGACGCGCGGGTCCCAGTTGTCCAGCACACCGGCCAGGTGGATCAGCAGGATCAGCGGCACGCCCTCCCGGGGGCCCAGCTCCCGGTAGGAGAAGGTCTCGCCACGAACGGACACGGAGCGGGTCGGCGCGTTCTGGTACGACGACGTCGCCGGGGAGGGGGAGGGGGAATTGCGGGGCGTGTTCATGCTCAGATCCTTCGGTGGAAGGGGCGGGCGCGGGGTCGCGCGGGGAAGCCTCCCGCGCGTCGGTGTGCCTTCCCTCACCGCATGAATGCGAGGGCGTTCTCGACACCTTGCTCAAGGATGTCGTCGGCGAACTCTCGGTCGGACAGGGCGCGAGACAACTGCAAGGTGCCCACCATCATGGTGTACAGCCCGATGGCCTTGCCGCGAGCGGACTGCGGGTCCTCGGGCGTCAGGCGGGCCGCGATCTCCTCGATGACGGTCCGCGCGCCGTCGGTGTAGGCCTGCTTGGTCGCCTCTCCACAACGGCCGATCTCGTCGAGCAGTGCGGCGGAGGGGCATCCGGCGCCGGGGTGGTCCCGGTGCTCGGGCGACAGGTATTCGCGGATGAGGTCCTCGAGTCCCGGACGGCCGGGCCGCACGGTGTCGTACGTCGAGAGCTGCTTGTGCAGTTCGGCGGCCACGACATGGGCGACGAGGTCGTCCTTGGACGTGAAGTGGGCGTAGAAGGCTCCGTTGGTGAGCCCGGCGTCCGACATCAGCGTGGAGATGCCCGAGCCGTCGATGCCGTCCTGCTTGAACCGGTGGCCGGCCTTGTCGATGATGCGCTGCCGCGTCACCTGCTTGTGCTCCTTGGCGTAACGCACCACGAGCCTTCTCCATTCACTCTGTACGGACGTTTCCTGGTGACCAGGCTAATCCATCACCTGACATACATAATATTACGACCGAAAGGTGACCTCGCGGCGGACCGGTGACGGGTGACCTGTGGCCGGGCGGCCATGAGGTCCGCGGGTGATGCCTCAGCTCCGGCGGCGGGCGCCGGGTCCCAGGCGGGCGGTGACGTCGCGGGGGGTGACCGTGGAGTGTTCGGCGGAGCACTCGACGACGACGCGGACCGGGGCGTCGCACTCGGTGTGGCGGACGTCGAGCAGCGGCCCCTCGGGTCCGAGGGTGTACGTCTCGCCCCACTGGGTGAGCGCCATCAGTACGGGCCACAGGTCCCAGCCCTTGCGGGTCAGCCGGTACTCGTTGCGGGGGCGGCTGCCCGGCTCCTGGTAGGGAGTCGTCCTGAGGATGCCGGCCGCGGTCAGCTTGCGCAGGCGGTCGCTGAGGACGGCCTCCGACAGGCCGATATGGCGGTGGAAGTCGTCGAAGCGGCGGACCCCGTTGACCGCGTCCCGAAGGATCAGCAGTATCCACTTCTCTCCGACCACGTCGAGCGTGCGCTGGACGGGGCAGTTCTCCGTGCTCGCCTCAAGCCACTCCATCCCCCCATCGTAAGGGCCTGGCTTCTTCATTGACAGTCAGGTGGCCGCACAGCTAGCTTCACTTGTAAAAGTCAGATGGGAAGGCGCCGGTCGTGGGACGAACACGTACGTATCAATGGGAAGATCCCGCGATCCTCGCGGAGGCCGCGGGACGCATGGCCGGCATCGACTTCCTGCGTGAGCTGCAGGCGGGGCGGCTGCCGGGACCGCCCATCAACTACGCCATCGACTTCGCCCTGGACGAGGTGGAGCCCGGCAGGGCGGTCTTCTCGCTGACGCCGGCGGAGGAGCACTACAACCCGATCGGCAGCGTGCACGGCGGCATCTTCGCCACCCTGCTCGACTCGGCGGCGGGCTGCGCCGTCCAGTCCATGCTCCCGCAGGGCATGGCGTACACCTCGCTCGACCTGACGGTGAAGTTCCTGCGCCGCATCACGGTGGAGACGGGCACGGTGCGCGCCATCGGCACGGTGGTCAACAAGGGCCGCCAGACGGCTCTGGCCCAGGCGCAGCTGTTCGACGCGAAGGACCGCCTGCTCGCGCACGCCACCAGCAGCTGCATGCTCTTCCCGGTGCCTTCCGCTCAACGGTGAGCATGGGTGACCGTGCCACGCACGGTCCTGGGCGGGATCCTGCCCGAGCGGGTCCGGGGCGGGGCCGCCACCACCATGAGGCAGATGTGCGGTGAGCGGGCGTGTCGCCCCCGCGCAGCCCTGGCCCGTCCTGATCGCCCCGTGCTACGAAGAACCATGCCTGCACACGAGGGAGACCCCAAACGTCACGCCTACGACGTCGTCATCGTCGGCGGTGGTCACAACGGGCTGGTCGCCGCCGCCTATCTGGCGCGGGCCGGGCACTCCGTGCTGGTGCTGGAGCGGCTGGACCACACCGGGGGTGCCGCCGTCTCCACCCGGCCGTTCACCGGGGTGGACGCCCGGTTGTCGCGTTACTCGTACCTGGTCAGCCTGCTGCCGTCGAAGATCGTGCGGGATCTCGGGCTGGACTTCCGCGTCCAGCGGCGCACCATCTCGTCGTACACGCCGGTGGAGCGTGACGGGCGGGCGACCGGGCTGCTCGTGGGCGGGGGCGAGGCGCGTACCCGGCAGGCGTTCGCGCGGCTGACCGGCGGGGAGCGGGAGTACGCGGCCTGGCAGCGCTTCTACGGCATGACCGGGCGCCTCGCCGAGCGGGTCTTCCCCACGCTCACCGAACCGCTGCCCACCCGCGAGGAGCTGCGCCGGCGCGTCGACGACGAGGAGGCCTGGCGGGCGCTCTTCGAGGAGCCCGTCGGCGTCGCCGTCGAGGAGCACTTCACGGACGACCTGGTGCGGGGCGTCGTCCTGACCGACGCGCTGATCGGCACCTTCGCCGACGCCCACGATCCCTCCCTCAGACAGAACCGCTGCCTCCTCTACCACGTGATCGGCGGCGGCACCGGCGCCTGGGACGTGCCCGTCGGCGGGATGGGCGCCCTGACGGACGCCCTGGCCGACGCCGCCCGGAGCGCCGGCGCCGTTCTCGCCACCGGGCACGAGGCCGTGCGGATCGACACCGACGGCCGTGGCGCCGAGGTCACGTATCGCACCGCCGACGGCGAGGGCGTCGCCGCCACCCGGCACGTCCTCGTCAACGCCTCCCCGCAAGCGCTCGCCGCCCTCACCGGCGACGCCCCGCCGGCCCCCGCCGAGGGCGCGCAGCTCAAGGTGAACATGCTGCTGGAGCGGCTACCCCGGCTGCGTGACACCTCCGTCGACCCGCGCGAGGCCTTCGCCGGCACCTTCCACATCGCCGAGGGCTACGCCCAACTGGCCACCGCCCACGCCCAGGCCGCGGCCGGCGAACTGCCCGCCGCCCCGCCGTCCGAGATCTACTGCCACTCCCTGACCGACCCGACGATCCTCGGCCCGGACCTGGTCGAGCGGGGCTGCCAGACACTGACCCTGTTCGGTCTGCACACCCCCGCCCGGCTCTTCGCACCGGACAACGACGCCGTACGCGAGGACCTCCTCAAGGCCACCCTCGCCCAACTGGACGCGCACCTCGCCGAGCCGCTCGCCGACTGCCTGGCCACCGACGCCGACGGCCGCCCCTGCATCGAGGCGAAGACCCCGCTGGACCTGGAACGCGACCTCGGCCTGCCCGGCGGCAACATCTTCCACCGCGACCTGGCCTGGCCGTACGCGCAGGACGGCGTCGGCCGCTGGGGCGTCGAGACCCCGCACGCCAATGTGCTGCTGTGCGGCGCCGGCGCGGTGCGCGGGGGAGGGGTCAGCGGGGTGCCGGGGCACAACGCGGCGATGGCCGTGCTGGAGGAGCTCGCGGGGTGAGGCCGGCCGGTACCCGTCAGGACCGCATGCCCCCGTCCACCCGCAGCACCGTCCCGGTGACATAGGACGCGCGGTCGCTCAGCAGCCACGCCGCGGCCTCGGCGACCTCCGAGGGGTGGGCGCCGCGGCCCAGCGGGGTCTGGGCGTTGAGCCGGCCGACGATGCCCGGAGAGGCCTGCTCCCACGCGTCGATCATCTCGGTCATCGTCGTGCCGGGAGCGATCGCGTTGACGCGGATGCCCTCCGGGCCGTACGTCATCGCCGCCGACGCGGTGAGACTGTTCAGCGCGCGCTTCGCCGCCCCGTACGCCGGGAGGGCGGGGTTGCCCATGAGGCTGCCGACGCTGGAGGTGTTCACGATGGCCCCGCTGCCGGCGGTGGCCCGGATGGCGGCGATCTCCGCGTTCATGGCCACCCACGGGCCCTTGAGGTTGACCGCGAGGACGTGGTCGAACTCGTCCTCCGCGAGCTCGTCCATCGGGCCGGGCCGCTGGATCGTCGCCGCGTTGTTGAAGGCCACGTCGAGCCTGCCGTACAGCTCCACGGCCCGCTCGACGGCGGCGCGGACGCTCGCCGGGTCCGCCAGGTCGCAGGCGACGTGGTCGGCGGTGCCGCCCGCGGCCCGGATCTCCTCGCTCACCGCCTTGAGCTGGCTCTCCGTGCGGGCCGCGAGCAGCACCAGGGCGCCCTCCCGGGCGAACAGCCGTGCCGCCGCGGCGCCGATGCCGCGCCCCGCTCCGGTGATGAAGGCGACCTTGCCGGCGAGCAACCCCGCGGTGGTCGTGCCGGTCGTGCCGTCGGTCATGTGCGTTGCGTTCGTCATGCCGACGAGCCTGCTCCAGGGCTCCGGTCCCATCCAGGCACCGCCGGTACCTGGCTGGGCCGCCCGGCCCCGCGCACACTGGACGCGTGGACCGACGAGAGCTGGCCGAATTCCTGCGCACCCGACGCGAGCGCATCACCCCCGCCGACGTGGGGCTTCCCGCCGGGCAGCGCCGTCGCACACCGGGCCTTCGCCGCGAGGAGGTCGCGCAGCTGGCGTACATCTCCACCGAGTACTACACGCGCCTGGAGCAGGCCCGTGGCCCGCACCCGTCCCGCGAGGTACTCGCCCAACTCGCCCGCGCCCTACGTCTGTCGGACGCGGAGCGCGACCATCTGCACCACCTCGCGGGCACCCCGCAGGGACCGCCGCCGGGCCCTTCGCGCGAGGTGCGGCAGAGCATCGTCGACCTGCTGCACCGGCTGCCGCAGGCCGCGGCGTTCGTGCTGTCGGCGACCTACGAGGTCATCGCCTGGAACGACCTGGCCGCCGCCCTCATGGAGGACTTCTCCGCCCTGTCGCGCCGCGACCGCAACGTCGTCCGCCGGGCCTTCCTGCCGCAGCCGGACGGCCGGCGGCTGTACAGCGTGTCCGACGCCGACGAGTTCGCCCGTACCGCGGCCCAGCATCTGCGTGCCGCCGCCGCCCGCTACCCCGACGACCCGGAGCTGACCGAGCTGATCGCCGAACTCCTCGACGGGAGCGAGGAGTTCGCCCGGCTGTGGGCGGCTCACGAGGTGGCTGCCCGGCCCACCCTCTGCAAGACCTTCGACCATCCCCTCGTGGGCCCCGTCTCCGTCAACTGCGACGTCCTGGACATCACCGACCGGGACCAGCGGGTCGTCATCTACACGGCCGCCCCCGGCTCGCCGTCGGAGCAGGCGCTCCGGCTGCTGTCCGTCATCGGCACCCAGCGGATGGACGTCGCCCGCTGAACGGCTCGCGGACCGAGGTAATCTGACGGAGTATCAGAAAAGGGCTTCCGTCGTCCGGGCCGCTGCGGCATCCTGCGCCCATGCAGACGGAGCTGAGCAACCAACTCGGAGTCGAGCACGCCGTCTTCGGCTTCACGCCGTTCCCCGCGGTGGCCGCGGCCATCAGCCGCGCCGGCGGTTTCGGCGTGCTCGGCGCGGTCCGCTACACCGCCCCCGACGATCTCCGGCGCGACCTCGACTGGATCGAGGCGCACGTCGACGGCAGGCCGTACGGCCTCGACGTCGTCATGCCCGCGAAGAAGGTGGAGGGCCCGAAGAATCACACGCTGAGCGAGGCCGACGTCGAGGCGATGATCCCCGAAGGACACCGGCAGTTCGTGCGGGACACCCTCGCCAAGCACGGCGTGCCCGAACTGGCCGACGGCGAGGCCTCCGGCTGGCGCATCACCGGCTGGATGGAGCAGGTCGCCCGCGGTCAGCTCGACGTCGCCTTCGACTACCCGATCCGGCTGCTGGCCAACGCCCTCGGCTCCCCGCCCGCCGACGTGGTGGCCCGCGCCCACGATCAAGGAGTGCTGGTCGCCGCGCTCGCGGGCAGCGCCCGGCACGCGCTGAAACACCGGGACGCGGGCATCGACATCGTCGTCGCCCAGGGCTACGAGGCCGGCGGACACACCGGCGAGATCGCCTCCATGGTGCTCACCCCCGAGGTCGTGGACGCCGTAGCCCCCATGCCGGTACTGGCCGCCGGCGGCATCGGCAGCGGACGGCAGATCGCCGCCGCCCTCGCCCTCGGCGCCCAGGGCGTATGGCTCGGCTCCCTCTGGCTGACCACCGCCGAGGCCGACCTGCATTCGTCCGCCCTGACCCGCAAACTCCTCGCGGCCGGCTCGGGCGACACCGTCCGCTCCCGCGCCCTCACCGGGAAACCCGCCCGCCAGCTCCGTACCGAATGGACCGACGCCTGGGACGACCCGGACGGCCCCGGCACGCTCCCGATGCCCCTCCAGGGACTGCTCGTCGCCGACGCCGTCTCACGGATCCAGAAGTACGAGGTCGACCCCCTCCTCGGCACCCCCGTCGGGCAGATCGTCGGCCGGATGAACGAGGTCCGCAGCGTCCGGGCCGTCTTCGACGACCTCACCCGCGGCTTCGAGCGGGCCGTCGACCGCGTCAACCGCATCGCAGGAAGGAGCGGCCAGTGACGACCGCACCCCCCACCGGCTTCTGGGCCCAGGCCACCGAGGACCCCGGCCGTACGGTGATGATCGCGCCGGACGGAGAGGAGTGGACCGCCGGACGCCTGCACGCCGCCGCCAACCGTCTCGTCCACGGTCTGCGCGCCGCCGGGATGGAGCGCGGCGACGCCTTCGCCGTCGTCCTGCCCAATTCACCCGAGTTCTTCACCGCCTACCTGGCCGCCACCCAGGCCGGCTTCTACCTCGTCCCCGTCAACCACCATCTCGTCGGCCCCGAGATCGCCTGGATCGTCTCCGACTCCGGAGCGAAGGTCCTCCTCGCCCACGAGCGCTTCGCCGACCAGGCCCGCCGGGCCGCCGACGAGGCCGCCCTCCCCGCCACCCACCGGTACGCCGTCGGCGAGGTCCCCGGCTTCCGGCCGTACCCCGAACTCCTCGCCGGACAACCGGAGTCCGCGCCCACCGACCGCACCCTCGGCTGGGTCATGAACTACACCTCCGGTACGACCGGACGCCCGCGCGGCATCCGGCGCCCGCTGCCCGGCAAGCCGCCCGAGGAGGCGTATCTCGGCGGCTTCCTCGGCATCTTCGGGATCAGGCCCGCGGACGGCAACGTGCACCTGGTCTGCTCGCCGCTCTACCACACGGCCGTGCTCCAGTTCGCGGGCGCGTCCCTGCACATCGGCCACCGGCTGGTCCTGATGGACAAGTGGACCCCGCAGGAGATGCTCCGCCTGATCGACGGACACCGGTGCACGCACACCCACATGGTCCCGACCCAGTTCCACCGCCTCCTCGCCCTCCCCGACGACGTGAAGGCCCGCTACGACGTCACCTCCATGCGGCACGCCATCCACGGCGCCGCGCCCTGCCCGGACCATGTGAAGCGGGCGATGATCGAGTGGTGGGGCGAGTGCGTGGAGGAGTACTACGCGGCCAGCGAGGGCGGCGGTGCCTTCGCCACGGCCGAGGACTGGCTGAAGAAGCCCGGCACGGTCGGCAAGGCCTGGCCCATCAGCGAACTCGCCGTCTTCGACGACGACGGCGACCGGCTGCCGCCCGGTGAACTCGGCACCGTCTACATGAAGATGAGCACGGGCGGCTTCAGCTATCACAAGGACGAGGCGAAGACCCGCAAGAACCGCATCGGCGACTTCTTCACCGTCGGCGACCTCGGCTGCCTCGACGAGGACGGCTACCTGTTCCTGCGCGACCGCAAGATCGACCTGATCATCTCCGGCGGCGTCAACATCTACCCCGCGGAGATCGAGTCCGCCCTGCTCGCGCACCCCGCCGTCGCCGACGCCGCAGCCTTCGGCATCCCGCACGACGACTGGGGCGAGGAGGTGCGGGCCGTCGTCGAACCGGCCCCCGGCCACGAGCCCGGCCCCGGACTCGCCGCCGACCTCCTCGCCCACTGCGCCGACCGGCTGGCCGGCTACAAGCGGCCCCGCAGCATCGACTTCATCGCCGAGATGCCCCGCGACCCCAACGGCAAGCTGTACAAACGGCGACTGCGCGAGCCGTACTGGGAGGGCCGCAGCAGGCCGGTGTGAGGGTCACCGCGCGACAATCCCGCCGTGCCCGGCGAGGTGGCCCGTCCCGGCCGGGCATGCCGCCTGACTTGACCTGCCAGGGTGGCCCGCCGAGGATCATGTGCCATGACGCCCGGACACGGCAGCACCGTCGACGGGGTGCTGCGCCGCAGCGCCCGACGCACCCCCGCCCGCGTCGCGGTGGAGTACCGCGACCGCACCTGGACCTACGAGGAACTCGACGAGGCAGTCTCCCGCGCGGCGGGCGTCCTGCTCGGCCAGGGCCTCGTCCCCGGTGACCGGGTCGGCGCCTACGGCCACAACTCCGACGCCTACCTCGTCGCGTTCCTCGCCTGCGCCCGCGCCGGCCTGGTCCACGTCCCCGTCAACCAGAACCTCACCGGCGACGACCTCGCGTACCTCGTCGGCCAGTCGGGCAGCACCCTGGTCCTCACCGACCCCGACCTCGCAGGCCGCCTCCCCGACGCCGTTCGGACGCTGCCGCTGCGCGACGCCGACGACTCGCTGCTCGCCCTGCTGGCCGACGCCCCCGCCCACGACGGCCCCGAGCCGCGCGGCGAGGATCTGGTCCAGCTCCTGTACACCTCCGGTACGACGGCCGAGCCCAAGGGCGCGATGATGACCCACCGCGCCCTGGTCCACGAGTACCTCAGCGCGATCACCGCCCTCGACCTGAGCGCGGGCGACCGCCCCGCGCACTCGCTCCCGCTGTACCACTCGGCGCAGATGCACGTCTTCCTGCTGCCGTACCTGGCCGTGGGCGCCACCAACGTCATCCTCGACGCGCCCGACGGCGACCGGCTGTTCGACCTGATCGAGGCCGGCCGTGTCGACAGCCTCTTCGCCCCGCCCACCGTGTGGATCGGCCTCGCCAACCGGCCCGACTTCGACAGCCGCGACCTGGGCGGGCTGCGCAAGGCGTACTACGGGGCGTCGATCATGCCGGTCCCCGTCCTGGAACGACTGCGCGAACGCCTGCCGAAGCTCGCCTTCTACAACTGCTTCGGACAGAGCGAGATCGGTCCCCTCGCCACCGTCCTGGCCCCCGACGAGCACAAGGGCCGCATGGACTCCTGCGGGCGCACCGTCCTGTTCGTCGACGCCCGCGTGGTCGACGAGAACGGCGCGGACGTGCCCGACGGCACGGCCGGCGAAATCGTCTACCGCTCCCCGCAGTTGTGCGAGGGCTACTGGGACAAGCCCGAGGAGACCGCCGAGGCCTTCCGCGACGGCTGGTTCCACTCCGGCGACCTCGCCGTGCGCGACGCCCACGGCTACTTCACGATCGTCGACCGGGTGAAGGACGTCATCAACTCCGGCGGCGTACTGGTCGCTTCGCGCCAGGTCGAGGACGCCCTCTACACGCACGAGGCAGTCGCCGAGGCCGCCGTGATCGGCCTGCCCGACGAGAAGTGGATCGAGGCCGTCACCGCGGTCGTCGTCCCCCGCGGCGAGGTCACGGAGGACGAACTCGTCGCCCACGCCCGCGAGAAGCTCCCCGCGTTCAAGGCGCCCAAGCGGGTCGTCTTCGTGGAGGCACTCCCGCGCAACGCCAGCGGGAAGATCCTCAAGCGGGAACTGCGGGACCGCCTCTCCGACGGATAGCGCGGTCGCCGGCCTTCTCCGCCTACCCGCGCGGACGCAGATCCACGATCCGCCGGATCTTGCCCACCGACCGCTCCAGCGACTCCGGGTCCACGACCTCGACGGCGACCGAGACGCCGACACCGTCCTTCACGGCCGCGGCGATCGCACGGGCGGCCGTGTCGCGGTCCTCCGGCGTGGCGTCCGGGCGGGCCTCGGCACGGACCGTGAGGGCGTCGAGGCGGCCCTCGCGGGTCAGCCGCAGCTGGAAGTGCGGGGCGACGCCCGGTGTGCGCAGCACGATCTCCTCGATCTGGGTGGGGAAGAGATTCACCCCGCGCAGGATGACCATGTCGTCACTGCGCCCGGTCACCTTCCGCATCCGCCGGAACACCCGTGCCGTGCCCGGCAGCAACCGGGTCAGGTCCCGCGTCCGGTACCGGATCACGGGCATCGCCTCCTTGGTGAGCGAGGTGAACACCAGCTCGCCCTCCTCGCCCTCCGGCAGCACCGCGCCCGTGAGCGGATCGACGATCTCCGGGTAGAAGTGGTCCTCCCAGATGTGCAGCCCGTCCTTGGTCTCCACGCACTCCTGGGCCACGCCGGGGCCGATCACCTCCGACAGCCCGTATATGTCGACCGCGTCGATCGCGAACCGCTCCTCGATCTCCCGGCGCATCGCCTCCGTCCACGGCTCGGCGCCGAAGATCCCCACCCGCAGCGAGGTGCCGCGCGGATCGACGCCCTGCCGCTCGAACTCGTCGAGCAGGGTGAGCATGTAGGACGGGGTCACCATGATGATCCCCGGCTTCAGGTCCTGGATCAGCTGCACCTGACGCGACGTCATGCCGCCGGACGCGGGGACGACCGTACAGCCGAGCCGTTCGGCACCGTAGTGGGCGCCCAGGCCGCCGGTGAACAGGCCGTATCCGTACGCCACATGGACCGTGTCACCGGGACGGCCGCCCGCCGCCCGGATCGAACGGGCCACCATGTCGGCCCACAGGGACAGGTCGTTCTCCGTGTAGCCGACGACCGTCGGGCGGCCGGTGGTGCCGCTGGAGGCATGGATCCGGCGGACCCGCTCGCGCGGCACGGCGAACATGCCGTACGGGTAGTTCTCGCGCAGGTCCGCCTTGGTGGTGAAGGGGAACCGGGCGAGGTCGGCGAGTTCGCGGCAGTCGTCGGGGTGGACACCCGCCTTGTCGAACGCCGCCCGGTAGAACGGGACATGGGCGTACGCGTGCCGCAACGAGGCCCGCAGCCGCTCCCGTTGCAGCGCGCGCAGTTCATCCAGGCCGAGCCGCTCGCCCTCGTCCCGCGGGTCCGTCGCATCCAGCACGGAAGCCTCCCTCGCCGACTGTGCCACCTGCGCCAATCGTGTCAATCATGTCAATTCGGACGACCGATCATTCGGTAGCCGCCCCACGGATCATTGATCCAGACGTACGCCGGTGAGGCAAGGGCCCCGGCCGCACTTTCCGGACCCTCCGTGACACCGTTGCGTCCGGACCCGCCCGGCGCCGAGGATCTGCGCATGCCGATCTTCACCGCGCCCGACGGAACCACCCTCGCCTATCACGTCCGGGGCGAGGGCCAGCCCCTCGTCGTCCTGCCCGGCGGGCCCATGCGGGCCTCGGAGTACCTGGGCGATCTCGGCGGCCTCGGCGCCCATCGCCGCCTGATCCTGTTGGACCTGCGCGGCACCGGCGCCTCCGCCGCCCCCGCCGACCCGGCGACGTACCGCTGCGACCGGCAGGTCGAGGACGTCGAAGCGCTCCGCGCCCACCTGGGCCTGGACCGGATGGACCTCCTCGCGCACTCGGCGGGCGCCAGTCTCGCGATGCTGTACGCGGCCCGCCACCCCCGCCGCCTGTCCCGGCTGCTGCTCGTCACCGCCATCCCGTGGGCGCTCGGCCGGACCGCCACACCCGAGGAGCGGCTCGCCGCGGCGCGCCTGCGTGAGGCCGAGCCGTGGTTCACGGCGGCCTTCCCCGTGTTCGAGGCATGGGTGACCGGAGAGGCCGGGGACGACATCGACTTCGAGGCCGTCGACGCCTTCTTCTACGGCCGCTGGGACGACACCGCACGCGCTCACGCGGCCGCCGCCGACGGGCAGACCAACGACGACGCGGCGGACCGCTTCCACGACCCCGCCGCCTACGACCCGCCCGCCCTGCGGGCCGCCCTCGCCCACGTCGACGCCCCGGTGCTGGTGCTCGCCGGTGAGAGGGACGGCGGTCCCCGGCCCGAACCGGCCCGGCTCGTCGCCGACGCCTTCCCGCACGCCGAGTTCGCCGTGCAGGCCGGGGCCGGCCACTACCCGTGGCTGGACGACCCGAAGTCGTTCACCGCCCGCACCGAGTCGTTTCTGGCGGCACCGGCGCTCCCGTGACCGGCACCGGCGTACGTCCGTCGCCGACGGGGCAGGGCAGGCAGCCCCGCCTCATCCGTCCGCCGCCACCGCCACGTCCCGCGCCCACCGGTAGTCCGCCTTGCCGCTCGGCGAACGGCGGACGGACTCCGTGATCACCAGCTGGCGCGGGATCTTGTACCCGGCGAGGCGCGTACGGCAGTGGGTCTGGATGTCGTCCAGGGAGGGTTGCCGCGCGCCCGTGCGCAACTGGACCACCGCGGCCACGTGGCTGCCCCAGGTCGCGTCCGGCACCCCCGCCACCAGGGCGTCGTACACGTCCGGATGCGCCTTGAGGGCCTGCTCGACCTCCTCGGGGTACACCTTCTCGCCGCCGGTGTTGATGCACTGCGAGCCCCGGCCCAGGACGATCACCACCCCGTCCCCGTCGACGGTGGCCATGTCGCCGAGCAGCACCCAGCGCTCGCCGTCCTTCTCGAAGAAGGTCTCGGCGGTTTTCGCCGGGTCGTTGTAGTAGCCGAGGGGGACATGGCCGCGCTGGGCGACCCGGCCGACCTCGCCCGCCGATACCGGCTCGTGCGTGACCGGATCCACCACGCGGGTACGGGAGTTGACGCGCACGCGGAAGCCGCGCTCGGGTCCCGAGTCGTCCGTCGCCGTGCCGTTGAAGCCGGACTCCGAGGAACCGAAGTTGTTGAGCAGCATCGCGTTCGGCAGGAGCGCCCGGAACTGGCCGCGCACCGTGTCCGACATGATCGCCCCCGAGGAGGAGACGCTGAACACCGACGAGCAGTCCGTGCCCCTCAACGGGCCCTGGAGCGCGTCGATCAGAGGCCGCAGCATCGCGTCGCCCACCAGGGAGATGCTGGTGACCTTCTCCTTCGCCACGGTGCGCAGCACCTCCTCGGGCACGAACTTGCGGTGCACGACCACACGTTGGCCGAAGTAGAAGCCGATGAAGGCCGTCAGGGTGGACGTGCCGTGCATCAGCGGGGGAGTGGGGAAGAAGGTGATCCCCGACCCGCCGGCCGCAACCCGTTCCGCCAGCTCCTCCGGCTTCTTCACCGGCTCCCCGGTCGGCGCGCCGCCTCCCAACCCGGCGAAGAACAGATCTTCCTGACGCCACATCACTCCCTTGGGAAGGCCGGTGGTGCCGCCCGTGTAGATGATGAACTGATCGTCGGCCGACCGTGCGGGGAACCCGCGCCCGGCGGAGCCGCCGGCTTCGGCCTCCGCGAAGGGAACGGCCGCGAGGGGCGCGTCCGGGGCAGCTGCGTCCGGGCTGGACGCGTCCGGGCCGGAGACATCCGGACCCGACGCCTTCGGCCCCACCCCCACCCGGATCAGGTGCCGCAGCTCCGGAACCTGTGGCAGAGCCCCCGCCACCCGCTCCGAGAACTCCGTGTCGAAGACCAGGGCGACCAGATCCGCGTCCCGGTAGAGGTAGACCAACTCCTCCTCGACATACCGGTAGTTGACGTTGACGGGCACGATCCGCGCCTTGAGGCAGCCGAGCACGGTCTGCAGGTACTCGACCCCGTTGTAGAGGTGCAGCCCGAGATGCTCGCCGGGACGCACACCGCTGTCGAGGAGGTGATGGCCGATCCGGTTGGCCGCCGTGTCCAGCTCGGCATACGTCAGCCGGCGTTCCGCGCCCGTCCCCGGATGATCGACGTACACCAGGGCCTCGCGGTCCGGCACCACGTCGACGACCGACTCGAACAGGTCGGCAAGGTTGTACTCCACCGTTCCTCCTGACCTCGGACCGGGCCTGCCTCTGCTGACGGTTGCCGGTCATCAGAGCAAAGGGCGCCCCAAGTGGGAAGGGCCCGCGCCAAGAAATCTGACTGTCTGTCAGAAAACCCTTGAAGTGCCATCCCCACTCCTGCAACCTGTTCTCGTTCTGGACGTGGCAGGCAGACGGGAGACGGCCGTGGGCGGTACGGAACACCTCACCGTGCGGCGCGAAGGCGCCACACTCGTGCTCACCCTCAACAGGCCGGAGGCGAAGAACGCGCTCTCACCGGCCATGCTCGTCGGCCTCCACGACGGCTGGATCGAGGCCGACGAGGACGACTCGGTCCGCTCCGTCGTGTTCACCGGCGCGGGCGGCACCTTCTGCTCCGGCATGGACCTCAAGGCCCTCGCCGGGAACGGCATGGCGGGCGAGCCGTACCGCGACCGGCTCAAGGCCGACCCCGACCTGCACTGGAAGGCGATGCTGCGCCACCACCGCCCCCGCAAACCCGTGATCGCCGCCGTCGAGGGCTACTGCGTCGCCGGCGGCACCGAGATGCTCCAGGGCACCGACATCCGCGTCGCCGGCGAATCCGCCACCTTCGGCCTCTTCGAGGTGCGCCGCGGACTGTTCCCGATCGGCGGCTCCACCGTCCGCCTGCCGCGCCAGATCCCGCGCACCCACGCCCTGGAGATGCTGCTCACCGGACGGCCGTACACCGCGCGCGAGGCCGCCGCCATCGGGCTCGTCGGCCATGTGGTCCCGGACGGCACGGCCCTGGAGAAGGCCCTGGAGATCGCCGAACGCGTCAACGCCTGCGGCCCGTTGGCCGTCGAGGCCGTGAAGGCGTCGGTGTACGAGACCGCGGGGATGACCGAGCCGGACGGCCTCGCCGCCGAACTCGAACGCGGCTGGCCGGTCTTCGCCACCGCCGACGCCAAGGAAGGCGCCCGCGCCTTCACCGAGAAGCGGCCACCTGTCTACAAGCGTGCCTAACCGAGGGAGTCCCCGTGCCCGAAGTCCTCAAAGCTCCCCTGGTCGTCGAGTTCCCCTTCACCCGCTCCCTCGGCCCGGTCCAGAGCGCCTTCCTGACCGGCCTGCGCGAACGCGTCGTCCTCGGCGTGCGCACCACCGACGGCCGCACCCTCGTCCCACCCGTGGAGTACGACCCGGTCACCGCCGAGGAGATCCGCGACCTCGTCGAGGTCGCCACCACCGGCACGGTCACCACCTGGGCCTGGAACCACGAGCCCCGCCGCGGCCAGCCCCTCGGCACCCCGTTCGCCTGGGTCCTCGTCCGCCTCGACGGCGCCGACACCGCCCTCCTGCACGCCCTCGACGCCCCCGGCCCCGACACCGTGCACACCGGCATGCGGGTCCGCGTCCGCTGGGCGGCGGACCGTGCCGGGGCCATCACCGACATCGCCTGCTTCGAACCGTACGACGGTGATCCGGCCCGACCGGCCGGCCACAGCGGCCGGTTCGAGGACCCGGTCACCGGCATCGTCGCCCCCGCCCGCCTCGACTACACCTACTCGCCCGGCCGCGCCCAGTCCGCCTACATCACCGCCCTCTCCGACCGGCGCACCGTCGGCGAACGCTGTCCCTCCTGCCGCAAGGTGTACGTCCCGCCCCGCGGCGCCTGCCCCACCTGCGGCGTCCCCACGGCCGAGCAGGTCGAGGTCGGCCCCCGCGGCACCGTCACCACCTTCTGCATCGTCAACATCAAGGCGCGCAACCTCGACATCGAGGTCCCCTACGTCTACGCCCACATCGCCCTCGACGGCGCCGACCTGGCCCTGCACGGCCGGATCGGCGGCATCCCCTACGACCAGGTGCGCATGGGACTGCGCGTCGAGCCCGTCTGGACCGAGGGCGCCCGCTACCCCGACCACTACCGGCCGACCGGCGAACCCGACGGGGACTACGACACCTACAGGGAGCTGCTGTGACTCGCCAGGCATCCGCGGGAATCCGGGACATCGCCGTCGTCGCCTTCGCCCAGACCGGCCACCGCCGCACCTCCGACGACCTGTCCGAGGTCGAGATGCTGATGCCCGTCCTGCACGAGGTCCTCGACCGCACCGGCCTGAAGACCTCCGACATCGGCTTCACCTGCTCCGGCTCCAGCGACTACCTCGCGGGCCGCGCCTTCTCCTTCACCCTCGCCCTGGACGGCGTCGGCGCCTGGCCGCCCATCTCCGAGTCCCACGTCGAGATGGACGGCGCCTGGGCGCTGTACGAGGCCTGGACGAAACTCCTCACCGGCGACGCCGACACCGCGCTCGTCTACGCCTACGGCAAGTCCTCGCCGGGCCCGCTCCGCGATGTCCTCACCCGCCAGCTCGACCCGTACTACGTGGCTCCCCTCTGGCCCGACTCCGTCGCCCTCGCCGCCCTCCAGGCGCAGGCCCTCATCGACGCGGGCGACACCGACGAGGCCGCCCTCGCCGCGATCGCCGCCCGCAGCCGGTCCGACGCCACCGCCAACCCCCACGCCCAGCTCCGCGGCCCGATCCCGCACGGCGAACCTCTCGTACGCCCGCTGCGCACCGGCGACTGCCCGCCCGTGGGCGACGGAGCCGCCGCCGTGATCCTCGCGGCCGGCGAACGGGCCCGCGAACTGTGCGCACGGCCCGCCTGGATCCGGGGCGTCGACCACCGCATCGAGGCCCACTCGCTGGGCGTGCGCGACCTCACCGACTCGCCCTCCGCCCGCCTGGCCGCCGAACGGGCCGGAGCCTTCGAACGGCCCGTCGACACAGCGGAGTTGCACGCCCCGTTCACCTCCCAGGAGGTCGTCCTGCGCAAGGCGCTGAAACTCGGCGACCACGTGCGGGTCAACCCCTCCGGCGGCGCCCTCGCCGCCAACCCGGTGATGGCCGCCGGGCTCGTCCGCGTGGGCGAGGCCGCCGCCCGCATCCACCGCGGCGAGTCCGACCGCGCCCTCGCCCACGCCACGTCCGGCCCGTGCCTGCAACAGAACCTGGTCGCCGTACTCGAAGGGGATCCGCGATGAGCAAGGAACCCGTGGCCGTCGTCGGGATCGGCCAGACCAAGCACGTCTCCGCCCGGCGGGACGTGTCGATCGCCGGCCTGGTGCGCGAGGCGGCCCGACGCGCCCTGGACGACGCCGAGTTGACCTGGGCCGACATCGACGCCGTGGTCATCGGCAAGGCGCCCGACTTCTTCGAGGGCGTCATGATGCCCGAGCTGTACCTCGCCGACGCCCTCGGCGCGGTCGGCAAGCCGATGCTGCGGGTCCACACCGCGGGCTCGGTCGGCGGATCGACGGCGCTGGTGGCCGCCAACCTGGTGGCCGCCCGCGTCCACGGCACCGTCCTGACGCTCGCCTTCGAAAAACAGTCCGAGTCCAACGCCATGTGGGGCCTGTCGCTGCCCATCCCCTTCCAACAGCCGCTGCTGGCGGGCGCGGGCGGATTCTTCGCCCCGCACGTGCGGGCGTACATGCGGCGCAGCGGCGCCCCCGACTCGATCGGCTCCCTCGTCGCGTACAAGGACCGCCGCAACGCACTCAAGAACCCCTACGCCCACCTCCACGAGCACGACATCACGCTGGAGAAGGTCCAGGCCTCGCCCATGCTGTGGGACCCGATCCGCTACTCGGAGACCTGCCCGTCCTCCGACGGCGCCTGCGCGATGATCCTCACCGACCGTGCGGGGGCGGCCCGTTCGCCCCGCCCGCCCGCCTGGATGCACGGCGGCGCCATGCGCAGCGAGCCGACCCTGTTCGCCGGGAAGGACGCCGTGTCCCCGCAGGCCGGGAAGGACTGCGCCGCCGACGTCTACCGGCAGGCCGGGATCTCCGACCCGCGCCGGGACATCGACGCCGTCGAGATGTACGTGCCGTTCTCCTGGTACGAGCCCATGTGGCTGGAGAACCTCGGCTTCGCCGCCGAGGGCGAGGGCTGGAAACTCACCGAGGCCGGCGCGACCGAGCTGGACGGGGACCTGCCCGTCAACATGTCGGGCGGTGTGCTGTCCACCAATCCCATCGGCGCCTCCGGCATGATCCGCTTCGCGGAGGCGGCCCTCCAGGTGCGCGGACAGGCCGGGGAACACCAGGTGGACGGGGCCCGCAGGGTCCTCGGGCACGCCTACGGCGGCGGCTCGCAGTTCTTCTCCATGTGGCTGGTGGGCGCGGCCCCGCCGCAGTCCTGAAAGGTCCCCCTCACGTGCTCTGTCGGCACCAGGGGCCGATCGCTAGGCTGGCCGCGGACGACGAGACCGGGAGGAGTACGGACGTGGCCGAGAGCACCATCCAGCAGCAGCCGTTCACGGGCTGGGACAAGCCGGAGCTGGACCTCAGCACCGCCGAGTGGCAGTCCAGCAGCCAAGGTCGGGGGGATGTCCAGATCGCCTTCGTCGAGGGATTCATCGCGATGCGCAACAGCGGCCGCCCCGAGAGCCCCTCCCTGATCTTCACGCCCGCCGAATGGGGCGCGTTCGTGTCGGGGGCACGTGAGGGGGAGTTCGACCTGACCTGAGGCCGCGGACCGCCGGACCGGCGGTGTCATCCCACATTTCCCGGACACGCGACCGGTGAGAGCCGGCCGGGGCCGATGCCTGAGCCAGGCTGGCCCCAGCATCACCCAGGTCGTATCTGTCGGAGGTGAGGACCATGAGCACCCTGCCGGTCGCCGTGGCGGTCGACGGTTCCGAGGACAGCCTGCGCGCCCTCGACTGGGCCGTGGACGCCGCACGCAGACGCGCAGCGGCACTCCGCGTGTGCCACGTACGCCACTACGCCGCGTGGACGCAGCCCGGCGCGCCCCTGATCATGCCCCCGCCCCCGGACGAGGACCCGGTCCTCACCGACGTCCGCGCCCGGCTGGAAGCGACCGAGGACGCCCCGGACGCCGAGTACGTCGGTCTCGACGGGGCCCCCGGCGCGCTGCTGCCCGAACTGGGCGCCGAGGCCGAACTGCTCGTGCTGGGCTCCCGTGGCCGGGGCGGCTTCGCCGGCCTGCTGCTCGGCTCCAACGGCATGACCGCCGCCCGCGACGCCGAATGCCCGGTCGTCATCGTGCCCCGGCCACGGGAGCCCAG
>NZ_MUBA01000202.1 GCF_002154575.1 Streptomyces bobili
GTCGACACCAACGCCGATCACCTGGCCGCCTGGCGCCTCGATGTCCACGGCAACCCGATCGGCCATCCGCGCCGGTTCCTCTTCGACCTGTCCGGCACCGCCGATCACCGTGACGCCCAGGTACGGCACGCCCTCACCCGGCTGCTGAACTGGGCCAAGGACTGCGGTGTGAAGGCCATCGCGGTCGAGGACCTGGACTTCGGCGCGCAGAAGACCCGCGAGAAACACGGCGGCAAACGCCGCTTCCGGCAGTTGATCTCCGGTATGCCCACCGGCCGGCTCCGCGCCCGGCTGTCCTCAATGGCGGACCAGACGGGTATCGCGGTCATCGCCGTCGACCCGGCCTACACCAGCCGCTGGGGCGCCCAGCACTGGCAGAAGCCCCTCACCCACGACAACAGGAAGACGACCCGCCACGACGCTGCCGCCGTGGCGATCGGACGGCGCGCCCAGGGACATCCGATCCGGCGACGGACGACACCGCCCCGTGCACACCAGAGTGATGTGCACGGGCATCGGACCGTCCAGGCCGGACCGGGAGCCTCTGGACGTGAGGGACCCCGCCCCCGCATCCCCGGACCACGGACACGATCCGTACCGCCCGGACGCGGAGCGAACGCGGGCAACCAGAACGCCCAACACCGTTCGGGACGTTCGGCTGAGCATGGGTTCTGGCAACAGGACTCACTCCCGCTCAGTCCGTAGGAACGGTTGGCCAATTGTCGGTGGCGTCTGGAACCCTGGGGGTATGGAAATTCTCTGGGGCCTGATCGCGCTGGTCATGCTCAGCTTCGTGCTGCTGCCGGTCCTGCGGCGCAGGCGCGGCATGATCGAGCAGGTCCCGGCGGGCCACCCCGACGCCGCGGACCCCGCGGACTACGGCTTCGTCCGCGAGGAGGAGCTGGACATCCGCATGCCGGGCCCCGACCAGGACCTGCTCGACGTGCTGAATGTGGTGCAGCGCACCCACGACTACCGGGCCGCCCAGCAGCTGCTGGCCGGCACCGAGGCCGGGGACGAGCGCCGCTGGCAGCGTGTGCAGGCCTTCGCCGGCGCGGCGGCGCTGGAGCTTCACCAGAGGCCCGGCGGGGTCGGTGACACACCGGGCGGGCAGTGGCTGCGGGTCTGGCGGGCCGAGGCGCCCAAGGACGCGGGCGGGGCGGCCGTGCACGCCGAGTTCCTCGTGCAGCAGGCGTGGCGCACCTCGACGCCCGGCACTGACGACTTCCGGATCATCATGGAGGAGGCGAAGGACGCCTGCGGTCAGGCGGCGCTGCTCGCCCCCGGTGACCCGATCCCGTACATCGTGGAGCTGTCGGTGGCGCGCGGCCTGTCCTACTCGCGGCCGGAGTTCGAGCAGCTCTGGCTGAAGATCCTGGACCGTGCCCCGGCGCACATGGGCGCGCATCTGGCGGCCCTGCACTACTGGTGCGAGAAGTGGCACGGCTCGCGCGACGAGGCGATGTCGTTCGCGGAGGCCGCGGCGGCGCGCGCGCCCCAGGGGTCCCTGCTCGCGGCGATGCCCCTCTTCGCGGTGTTCGAGCATCTCCCCGAGGTGAACCTTGTGACCGGCTTCTACCAGAGCGAGGTCGTGACCAAGGCGATCCACGGCGCCCTCTTCGCCGTCCACGCGGCCCGCCCCGACGACCCGATGCTGGCGCACGTGCGCCATCTCCTGGTGTTCTTCCTGGTGCGCGCCCAGCGCTGGTCGGAGGCGGTGAACCAGCTGATACACGTCGACGGGCACGTCGGCGCGCTGCCCTGGACCCTGGCCGCCGACCCCGCGAGCGAGTTCGCGGTGTACCGCGCGCTGGCGGTGGCCGGATACGAGGCGAACGGCGGCAACCCGGCGTCGCTCCCGCACTGAGCGGGAGCCCCCGGCGGGGCGGGACGGGCCCGGAGGGGGGAGGCTCAGCTCCCACCCTCCGCGGGACACCTCGCCCTCAGTCCCCGTCCCCCGTCAGTCCTTCGCGCGGGCGGGCAGCCGCCATCCCGGACGCGGGAAGTGGCAGGTGTAGCCGTTCGGATAACGCTGCAGGTAGTCCTGGTGCTCGGGCTCGGCCTCCCAGAACGGGCCGACCGGCTCCACCTCGGTGACGACCTCGCCCGGCCACAGTCCGGAGGCGTTCACATCCGCGATCGTGTCCTCGGCGATCCGCTTCTGCTCGTCGTCCACGTAGTAGATCGCCGAGCGGTAGCTGAGACCGATGTCGTTGCCCTGGCGGTTCTTCGTGCTCGGGTCGTGGATCTGGAAGAAGAACTCCAGGATCGTGCGGAAGTCGGTCTCCGCAGGGTCGAAGAGGATTTCGATGGCCTCCGCGTGCGTGCCGTGATCACGGTAGGTCGCGTTCGGCACGTCACCCCCGGTGTATCCGACCCGGGTCGCCGTCACGCCCGGCTGCCGGCGGATCAGCTCTTCCATCCCCCAGAAGCATCCGCCCGCCAGCACTGCCCTCTGCGTCTGCGCAGCCATTACGGCCCTCCACAATCTGTCAGCTCGGTCACTCGGGCTGCCCGGCGCACTCGCCACCGACATCCCTGGCCGCTCCCGTCAACGCGCGACGGCTCCCGAGGATTCCGCACCCCCGCGGCCGCTGCCCCCACACCAGGATCCCAGATCGACCACGTCAGGAGTCACGACCGTGCCAGACGTCAGAATCACCTACGACAAGACCGCTGACGCGGCGTACGTCCACTTCACCGATCCGCGGGACGAGGTGCACTCCGCACGGATGTATCCCTGCGATCCGGTGGACGTCGACGGCATGATCAACCTCGACTTCGACGAGCGGGGCCGCCTGATCGGCATCGAGGTGCTGGCGGCCCGTTCGAAACTGCCCGAGTACGTGCTCGAGTCGGCGGAACGCCTAGACCCCGAACCCCCTCACAGCGGCTGAACCCGGAAATCGGTGGCCTCCCGGCTCAGCCCGCCGCACGCTGTGCACCATGGAAGAACCGCAACGCCGGATCCGCGCCCTGTACGACGCATCCACGATCACCGTCTACCAGGCCTACCCGCCGGAGATCGGCCTGCCCGCCGCCCGCGACGGCCGGTTCCCCGCCGCGTGGAAGCGGGACCGGATGACGTGGATCAAGCCTTCGTTCCTGTGGATGATGTACCGCTGCGGCTGGGGCGAGAAGGCCGGGCAGGAGACGGTGCTCGCCGTCGAGATCACGCGTGACGGCTTCGAGTGGGCGCTAGAGCATGCGTGCTTGTCGAGTTACACGCACGGAGTGCATCCCGACCGTGAGACCTGGCAGCGGCAGTTGAGGCGTGCGCCCGCTCGCGTGCAGTGGGATCCCGAGCGGGACCTGCGCCTGCGGGCCCTGCCGTACCGGTCGCTTCAGCTCGGTCTCACCGGGGAGGCCGTACGGCGTTACGCCGACGAGTGGACGGTCGCCGTCCGGGACGTGACGCCGCTCGCCCACGCGGTCCGCGCCCATGTGACCGGCGGGGACCTGGACGCGGCGGCCCGGCTGCTTCCGACGGAACGTCCCTACCCGGCGCCGACCGCCGCGGAATTCGGTTGCCCCTCGAGCGGCCGGGCGGGCTACATACTCAGCATGGCCGACATTCAGGGCTCGTACGATGATCTGTTCGTCGCGGTTCCGACCGCGTTGGCCGCTTCGCTGGATCGTGGGGACGCCGGTGGTTCGGTGGCGGTGTTCGTGGACGGTGAGCCGGTGGTGGATGTGTGGGGTGGGTTCGCCGACGCGGAGCGGACGGTTCCGTGGGGACGGGACACCATCGTGAACGTCTGGTCCGTCACGAAGACGATGACCGCCCTGTGCTCGCTGCTGCTCGCCGACCGGGGTGACCTGGATCCGGACGCGCCGGTCGCCCGGTACTGGCCGGAGTTCGCCGCGGCGGGCAAGGACGGCGTGCTGGTACGGCATCTCCTCGCGCACACCGCCGGTCTGCCCGACTGGGACGGGCCGGTGGCCGAGTTGTACGACTGGCAGGCCGCCACCGCACGGCTGGCCGCGCGGGCGCCGCAGTGGGAGCCGGGCACCGCGGCCGGGTACCACTCGCTCACCCAGGGGTTCCTGGTGGGTGAGGTCGTGCGCCGGATCACCGGGCGGAGCCCTGGCGAGTTCTTCGCCGCCGAGGTCGCCGGACCGTTGGGCTCGGACTTCCATATGGGGCTGTCCGCCGAGCACGACCACCGGGTGGCGGCCACCGTCCCGCCGCCGGGACGGGACGGGGACTACCGGGCGAGCGCGCCCGCCGGAGACGCCGTCGCGAGCGCCGCCACGCCGATCCGTGTCCGTGACGGGAACGGCGTCGCCTGGCGGCGTGCGCAGATTCCGGCCGCGAGCGGGTACGGCAACGCCCGCTCGGTCGCCCTCGTCCAGTCGGTGATGGCCTGCGGGGGTTCACTGCGCGGGGTGCGGCTGCTGTCGCGGGCGGGCTGCGAGCGTGCGCGCGAGGAGCAGTTCAGCGGCGAGGACCGGGTCCTGGGGATGCCGGTGACGTGGGGGCTCGGCTACGGGATCTTCGGTGGCACCTACGGCTGGGGCGGCTGGGGCGGTTCGCTGGTGATGATCGACCCGGCCGCGCGCATGGCCGTCGCGTACGTGACGAATCAGATGCGCGACCCGGCCGACGACAACCGGGGACTGGAGATCGTGATGGCCGCCTACGAGGGGCTCCAGGGACTGTGAGAGACGACTCCGCCCGCGAAACGGGACGCCGACGACTCACGACAGAACTCCAGACGGAGATCCACAGAGAACTCCGGAAAGAACTCCGTACAGAACTCCAGGAGCACGACCAGATGGTGAAGTGGACCGCCGGGATCCCCTCCGCGGAACGGCCGGACCCCGAAGCGGGGCTGTCCGACTACCAGTTGGCCATGCGGGACCGGCTGCTGGCCGCGCCGGTGGTGCCCGCGCCGGCGCCCTGGCGGCCCGTCTTCGATTCTTCCCTCGTCGCCGTCGGCGGACTGCTCGGGATCGGGTTCGCCGTGCATCCGGAGAGCGGGAACGACCTGGTGATGGTCGTCTCTCAGGACGGTCACGGCCTCTTCGACGCCGTCACCGGCGAGAGGATCGCCCGCGACCGCGACCCCGCGCCCGAGGGCGCCACGCCCGACGAGAGCGAGGACCTGTCGTGTCCGGGGCTGGGGCCGATCGCCGGGGGCAGGGTGCGCATCGCGGGCCTGTTCGGTGGCGGGCTGCACTCCGGCACCGGGGACGGCTGGTCGGTGGAGGTCGTCCAGCCGGCCTGGCCGAACGAACGCGTCCTGCTGTCCCATGGGGACGGGCTGCCGCACAGAGGCCCGCACGGCGAGAAGTGGTGGCACGTCTTCCACGCGTCCTGGTCCACGTTCCGCGCCGCGGGCTTCTCCCCGTCCGGCCGCACCCTCGCCGTCGCCACCAGCAGTGACCTGACCCTGTGGAGCCGCACCGGTGAGTGAGGCCCTGGCGCGTCTGTGGCGGGAGCGGCACCCGTCCGTGCCGCCGCTCACCCACACGTTCCGCGGCGTGTTCGCCGACCGGTGGGTGCGCTTCCACAGCCTCCCGGAGTCGAAGCGCTACGCGGAGTCCGAGGACGAGTACGCGATCCTGCTGCACCGCTACAACACCGTGCTCGACGAACTCTTCGCGGGCCAGGAGGTGTTCGTGGTGACCGGCGACTGGTCGTCCACCGCGGACGGACCCGCCGGCTTTCCCACCCCGCGTCGGGACCTGCACCCGGACGGCGTGCTGTGGTGGACGGAGCCGGACGTGTCGGACCCGGACCCCGAGTTCCACACCTACTTCCGCTACTACGCCGACCGCCGGCCATGGCGGCCCGGCTGCGTCGACGACCTGCTGCGGGCCGCCGCGGACGAGGAGATCGTCGACGTCTTCCTCACCGACACCGGCCTGAGCCGCATCCACGCCCCCTACGACGGCGGTGCGGACGTCGTCCTCACCACGCCCGCGGAACGGGACCGCCTGCGCGCCCGCCACCCCGACTGGCTCTCCCCGCACCCTTCCGGCTGCTGACCCCGGCGGCTTCCGAGGCCTCCCCGAAAGACGTCCGAGGCTCTCTGGCGAAAAACGGGAGCGCGCGGTCGCCCGGTCGTGAGTTACTACGCGCGGCATCCGTACGACCAACCCCTGGGGGAAATCCGCATGAGTGGCAGCAGTGACGTGTTCCTGATCGGCGGCGGTAGTGACGAGTCGGCCGCCGACGCCGTCTACGGTCCGTTCCTGCGCGCCGCCTCGGCGGCCGTGCCCCGCGTGCTGTGTGTCCTCGTCGACGAGGGAAACGGCGCCGAACTCTTCGCCCGGTACGACACGTTGTTGCGCAAGGCCGGCGACTGTACGCCGGTGCCGCTGCTGCTGCCGCTCGGGGAGCCGTTCGAGCCGGGGGCGTTGACGGCGGACGTGGACGCGCTGCTGGTGTGCGGTGGGCTGACGCCGGCGTACCGCGAGGCGTTCGGCGGGTGTCTCGACACGCTGCCCGCGCTGCTCGCGGAGCGCGGTGTGCCGTACGCCGGTTTCTCCGCGGGGGCCGTGATCGCGGCGCGGGACGCGGTGCTCGGCGGCTGGCTGGTGGACGGGGTGGCGGTGTGCCCGCCGGACACCGCGGAGGATCTGGAGGAGGTCGAGGTGCGGTCCGGGCTCGGGCTCGTGCCGTTCGGGGTGGATGTGCACGCGGCGCAGTGGGGGACGCTGGCGCGGCTGGCGGCGGTGGTGGCGGGCGGGCGGCTCGCCCACGGGGTCGGGGTCGACGAGAACACGGTGGTGCGGGTGGCGGACGGACGGGCGTACGTCGCCGGGCTCGGCCGCGCCCACTCCGTACGCCCCGCGCCGGGCGCCGGAGTGCTCGTCCGGTCCTACGGCGCCGGCGACTCCTTCCCCGCGGCCTGAGCCGGCGGGCACCACGGATCGGCCCCGGAGCATCCGGAGCGCCCTGAGTACCCGGAGCACCCGGAATCGACCCCTCCTCCCGCCGGCCGAGGTGTGGCGGACCCTGCGTGGCCAGGCAGGCCCCTACGACCTGGTCGTCAATGAGCTGCGGGTGCCCAGGATCGCGCTCGGCGCGCTGGTGGGGGCGGCACTCGGGCCGGCCGGGGCGCTCGTGCGGACGGTCACCCGCAATCCGCTGGCGGGCCCGGACGTCATCGGGGTGGGCCACGGCGCCGCCGCGGCGACCGTGCTCGCGCTCTCCACGGGCGTGATCACCTCGCCCGGCGCGATGCCGGCCGTCTCGGTGGCGGGCGGGCTCGGCGCGGCGGCCCTCGTGTACGCCCTCGCCTGGTGTCGCGGGATGCACCCGCACCGGTTCGTGCTGACCGGGGTCGGCATCGGCGTGGCCCTCTCCGCGGTCGTGCAGCTGTATCTCACCGACAGCGAGCTGGAGGCCGCCTAGCAGATCAAGCTGTGGCTCACCGGCAGCCTCGACGGGCGCGGCTGGGACCAGGCCGGTCCGCTCGCCGCCGTACTGCTGCTCGCCGTGCCCGCACTGGTGTGGGCGAGCCGCGCGGTACGGCCGCTCGGGCTCGACCCGGACACGGCCGCCGCGCTCGGGGTGCGGGTGGACCGGGTGCGGCGGGGTCTCACCGTCCTCGGGGTGGTCCTCGCCGCGACGGCGACCGGTGCGGCCGGGCCGATCGGCTTCGTCGCCCTCACCGCGCCCCAACTGGCCCGCCGCCTCACCCGTACGCCCCACCTGCCGCTGCTGACCTCCGCGCTGACCGGCGCGGTCGTCCTGGCCGGCGCCGACCTGGCCGCCCGCACGCTGCTGCCCCCGCGGGAGATCCCGGTCGGCGCGCTGACCGCGCTCGTCGGCGGGCCGTACCTGCTGTGGCTGCTGGGCCGGCGGTCGGGCGACATCCGCGGATGACGTGCGCGGACGACGTACGACGAGGGCCCCGGCATGCCTGCAGCCGGGGCCCTCGGGGTGTGACCAGGTGACGCGGGACGTCAGATGGTCGTCGTGTCGATCACGAAGCGGTAGCGGACGTCGCTGGCCAGCACCCGCTCGTAGGCCTCGTTGATCTCGGAGGCGCTGATCAGCTCGATCTCCGCGCCGAAGCCGTGCTCGGCGCAGAAGTCCAGCATGTCCTGGGTCTCCTGGATGCCGCCGATGCCGGAGCCGGCGAGGGTCTTGCGACCGCCGATCACCGAGAACAGGTTGAGCGCGACGGGCTCCTCGGGGGCGCCGACGTTCACGAAGGCGCCGTCCGTCTTCAGCAGGGCCAGGTAGGCGTCCAGGTCGAGCGGGGCGGAGACGGTGGAGAGGATGATGTCGAAGGAGCCGGCCAGCTCCTTGAAGGTCTCCGGGTCGCTGGTGGCGTAGTAGTGGGCGGCGCCCAGCTTCAGGCCGTCGTCCTTCTTGCGCAGCGACTGGGAGAGCACGGTCACCTCGGCGCCGAGGGCGTGCGCGATCTTGACGCCCATGTGGCCGAGGCCGCCCAGGCCGAGGACGGCGACCTTCTTGCCGGGGCCGGCGTTCCAGTGCTTCAGCGGGGAGTAGGTGGTGATGCCGGCGCAGAGCAGCGGGGCGGCCACGTCGAGGGCGAGGCCCTCGGGGATGCGGACGACGTAGTTCTCGTCGACGACTATCTTCTCGGCGTAGCCGCCGTAGGTGGTCTCGCCGTCCTTGTCGACGGCGTTGTACGTGCCGACCATGCCGCCGCCGGTGCAGTACTGCTCCAGGCCGGCCTTGCAGTTGTCGCACTCGCGGCAGGAGTCGACCATGCAGCCGACGCCCACCCGGTCGCCGACGGCGAACTTCGTCACACCGGGGCCGACCTCGGTGACGACGCCGGCGATCTCGTGGCCGGGCACCATCGGGAAGATGGCCTCGCCCCAGCCCTCGCGGGCCTGGTGGATGTCGGAGTGGCAGATGCCGGCGAACTTGATGTCGATCAGGACGTCGAACTCGCGGACCTGTCGCCGCTCGATCGTCGTGCGCTCCAGCGGAGCCTTGGCGGAGGGGGCGGCGTACGCAGCAACAGTGGTCATGCCGGGGATTCTCCTAGCGGGGTCGTACGCCCGGTCTGCCTTCGGACCGGGCACGGCACCCAGCCTGCCTTGTTTTCCGGCGCCCACCCAGGCCTCACCTGTGCCTACGTTCGCTGTGCCTACCACTGGCGGGGTCAGGATCGCCTGCGTACGACCGTGAATACTGGACGTATGGACGAACAGGCCGAAGCCGTACCGCAGCCCGGCGGGCGGCTGGACCGGCGCGCCGAGCTGAGCGAGTTCCTGCGCACCCGGCGCGCCCGGCTGAAGCCGGAGGACGTGGGGATGCCCGACTTCGGACGGCACCGGCGGGTACCGGGGCTGCGCCGCGAGGAGCTGGCACAGCTGGCCGGGGTGTCGGTGGCGTACTACACGCGCCTGGAGCAGGGCAACGGGCGGAACGTGTCGGCGGAGGTCCTGGACTCCATCGCTCGCGCGCTGCGGCTGACCGACGCCGAGCACGCCCACCTGACCCATCTCGCCAAGCCGAAGCAGCACAAGAAGAAGCCGGCTGCGCGGGCCCAGCAGGTGCGGCCGGCGCTGCGGCAGCTGCTGGACCTGATGGACGGCGTGCCCGCGTACATCGTCGGGCGGCGGGCGGAGATCCTCGCCTGGAACCGGATGGCGGCGGCCGTGTTCGGCGACTGGGGTGAGCTGCCGGTCGCCGAGCGGAACTGGGCGCGGCTGGTGTTCCTGCGGCCCGACTACCACGACCTGTTCGTGGACTGGGAGCAGAAGGCGATCGACATCGTGTGCACGCTGCGGATGGACGCCGGCTGCTATCCGGACGACCCGCGGCTGTCGGCGCTGGTGGGCGAACTGTCGGTCAAGAGCGAGGACTTCCGGCGGCTGTGGGCGACCCACGACGTCAAGGACAAGGCCTACGGTGTGAAGCTGCTGCACCATCCGCTGGTGGGCGAGCTGTCGCTGAACTTCGAGGGGTTCCGGCTGCTCGGGGAGACCGAGCAGACGATGGTGTCGTACCACGCCGACCCGGACTCCCCGTCGGCGGACGCCCTCCGCCTCCTGGCGAGCTGGGGCGCCGACAAGGGCCGCCTGGGCTCCACCGATCCCAGGCCGCCACTGTCCGCCTGAAGCGCCCTGAGCCACCGCCTCAGCCCTGGTACGGAGGTGCCGCGCCCCAGTTCCAGAGGGGGACCGGCTGCTCGGCCGGCCGTTCTGCGTCGGGGCCGGAGAAGTGGACGGCCAGGCGGGTGCCCCACTCGATGTAGGCGAGGAACGCCGAGCGGAACTCGGCGTCGGTGGGCAGGCCGGCCTCGTCGGCGGCGTCCTGGACGAGGTCGACCCAGCGGCGGCGCTGGGGCTCGGTGATGCCGCGTCCGAAGTGCTTGGCGACCATGTGACCGTGGCCGCCCTGGGTCTTCGAGTAGGCCGGGGGGCCGCCGAAGACCTCCGTGAGCCAGAGGGCGACGTGCTCGGCGTGCTCGGGGGCGAGGCCCTCGAAGACGGGGGCGAGGAGGTCGTCCTTGACGACCTTGGCGTAGAAGGCCTCGGTGAGACGGGAGAAGGCCTCGGCGCCGCCCGCCCAGGTGTAGAGGGTGGGCACGGCGGAGCCCCGGCCGCGCACCGAGGTGGGCTTGTAGTGGCGCATCTCCTCGATGTCCGCGATGTAGGGGCGGATCTCCGCGAGGAAGGCGGGGAACAGGTCGGAGGTGCGGAAGCCTTCGAGGTGGTCCTGCGTGGAGGTCCAGGTGATGCGCAGGACGAAGTGCGCGAAGTCCTCCTCGCAGCGGGCGAGTTCGTAGTCCACACAGTGAGGCGAGGCCGCGAGCTGTGCGGCGGCGCCGGTGTAGGCGGCGAGGAACTCCGCCGACCGTTCCTCGGGGATGCGGTAGCGGATGTACTCGATGACTGTGCTGGCTGTGGTTCCCGTGTCGGCCGTCATGGGGCCACGCAAGCACGAACGGCCCTCCGGAGGCTGCTGTTCCGGGGGCCGTCCGCTCAGCGCTCAGCGAACCGGGTCACGGGCCGCGTACCGCGTCGGGACTCGCGCGGCCGGGAGGCCAGGTCAGACCGCGTTCTCCTTCACCGTGATGCTGCCCTTGCGGATCGTGGCCACGCGCGGGGCCTTCTTCGCTATGGCGGAGTCGTGGGTGACCATGATGAAGGTCAGGCCGTGCTCCTTCCACATGGTGTGCAGTACGTCCATGATCTCGTCGCGCATGCCCTCGTCGAGGTTGCCGGTCGGCTCGTCGGCGAGCAGCACCTTGGGCTGCTTCACCAGCGCGCGGGCGATGGCGACGCGCTGCTGCTGGCCGCCGGACATCTCGCCGGGGAGGTGCCCGAGCCGCTCGCCGAGGCCGACCGACCTCAGCGCCTCGGCGGCCCGTTCGCGCCGCTCCCTGGTCTTCACGCCGAGCGGGACGAGGGCGGTCTCGACGTTCTCCTGCGCGGTGAGCGTCGGGATGAGGTTGAAGGACTGGAAGACGAAGCCGATGTTCTCGCTGCGCACCTTGGTCAGTCTGGCCTCGGACAGCTTCGCCAGGTCGGTGCCGTCGAGGACGACCTCTCCCTCGCTGGGCCGGTCGAGCCCGCCGATCATCTGCAGGAGGGTGGACTTGCCGCCTCCGGTGGGGCCCTGGATGACGAGCCGGTCGCCGTCCGCGATGGTCAGGTCGACACCGGCGAGGGCGTGGACGGTGTCCTTGCCGCGGGTGTAGCGCTTGGTGACGCCTCTGAGTTCGTACATGGGGACAGCAACTCCTGGGGTAGGTGGGGTGGTTGGCTACTCGACGCGCCGCAGTGCGTCGGCCGGTCGGAGCCTGGAGGCCCGCCAGCCGCCGAACGCCCCCGCGATCAGACCGCCTGCGACGGCGAGTCCGACCGCCACGGCCACCGTCGTGACGCTGACCGGCGCCGTCAGCGCCACGTCGAGCGTGCGGGCCGCCGCCTGCCGGCCGCCGCCGAAGCCGCCACCGCCGGGGCCGCCCTGGCCGCCGCCGGTGCCGCCGCCCATCTCGGCCTGGAGGGTGGGGCTGACGGCGGTCACGACGTAGGCGCCGCCGAGGCCGAGCGCGATGCCCAGGGCGCCGCCGAGGAGGCCGTTGACCATGGCCTCGCCGACGACCTGCCGGGTGACCCGGCCGGACTTCCAGCCCAGGGCCTTCAGCGTGCCGAACTCCCGCACGCGCCGGGACACCGCCGAGGAGGTGAGCAGTCCGGCGACCAGGAACGCGGCGACGAGCACGGCGATGGACAGCCACTTGCCGACGCTGGTGGCCAGCGAGGAGGCCGTGGAGAGGGAGCCGGAGACGGTGTCGGCGAGGTCGGCGGAGGTCGTCACCGTCGTACCGGAGACGTTCTTCTGGATCGCGGACTTGACGCTGTCGATCTTCTGCGAGTCGGTCGCCTGGACGTAGATCGTGGTGACCTTGTCCTTGGAGTCGCTGAGCGTCTGAGCCTGCGTCAGCGGGATGTAGACGTTGGCGGCGGAGTCCCCGCTGTCGGCGGTGGCGATGCCGATGACGCTGTACTTGACGCTCTTGATGGTGACCGTCGAACCGGCCTTGAGCTTCTTCTCCTTGGCGTAGGCCGAGTCCACGACGGCGACCTTGGCGTTCGTCTCGGTGGTCTTGAAGGTACGGCCGCTGGTGATCTTGGAGGAGGTCAGCGGGCCGAGGGCGGGCTGGGTGACGTCCGTGCCGAAGACCGAGTAGTTGTCGACGTCGAAGTTCGCGCCGCCGCCCTGGACTTCGCCCTGCGGCTGGCCGGTGCCGCCGCCGGGTCCGCCCTGCTGGCCGCCCTCACCCTGCTGGACCTGGCCGCGGGTGAACTGGCCGTTGACCTTGATGACCGTCAGGCTGAGCCCGCCGACCGCGTCGGAGACGCCGCTCTGCTCGCCGACCTCGGTGACGGTGGCGGCGGACAGGGTCTGGAAGCCCTGGACCATGACGCGGTCGCTGCTCTGCTCGGCGTCGGAGTCACCGTCCTGGGCGTCGAACTGGAAGCGCGGACGCTCGGAGGTGCTGGCGGTGGGCGCCGCCGCCTTGGTGACGGTCATGTCCGTGCCCAGGCCGTACAGGGACTGCAGGACCTTGTCCTGGGCCTTGCCCATGCCGGAGGAGACGGAGGTGACGACGATGACGAGCGCGATGCCCAGGGCCAGTCCGGAGGCGACGACGAGGGCCGCTTTTCTGCGGCGGCGCAGTTCGCGCCTCAGGTAGGTGAAGAACATGGCCGCAAGCTAGGTACGGCCCGTGATGAAGCCATAAGGCTGAGATAAGAGGAGCATGAGAAGGCTGGGCCGCCCCATGCCGGGCCCGGTCCCGCAAACACCGATGCCGCCCCTGGGGGCGGCATCGGAGGACGGGTGCGGGAGGTACGTCAGGCGGCCGAACCGGCCTTCCACTGCGCCCAGTCCATGTTCCAGCCGTTGAGGCCGTTGTCCGGCGAGACGGTCTTGTCGCCGGTGTTCTGGACGACGACGACGTCACCGACGATCGAGTTGTTGTAGAACCAGGCGGCCGGCGTGTTCGGGTCGTCGGCACCCTTGGTGTCGGACAGGCCGACACAGCCGTGGCTGGTGTTCACCGAGCCGAAGATGGACTTCGCGCCCCAGTAGTTCCCGTGCAGGAAGGTGCCCGAGCTGGTCAGACGCATGGCGTGCGGTACGTCCTTGATGTCGTACTCGCCCTTGCCGTCGTCGTCGGTGAAGCCGACCGTCGCGCCGTTCATCCGGGTCTCCTTGAACTTCTCGGAGATCACCATCTGGCCTTCGTAGGTCTTGTTGTCGGGGGAGCCGGCCGAGATCGGGATGGTCCGGACCGTCTTGCCGTCCTGCATGACCTTCATCTGCTTGGTCTTGGCGTCGACGTACGTGACCTGGTTGCGGCCGATCTTGAAAGTGACGGTCTTCTGCTGGACCCCGAAGACCCCGTCGGCACCCTCGACACCGTCGAGCGCGAGCTTCAGCGTGACGGTGGAGTCCTCCTGCCAGTACTCCTCGGGGCGGCAGTCCATGCGGGTGGTGCTGAACCAGTGGCAGACGACTTCCTGGCCGCTGCTGGTGTTGACCGTGACGCCCTTCTGGACGGCGGCCTTGTTGGTGATCTCCTTGTTGAAGTTGATGGAGACCGGCATGCCCACGCCGACGGTCGAGCCGTCCTCCGGCGTGAAGTTGCCTATGAAGCTGTTGTCCGGGGAGACCGTGGTGAAGGAGGCGTTCTCGTGGGCCTCCAGGCCCTTGGCGTCCTTCGCGGTCGCCGCCAGCTTGTAGGTGGTCGAGCGCTCCAGCTGGTCGGTGGGCTTCCAGCTGGTCTTGTCGGCGGACAGCTCACCCGCCACCGTGCTGCCGTCGGCCGCGGTCATCGTCACCTGGGTGAGCGTGCCCTTGCTCACGGCGACGGTCGCGGAGTTGTTGATGGAGGCGTTGTTCGAGCCGTCCGCGGGTGTGATCTTGATCTGGGCCTCGGAGGACTTCTGGGCCGCCGCCTCGTCGGCCTTGGCCTGCGAGGAGCTGCCTCCGCCATCGGCGGCGTCACTGTCGCCGCCCGAGCACGCAGAGAGCACCAGAACACCGCCGAGCAGTGCGGACGCGGTCATGAGACCCCTGCGCCGCCTACTGTCCGTCATCACACGCTTCTCCATCGTCGCCGATTCCCGGTAGCCGGGAGTCCCCGTCAAGACCTTCAACGCTACGACCGGTTCGCCCCGTTCCACATATGTCACATGTGTGGGCCACACCACGTCCGCGGGCACTCGGTTCCCCCTCCGGGGCCGCTGGTGCGGGTGACGGTCAATGCGTCGTATGAGACGACGAAACCCCGGGCGGCGGTTGCCGTCCGGGGGTCATCAATTCCCCAAGACGCTCAGCCGATGCCGCCCGCGCGGCCGTCCTCGTCGGCGTCCGCCGCGCCGTCCTCGTCGTCATCATCCTCGTCGAGGTCCCAGTCCGGCGAATCGGGGTCGTAGTCCACGGGCTCGGTGGACCAGGAGGCCTGCTGGAGTTCGACCCCCGGGATCTCACTGACCAGGTCGAACGGATCAACGAGGCAGGCGAGGGCCTCCGCGGTGTCTTCCGTCACAGCGCTCTCCGCATGCGCGCGCTCACCCTCAGGCATCCCGGGATCGGCGGCCTCCTCCGCGAGTCGCCGCAGCGCGGCCTTGGTGAGCGCGCCCGCGTCGTCGATCTCCAGGACAAGTTCCACGCGAAGGCGGACAAATCGTGATGTCTTTTCAGAAGTCATGCACGGAGCGTACGACTGAGGGCTCCCGCGACTTTCCCGCGACCCGCGACTTTCATTAGCATCGGTCCACACGGCCAATTCGCCAGCACCACAAGGGGATCGATATTCCGTGTCATCCGCTCGCCGTCCGTTGCTGACCGCCACCGCCGCGGGAACCCTGCTGGGTGCCCTGTGGTTCGTCCCGAACGCCCAGGCGACCCAGGACGAGCCGGTGAGAACGGCCGTGACGACGCAGGTCACCACCCAGGCGAGGGCCGTCTCCGCGGACAGCACCGGCACCGCTCTCACCGCCGACACCTCCGACAGCACCTCCGGCGGCACCCGCCTCGCGGACACCGGAAGCTTCGACACCACCCCGTACATCGTGGGCGGCACCGGCCTCCTCGCGCTCGGCGCCGGCTTCGTCGCGTATTCGGTTCGCCGGGAACGTCTGGGTTTCTGAATTGATTTGACGCTCCCTTGACGAAACCCTCATAGTCCGCTCATGAAGAGATCATCGGGCGCGCGGCTGTGCGCCACGGCTGCCGTGGGCGCACTGTCGCTCGTCCTCGTCACGGGCTGCTCGGACGACGGGTCGAAGAAGGACTCCAAGGGGACCAACAACTCCTCGAAGGGTTCCGACTCCTCCTCGGCCCCGGCCGCGAAGGCACTGACCTCGGCCGAGCTGGAGAAGCTGCTCCTCGCCCAGGGCGAGGTCAAGGGGTTCAAGGTCACCCCGGGTGACGACACCCTGCCGAAGTCGAAGTCGGAAGTGAAGACGGACAAGCCGGCGTGCGACCCGCTCGCCTGGGCGACGGCCGGTCTGGCTCCGGGCGAGACGGACGCGAACGCGAGCAACTCCGTCGCGGAGGACAAGGTTTCGGGCGCCACCGCGCAGCCGGAGGACCTTGCCGACGCCTTCGACATCGACATGACGTTCGTGGGCCTGTCCTCCTACGAGGGCGACGGCGCCGAGAAGGCCATGAAGGCCCTCTCCGACGGCGTGACCGCCTGCTCCGCCGGGTACGGCCTGGCCGCCGGCGAGGAGAACTCCAAGGTCACCAAGGTGGCCTCGGAGAAGGGCTCCGGTCTGGGCGACGAGTCGGTGGCGTTCTCCGAGGCCGTCGACATGGACGGTGAGGGTTCGGCCACCTTCCACACCGACGTCGTGCGCAAGGGCAACACCATCGCCACGTTCTACACGGTGAACTTCGCCTCGCTCGGCTCGGGCAAGGCCGCCGACATCCCGGCCGCCGTGGTCCAGGCGCAGGTCGCCAAGCTCAAGTAGGCAGCTCCCCAAGGCACACCGGGGCCCTGCCGCAAGCGCACACGCGCGTGCGGCAGGGCCTTCCGCATGTCCTGGCGGCCGCGCGTCCTAGCGCAGCTGCCCCGTCACCGTCTCCACGGCCGCGACGAGCCGTCCGTCGCGCACGAACGCGTCGGCCGCGGCCAGGTCGGGCGAGAGGAAGCGGTCCGGTCCGGGACCCTCGACACCCGCCGCGCGTACGGCGTCCAGGACCGCGCAGGTCGCGGGCGCCGGCGTGAGCCCCTCGCGCAGCTCGACGCCTCGGGTGGCGGCGTACAGCTCGACGGCGATGACGCGCGTGAGGTTGTCGACGGCGGTGCGCAACTTGCGGGCCGCGGACCAGCCCATGGAGACGTGGTCCTCCTGCATCGCGGAGGACGGGATGGAGTCGGCGGAGGCCGGTACGGCGAGCCGCTTCAGCTCGCTGACCAGCGCGGCCTGCGTGTACTGGGCGATCATCAGGCCCGAGTCGACGCCGGCGTCGTCGGCGAGGAACGGCGGCAGGCCGTGGCTGCGGTTCTTGTCCAGCAGCCGGTCGGTGCGGCGCTCGGAGATCGACGCGAGGTCGGCGACGGCGATGGCGAGGAAGTCGAGGACGTAGGCCACCGGGGCACCGTGGAAGTTGCCGTTGGACTCCACCCGCCCGTCGGGCAGCACCACGGGGTTGTCGACGGCGGAGGCCAGTTCGCGTTCGGCGACGAGGCGCGCGTGGGCCATGGTGTCCCGGCCGGCGCCGGCGACCTGCGGGGCGCAGCGCACCGAGTAGGCGTCCTGCACGCGCGGCGCGTCGTCCTGGTGGTGCCCGGTCAGCTCCGAACCGGCGAGCACCGCCAGCATGTTGGCGGCGGAGTCGCCCTGGCCCGGATGCGGGCGGATGGCGTGCAGCTCGGGCGCGAGGACCTTCGCGGTGCCGAGGAGTGCTTCCAGCGACAGGGCCGCGGTGATGTCGGCGGACTTGTAGAGGCGGTCCAGGTCGGCGAGGGCCATGACCAGCATGCCGAGCATGCCGTCGGTGCCGTTGAGGAGCGCCAGGCCCTCCTTCTCGCGCAGTTCGACGGGGGCGATGCCGTGCTCGGCGAGCAGCTCGCCGGCGGGCCGTACGACCCCGTCCGGACCTTCGGCGTCCCCTTCGCCCATGAGGGTGAGGGCGCAGTGGGAGAGCGGGGCGAGGTCGCCCGAGCAGCCGAGGGAGCCGTACTCGTGGACGACCGGGGTGATGCCGGCGTTGAGGACGTCGGCCATGGTCTGCGCGACCTCGGGGCGGACGCCGGTGCGCCCGGAGCAGACGGTCTTCAGGCGCAGGAACATCAGGGCGCGGACGACCTCGCGCTCGACGTGCGGCCCCATGCCTGCGGCGTGCGAGCGGACGATGTTGCGCTGGAGCTGGGCGCGCAGTTCCGGGCTGATGTGCCGGGTGGCGAGCGCGCCGAACCCGGTGGAGACGCCGTAGACGGGCTCGGGCTTGGCCGCCAGCGCCTCGACGATCTGGCGTGCCGCGGCGAGGGCCGCCAGCGCCTCGCCGGAAAGCTCGACCCGGGCGCCGTCGCGCGCCACGGCGAGCACGTCGGACGCGGTCACCCCGGACGTCCCCACCACCACAGTGTGCATATCCATATTCAGGATCGTACGTAGTGAAGACGAGGATGTCACCAGTGGGGGCGGGGTTCGCCCCTTACCGATGCGTCACAGCCGATGCGTCACAGCCGACGCACGACAGCCGACGCGCCGCGGCCCGCTCACTGACGCCCACGGAAGCGCCGCCGCTCCCCGGCCGGTCCGCGCGGCGGCTCGTCGGCGAGCCGGACCACCGGATCGTCGGGCCCCTCCCGCCCCGCGACGACCGGCCGGGCGGCACGTTCGGCCTTGGCGCGGTACTGGGCCGCGTCCGCGAGCCGGAACAGGCGGCGGGCCGACCCCACCGGCCCGATGGGGTCCTCGGTGGAGGCGACTCCGCAGGCCACCCCCTCACCCAGCTCCAACTCGGCGGCGCGGCGGCAGAGTTCACCGGCGACCTTCACCACGGCGTCGGCGGTGGGACCGACGGTGAGCAGACAGAACTCGTCCCCGCCGAGCCGGGCGGCCAGCGCGCCGGGCAGCATCGCCCCGCACAGCGACAGCACGGACCCGAACCGCTCCAGCAGCCGGTCGCCGACGGCATGCCCACAGGTGTCGTTCACCCGCTTGAGCCCGTTCAGATCGCACACGACGAGACTCACCACGTCGCCGTGCGTGCGGTGCCGTTCCACGGCCTCCTCCAGGCGTACGTCGACGGCGCGGCGGTTGGCCAGGCCGGTGAGGGCGTCCGTGAAGGCGAGCCGGCGGGCCTCCTGAAGCCGCTCGGTCTGGGCGAGCCCGGCCGCGACGACGGCGGCGAGGACGGTCGCGAAGTCGGCGTCGCCCCGGTCGAAGACGGGGGTGCCGGAGGAGCGGGCCACGTACAGCTCACCCCAGGCCCGGCCGTGCAGCACGATCGGGGCGACCACGCATGAGCCGCGCCCTCGCCGGCGCAGGGCGGCGACCCGCTGGTGGCAGTAGCCCGGGCGGCCGGCGGCCGGTCCCTGGGCCGTCTCGACCCAGGCGTCGGGCTCGCCGCCGGACACCCAGCGCTCGTGCAGGAACTCGGTGATCTCCGGGAACTGGTGCACCGGATAGGCCTCGTCGTCCGGGAACTCCTCCTCGTCCGGCGCCCGGTCCCCCACGTTCACGAGGACGCGCAGCTGTCCGAGGTCCCGCTCCCAGACCGACAGTGCGGCGAATCCGCCGGCCAGCGCCCGGCAGGCGCCGAGCGCCGCCGCCCGCCACGACTCGCGGGGCGTGCGCGCCGCCGCCATCCCCTGCGCCAGCGCCACCACGGCCGCGAGGCGTCTGTCCTCACCCATCTCCCCAGGCTAGGGACATTTGGCTACAAAGGGGACTCCTGGGTAGCACTTGGAGTGACGAACCGAAGCGGTGACCAGGAGTGACGGCCGCAGTGACGGCCCGGAGCGACGCCCGTGCCCATGCCGGGAGGCCGGCTCACTCACCCGGCCACTGCGGCTTCCGCTTCTCGTTGAAGGCCGCGACGCCCTCCGCCCGGTCCCCCGAGAAGGCCACCGCCCGCCAGGCCGCGTCCTCCACCTCCAGGCCGGCCCGCAGATCCAGCCCCTGCCCCAGCCGCAGGGCCCGCTTGGCCGCGCGCAGGCCCACCGGCGAGTTCGCCCCGATCCGCTCCCCCAGCGCCAGCGCCTCCTCCCGGTCCCGTCCCTCGTCCACCAGCACGTCCACGAGGCCCAGCTCCCG
>NZ_MUBA01000203.1 GCF_002154575.1 Streptomyces bobili
GGAGTTGCAGCCGGCCCTGTGCGGACACCGCTGGCCGGCCGTCGTTGTGGGCGGCCCCCGCGAGCAGGTCGATGACGGCCTCGGTCTGTGCGGGGGAGAGCGCGGAAAGGATCTCGATGGAACGGGAGCCGGGTGCCGATGCGGGGTCGTCGCTGGTCATGCGTACGAGGGTAAAGGGCGGGCTCGGCAAAGTGGCGGCATCAGCGGAGGGGAGGGGAATCAGCCGGGGACGGGGAGGCGACACGGGGGCGGTAACCGGAGTGGACGCCAAGCGGAAGGCAGAGCGAAGCCACAACGAGGGCACTTCGAAAGGCACTCCGAAGTCACCGCGAAGCCGAGTGGTCGGCACCCCGAAGTCAAGCGGAAGGCAAAGGGAAACCAGGATGTAACCAGGAACCCCCTGTCGCGCTACGCGCGTTGACTCTAGGCTGCGGGCCGACGGGGCCACTACCTCAGACGCCTCGCAGGGCCTCCCCAGGCCCGAGGACGTCGACACCACAGCAGACACCACAGGGGGGCGCATGCCAGCCACTTCCCACTCGCATCCGAGCCGCAGACGCCGTACGTACGGGCTGCTCGCGGCGGCCGCCGGTCTGGCCACCGCCGGCGCACTGGTCGCGGCGCTGCCGGCGGGCGCGCACGACAGCAGGCACGGAAAGCCGCTGCCGAGCCGTTACCAGGACGTGCAGCTGCTGTCGTTCAACGACCTGCACGGCAACCTCGAGCCGCCGAGCGGTTCCTCCGGCCGGGTCACCGAGATCCAGGCCGACGGCACGACGAAGACGATCGACGCGGGCGGTGTGGAGTACCTGGCCACCCACCTGCGTCAGGCCCGCGAGGGCAACAAGTACTCGGTCACCGCGGCCGGCGGTGACATGGTCGGCGCCTCACCGCTGATCTCCGGCCTGTTCCACGACGAGCCCACCATCGAGGCGCTCAACAAGCTGGACCTGGACGTCACCTCCGTGGGCAACCACGAGTTCGACGAGGGCGCCAAGGAACTGGCCCGCCTGCAGAAGGGCGGCTGCCACCCGACGGACGGCTGCTACACGGACGAGGAGTTCGGCGGCGCCGACTTCCCGTACCTCGCGGCGAACGTCCTGGACGAGAAGTCCGGGAAGCCGATCCTGAAGCCGTACTGGGTCTGGAAGAAGAAGGACGTCAAGGTCGGCTTCATCGGCGTGACCCTGGAGGACACGCCGGGCATCGTCTCCGCGGAGGGCGTCAAGGGCCTGAAGTTCAAGGACGAGGTCGACACGATCAACAAGTACGCCAAGGAGCTGCAGCGCCAGGGCGTGAAGTCGATCGTGGCGCTGATCCACGAGGGCGGCCTGCCCGCCTCCACCTCGTACAACTACAACTGTGACTCGCCGGGTGCCGGTGACGGCATCTCGGGTCCGATCGTCGACATCGCGAAGAACATCTCGCCGTCGGTGGACGCCCTGGTCACGGGTCACACGCACGCCGCGTACGCCTGCACGATCAACGACCCGTCGGGCAAGCCGCGCACGGTGACCTCGGCGGCCTCCTTCGGCCGTCTGTACACGGACACCACGCTGACGTACGACCGCTTCACCGGTGACATCGCCCGTACGGCGGTGAAGTCGGCGAACCACGTGGTCACCCGGACCGTCCCCAAGGCCCCGGACATGACCGAGCTGATCAGCAAGTGGAACACCCTCGCGGCGCCCATCGGCAACCGCGCGATCGGCTACGTCTCCGCCGACATCCCCAACACGGGCACCGAGTCCCCGATGGGCGACCTGATCGCGGACGCGCAGCTCTGGTACGGCAAGGAGCTGGACGCCGAGGCCGACCTCGCCCTGATGAACCCGGGCGGTGTGCGGGCCGGTCTGACCTACGCGGCCAAGGGCTCCGAGGGCGACGGTGTGGTCACCTACGCCGAGGGCTTCACCGTCCAGCCGTTCGCCAACACCGTGAACCTCCAGGACTTCACCGGCGCCCAGCTGATCCAGGTGCTCAAGGAGCAGGTGAGCGGGACCAACGCGAGCGCGCCGAAGATTCTCCAGCCGTCGGCGAACCTGACGTACACGCTGGACCTGACGAAGGCGGGCGCGGACCGTGTCGTCACGGACTCCGTCAAGCTGAACGGCGCGGCCATCGACCCGGCCGCCACCTACCGCGTCGCGACGAACAGCTTCCTCGCGGGCGGCGGCGACGGCTTCACCACCCTGGGCCAGGGCACGAACGACCTCGTCGGCCTCGACGACCTGACCGCCCTGGAGCAGTACCTGCTGGCCAACTCCTCGGCCACCGCCCCGATCGCGCCCCCGGTGACGAACCGGATCACGATCGTGAAGTAACCCTGGAGAACCTTGGGTCCTCCTGGGGTTCATCCCACCGGAGAGGCGGCCGCGTCACAGACGCGGCCGCCTCTCTGCGTATGCGAGGAGAAGGCTGCCCCGAAGCGCCGTCCGATCGGGCACGAGGAAACCATCCTGACCACCCACGACCTCACCCTCGCCGCGCACGCCGACCACATCCTGGTCGTGGACGACGGCCGGCCCGCGGGTCGGGCACGCATGCGGAGCTGGTGGCGAGGGGGCGTACGCGCGGTTGGCGGGGTCTGCGCCGGGGAGGGCGGAGGACTGGTGCTCGCGGGCCAGAGAGGCGGCGACCGGTCGGTCAGAGGGCTACCAGGTCGATGACGTTGATGACGACGTGGCGGTTGGACACCACGTAGGTGATGAAGCCGGCCTGGAAGGCAGCCGACCAACTGTTGTCCCTGTTGCCGATCGCGGGCGGACCGAACGGGTTGAGGCAGACAGTTTCTCGAGGGCCTCCAGCGAAGCGAGTCGGGGCCCGCACAGGGCGGTCCTTCGCTGGGCCGCGCGGTCGATGTACCTGATCGCGTACGCACTCACCCGGACCTGCCCGCGTCGATCGGCCGGTTCTCGGCGTCGTAGGCGTTGCCGTCCGCGTTCCGGAGGACCATGCCCTTGGTGTCGCCCTTCGCCATCCGCGTGACTGTCTGCTCGGCCTCGTCCAGACAGCCGGGCGTGGCACAGGCGCAGGCGAAGGGGAACCACTTGTCGGTCACGGCGTCGAGTGCGGAATGGTCGAAGTCGGCCGCCGCGCTGAGCCAGTCCTGTTCGAAGCCCTGCAACCAGTCGGGGCGCCGCTGCAGAGCGGCTCGGATCGCCTCGGGAGTTCTCTCGCAGGAGTGGGGATCCACCTCATGAGCCGTGATCGGTTTCTCTTCTCCGGCAGGGACGACGTGTGGTGACCGGACGTCCACGGTAGAGCTTGCCGGGTGCGGAGTGCTGGAGGATGCGGGCGTCGCGCGTGCGAAGGGCTGGGCGTCGGCGGACTCGAAGAGGTCGGCTTGTTCGGCCCTGCGGGGGACGCCCGCCAACGTCGTTTCCCGGAAACTGCCTCGAGGTCGCCGACGGCCACCCCGGCCTCGTCCCCGTCCGGGACCGCAAGGTCCCGGACGGAGAGGTGCTCGTCTTCGGCGCGGCCTCGTGGGCCGCGTTCCTGACTCACACGGCGCGCGGCTAGGCCGACGGCGTCCAGTCGCCCAGCCAGTCCGCGACCTCCTGGTTGGCGGCCTGGGCGTCGGTCAGGAGGGGGCGGTCGGTGCTCGTGGAGCCCGTGGCCGCGCCCGCGCCCTTGTTCATGTACTCGGCGAAGCGGTCGTCCTTCCAGGAGAAGCCGCTCATGTCGGTCCAGGGGGTGGTCCGGATCGCGGCGCTCAGGGTGGTGTTGCGGACCGTGGTCTGCGGGTCGAGGGCGGCGTCGCCGCCGGCGTGCCAGGGGCGGCCGAGGTAGAAGGTGCGGTCGGAGACGTCGCCGTTCACCGTGGAGTTGGCGATCAGGATGCCCTTGCGGCCCGCCACCGTGCTCGGGGCCGTGACGTAGCCGGCGGAGGTGCCGTTCCAGCGCTTCTTCAGCGTGATGACCGACTTGTCGATCACCGCGGTCGCCCGGCCGAAGATGAAGTCGACGTTGCCGACGACGTACGAGTTGGTCATGTAGACGCGGCCCAGCTTGTCCTTGGACGCGGTGTCCACCAGCAGGGTGTCCTGGTCGCCGCTGACGATGACGCCGTCGAGGAACACCTTGTCGGCGGCGGTGCGCAGGGCGACCGCCTGACCGGCGATGTCCTGGTGTGCGCCCTCGTCGAAGTCGTTGGAGATGGTCAGGTTGCGGGCCTGGAAGTCGTCCGCCTCCACGGCGACGGTCGCGCTGCCGCCGGTGCCGTACGTGCCGGACCCGTCGGGCTTCGGCGTACCGGACGCGTTGTTGTAGACGATCGTCGTGTCCTTGCGGCTCGCGCCCGAGCCCTGGATGGTGACGTGCGGCTTGTTGGACGGGACCTTGACCAGCTCGCGGTACGTGCCCGGCTTGACGGAGATGACGACGCGCGAGGGGTTGTTCGCCGGTACGGCGTTCACCGCGGCCTGCACGGTCCGGTACTGCCCGGAGCCGTCGGCGGCGACGGTGAGCGTCGTCGCGGCGGCGGCCTTGGTGGTGGCGGTCGCCGCGGTGCCGATGTTCGACCGCGGCCCGACGCCGGCCTTGAGGAGCGCGGGCACGTCGGCGGTCCTGTCGAGGCTGTAGGTGTAGAAGGTCTTCGGGTCGAAGGCGGTGCCGCCGCTCTCGTTGCGTCCGCTCGTCGCGACGAAGGTGTTGCCCTTCTGGACGATCGCCGCGGTGCTGTCCCTGGTGACCGGGTTGTTCATGCCCTGGAAGTAGGAGTTCTCCAGGACCATCTTCGTCCTGCCGCGTGAGTAGTTGCCGTACGAGGACTTGATCGTGGTGCCGGCCGCGTCCTCCAGGAAGTTGTTGTAGAGGTGGGCGTGGGCGGCGTTGTCCGTGGACGGGTTGCGCTGCTCGGTCTCGCGGAACCAGTTGTGGTGGATGGTGATGTCGGTGACGACGTTCGTGGTCCAGCCGATGCCGAAGGTCTTGTTGTTGTCGCTCAGCTTGTTCCACGACACCGTGATGTTCGTGCTGTCCTTGCGGACGTCGATGAGCCCGTCGGCCATGTGCCGCAGATCGTTGTGGTCGATCCAGACGTGATGCGCCCCGTCCATCTGGATCGCGTCGAAGTCGTGGTCCTTGTCGTTCCAGACGCCCTGGTACGCGTCCCGGATCGTCAGGTTCCGGATGATCACGTTGTGGACGCCGGTGCCGAGGAAGAACCCGCCGCCGACGATCTGCCCCGAGGTCCCGGACCCCACGATCGTCTTGTCGGAGGCGACCTTGATCTCCTTGCCGACCGGGTTCATGTTGATCGTCGCCGCGACGACGATGACGTACGGCTCGGCCGCCGTCGCGTACTTCTCCAGGTCGGCGAGCGTCTTCACGGTGACGGTCTTGCCGTCCCGGCCGCCGTACGTTCCCTTCTGCCCGAGCGCGTCGACCGACGCGAAGCCGTCGGCGGTGGCGGTCGCCCAGGCGGGCGCGGCGGTGGCCGCTGACGCGCTGGCCTGCGCGTCGGCGCCGAACAGTCCGAGGTCCGTGCCGTAGGCGAAGGTGCCGGCGGCCGTGAGGGCGAGGGGCACGCCCACCGCCACGGCGGTCCTGCGCCTGCGGTGCCGGGGCTTGCGACGGATGTCGGTCATGTGTGGGATTCCGTTTCCGTGGGAGGGGGACCACCCGGAAGAGGTGCGGGTCACCGGGTGGTCGCCGCCCACGGCGGAAAGGTTGCCGAACTCACCGGCATTCTCGGGAAGTACGGCAGAGCGTCTCCTACGGCAGCTCGGGCGGCGGCGTCGGCGCCCCCGGCAGCCGTACGGTCACCAGCGTGCCGTCGCCCTCCGCGCCGGCCACCGTGATCTCGCCGCCCGCCTGCTGGACCGTGCGCGCGACGATCGACAGGCCGAGACCCGAGCCCGGCAGGGCCCTCGCGCTCTGGGAGCGCCAGAACCGGTCGAAGACGTGGGGGAGTTCGTCCTCCGGGATGCCGGGGCCGTGGTCGCGGACGGTCAGGACACCGTCGGCGAGACCGACCTCGACGGAACCGCCCGCCGGGCTGAACTTCACCGCGTTGTCCAGGATGTTGACCACCGCCCGTTCCAGCGCGGCAGGCTCCGCCCGGACGTACCAGGGGTCCAGGGAGGCCGTGATCGTCAGCTCCGGACCGCGCAGCCGCGCCCTGCGCAGGGCCGACTCGACGGTGTCCTCCAGGGAGACCACCTGTACCCGCTCACCGCGCTGGGCGTCCGTGCGGGACAGCTCCTGCAAGTCGCCGATGAGGGACGCCAGTTCGGTCATCTGTGCCTTCACCGAGGCGAGGAGTGCCTTGCGGTCCGCCTCCGGGAGGGGGCGGCCCGTCTCCTCGCTGCGGCTGAGAAGCTCGATGTTGGTGCGGAGGGAGGTGAGGGGGGTGCGGAGTTCGTGGCCCGCGTCCGCGATCAACTGCTGTTGCAGCGCGCGGGAGTTGGCCAGGGAGGCCGTCATGGAGTTGAAGGACCGGGAGAGGCGGGCGACCTCGTCCTCGGCGTCCTCCTCCACGGGGATGCGGATGCCCAGGTCATCGGTGCGGGCCACATGCTCGACGGCCTCGGTGAGCTTGTCGACGGGGCGCAGGCCCGCGCGGGCGACGGCAAGACCTGCGGCGCCGGCGCCGAGCACGCCGATCCCGGAGACGAGGAGCAGGATGAGGGCGAGGTCGTTGAGGGTCGCCTGGGTGCTCTTGAGGGGGACCGCGATGAGCAGGGCGGTGTCGGGGTAGAGCTGAGGGCTGGACGGGCCCTGCCTGACGGTGAGCGGGACGGTGAGGACCCGGACGTCGTTGCCGTCGGAGTCGGTGCCGTTGCGAAGGACTCCTTCGTGCGCGTCGCTGATCACCTCTGTGTCGCCGGCCGTGGTCTTCACCGCGCCCGCGGAGGTGGAGGAGACGCAGGACGTGCCGTCCGCCTTGACGAGCTGGAAGTAGTAGGACTGGGCTCGCAGATCACCGAGGCCGGACTCCGTCGGCTTCTGGGGGCAGGCGTCGAGGAGGGCCAGCACCTGACTGAGAGGCTGGGGCTGCTCCGCCTTCCGTAGATCGCCGTCCACCTGCTCGTACAGCTTCCCCTGCACGATGAACCAGCACGTCACCGAAACCGCCGCCACCGCGAACGCCACCGCCGCCGCGACCAGCATCGACAGCCGGGCCCGGATCGGAAGGGTCCGGAACCGCCGTACGAGCCTCTTCACTCCGCGCCGCCCTGCCGCAACACGTACCCCACGCCCCGCACGGTGTGCACGAGGCGCGGTTCGCCGGCCGCTTCCGTCTTGCGGCGCAGGTACATGACGTACACGTCGAGGGAGTTGGACGAGGGCTCGAAGTCGAAGCCCCAGACGGCCTTGAGGATCTGCTCGCGGGTGAGGACCTGGCGCGGGTGCGCGAGGAACATCTCCAGGAGGGTGAACTCGGTCCGGGTCAGTTCCACGGGCCGCCCGGCACGGGTCACCTCACGGGTGGCGAGGTTCATGCGCAGGTCGGCGAAGGTGAGCGCCTCGTCGTCGGGGGCGGCGCCGGCCGCCGCGGCGTAGGAGCTGCGCCGCAGCAGGGCCCGGACCCGGGCGAACAGCTCGTCCAGCTCGAAGGGCTTGACCAGATAGTCGTCGGCGCCCGCGTCGAGCCCGGTGACGCGGTCGCCGACGGTGTCGCGGGCGGTCAGCATGAGGATCGGCGTGGTGTCCCCGGCTCCGCGGATGCGGCGGGCGGCGGTGAGGCCGTCCATGCGGGGCATCTGGATGTCGAGGACGACAAGGTCGGGCCGGTAGACGGTCGCCTTCTCCAGGGCGTCCGCGCCGTCGAAGGCGACCTCCGTGTCGTAGCCCTCGAAGGCGAGGCTGCGCTGGAGTGCTTCGCGCACCGCCGGCTCGTCGTCGACGATCAGGATGCGCTGGGTGTCACGGTCGCCTTCGGCGGGGCTCATGGCGTGGGTTCCTCGGGGTGCGGTGGGGCGGCGGGGTGCTGCGGGCGGTAGGGCGGGTAACCCTGACGCCCCTCTCAGCCTCGCATCGTAGTGAGCCGGTTCAACGGCACCTTGCGAACGTGCGGGCGGGCGGCGCCGGTGCGCAGGCCCATCAGCTGCGGGGCGGCGACCTCGGGGGCCCGGGTCGGTGCCGTAGGGGCGTGCAGTTCGTACGCCACGTCGAGGGCCAGGACGAGGTCGGCGGCGCCGACGCCGGTCACCGGGTGCGAAATCTGCTTGATCATGGCGTACTCCTTGGTGCTGGAAGGTGGTGCACCTGCGGGTTTCACCTGCTGGTTCAGCTGTCGGAGCCGCCGGCCCGCAGGCTGGCGAGGTCGGCCTTGACGGTGTTGATCGGGATGGCGAAGCCGAGGCCGACGCTGCCAGCGGTGGAGGAGGTGGCGTCGGCGGCGGAGTACATCGCGGAGTTGATGCCGATGATGTTGCCGTTGGCGTCGACCAGGGCGCCGCCGGAGTTGCCGGGGTTGAGGGAGGCGTCCGTCTGGAGCGCCTTGTACGTGGTGGTGGACGAGCCGGTGTCGCCGTTGAACTCCTGGCCGCCGGACTCGAAGGGCCAGCCGCCGCCCTGCTGCTGTTGCTGCCGGCCCTGGCTCTCGTCGGTCGAGACGGTCACGTCCCGGTCGAGGGCGGAGACGATGCCGCTGGTCACGGTGCCGGTGAGGCCCTCGGGTGAGCCGATCGCCACGACGGTGTCGCCGACCTTGACGCCGTCGGAGTTGCCGAGGGTGGCCGTCTTGAGGCCGGAGGCGTTCTCCAGCTTGATCAGCGCCAGGTCCTTCTTGCTGTCCGTGCCGACGACCTTGGCGGTGTACTCCTTGCCGTCGCTCGTCTGCACCTTGATCGAGGAGGCGCCGGCGATGACGTGGTTGTTGGTGAGGATCTCGCCGTCACTCGTGATGATCACGCCGGAGCCGGTCGAGGAGCCGCTGCCGAGGGTGGCCTGGATCTCGACGACGCTCGGGCTGACGGCCGCGGCGATGCTGGCGACGTCGCCGGTCTTGCTGGACGGCACCACGCTGGTCGTCGTGGAGGAGGCGACCACCGCGTCCTTGCCGGTTAGCTCCTGTATGCCGTAGGCGGTGCCGCCGCCGATCGCGGCGGCGACGATCGCGACGGCGGCGAGCAGCGCCATCGGGCCGCGCCTCGCGCGCCTTCTCGGCGGGACGGGCGCGGGCTCGGCGGCCACGGGGGGCGGGAGAGCGGTTCCGCCGCCGTTGCCTTCACCGGCGGGCGCGGTGTTCCAGGCGCCGCCGGGCTGGGCCGGGGTCTGCCACATGGCGCCCGCCTCGGCGGACTGCCGCGACTCGACGGGCCCCGGCGCGGCCGGCTGGTACGCCGGCGGGGGAGGCCACTCCGGGTTCACGGGGGCGGAAGCGTGCTGCGGGGCGCCCTGGTACGGGTTCTCATGGTTCTCGTACTCGCCGCTGCGGCGGATGCTCTCGGTCATGGAACAGAGCTTCCCGCCCGACCATGAGAGCTTCCTGAGTGCTGCCTGAGAAGCCCGGCAGAACCTCGTATGCCCGATATAAAGACGCTTCTGGCACGGGACCGGCCGCTCTTAGAGAAGCCTCATAGGAGGATGCTCTTACGGCCCCTTACGGCCCCTTCGGCCCCTTGCGGCTCACTCGCAGCCGCAGGACCGCCGGACGACCAGCCGGGACGGGAACACCTTGAGGCGCTCGCGGCGTGAGCCCGCGACCCGCAGGCCGTCGTCGAGGACCAGGTCGACGGCCGAGCGGGCCATCGCCGAGCGGTCGGAGGCGACCGTGGTCAGCGGCGGATCGGCGAGCGCGGCCTCCTTGATGTCGTCGAAGCCGGCCACCCCCAGCTCGCCGGGCACGTCGATGCGCAGTTCGCGGGCGGCCCGCAGCAGGCCGATCGCCTGGTCGTCGGTGGAGCAGAACACGGCCGGCGGCCGGTCCGGGCCCGACAGCAGGTCCAGGCCCACCTTGTACGCGTCGTAACGGTTGTAGGGGGCCTCGAAGAGCCGGCCCTCGGTGGGGATGCCGGCCTCGTCCATGGCCCGCCGCCAGCCCTCGACGTGGTCGGAGACCGGGTCGCCGACGGAGGGCGTGTCCGCGGTGCCGCCGACACAGGCGACGTACTCGTAGCCGTGCTCCAGGAGGTGGCGTACGGCGAGCTGGGCGCCGCCCAGGTCGTCGGTGACGACGGCGACGTCGTCGATGGCCTCGGGCCGCTCGTGCAGCAGCACCACGCGGGCGTCCCAGGCGTCGATCTCGGCGGCGGCGTTGTCGTTCAGCGCGTGGCTGACGAGGATCAGGCCGGACACCCGCATGCCGAGGAAGGCGCGCAGATAGTGGACCTCGCGCTCACCGATGTAGTCGGAGTTGCCGACCAGGACCATTTTTCCGCGCTCGGAGGCCGCCTGTTCGACCGCGTGCGCCATCTCCCCGAAGAAGGGCTGGCGCGCGTCCGGCACGATCAGGCCTATGAGGTCGGTGCGCCGGGACGCCATCGCCTGCGCGACCCGGTCCGGCCGGTACGACAGCTCCTTGATCGCGGCGAGGACACGCTCGCGCGTGGCCGGGGCAACCGGCCGGGGTCCGTTGTTGATGACATAGCTGACGACAGCGGTGGACGTCCCCGCCAGCCGTGCCACATCATCCCTGGTTACCTTGGCCACGCGCGGAGTCTACGCGGATGGACCCGCCCTGGGCAGGGCGTCTTGCGGCTCCCTTGCGGGACCGACGCCCGGCCTCGGGGGCGGCTACGCCTCCGCGGAGATCTCCTCGGCGGCCACAGGCGCCTCGTTGCCCGCATCGTCCGTCTTTGCCCGGTCCGCCGCGGCCTTGGCCTCTTCGGCGGCACGGTCGATCTTCTCGGGGGTAACGAATCGATAACCGACGTTGCGGACGGTTCCGATCAGCGACTCGTGCTCCGGGCCGAGCTTGGCGCGCAGCCGTCGTACGTGCACGTCGACCGTCCGGGTGCCACCGAAGTAGTCGTAGCCCCAGACCTCCTGGAGCAGCTGGGCGCGGGTGAAGACGCGGCCCGGGTGCTGCGCGAGGTACTTCAGGAGCTCGAACTCCTTGAAGGTGAGGTCGAGGACCCGGCCCTTGAGCTTGGCGGAGTAGGTCGCCTCGTCGACCGACAGGTCGCCGTTGCGGATCTCCATCGGGGAGTCGTCGTTGACGATCTGCTGCCGGCCCATCGCCAGCCGCAGGCGCGCCTCGACCTCCGCAGGGCCGGCGGTGTCGAGCAGGACGTCGTCGATGCCCCAGTCGGCGGTGACGGCGGCGAGGCCGCCCTCGGTGACGACCAGGATGAGCGGACAGCCGGGGCCGGTGGAGCGCAGCAGCTGGCACAGGCTGCGGACCTGCGGGAGGTCACGGCGCCCGTCGATCAGGATGACGTCGGCACCAGGGGTGTCGACGAGGGCGGGGCCTTCGGCCGGGGCCACCCGCACGTTGTGCAGCAACAGGCCGAGCGCGGGCAGCACCTCCGTCGACGGCTGGAGGGCGTTGGTCAGGAGCAGCAGAGAACTCATACGTCTGGTTCCTCCTCGGTCCCTGCGAGGACGTTTGCGGCACTGCGGCGTTGCGGCATTGCTCTGCGCGTCCAGGGCCCGTACACCTGCGGTTTCCCACTTCGTATACAACGCTTCCGAAAGCACAAAAGGACCCGGGGGCTACGCTGCCCGAGTCCTCTGCCCAGCAGAATAGCCCACATGAGCAACGGTCCGGCAGGTCATGCGGCATGTTCCACCGTTCGTCCGAACACTGAGACGGGCACGGGCGCCCCATTGCGGACGTTTCTGCCCACGGCCGACGGTATTTCCATCGATTCCGTATACGACCCGGGTGCGGTTGTATACGACGCCTCCGCGCCACCCTCCCGTGACCTGGTGTTCGTCGTGGCCCATGGATTCACCGGCGACGCGGACCGCCCGCACGTCCGCCGGATCGCGTCGGCGCTCGCCCGGCACGGCGCCGTCGTCACCTTCTCCTTCCGCGGGCACGGCCGCTCCGGAGGCCGCTCCACCGTCGGTGACCGCGAGGTCCTCGACCTGGACGCGGCGGTCGCCTGGGCCCGCCGGTTCGGCCACGCGCGCGTGGTCACCGTCGGTTTCTCCATGGGCGGCTCGGTGGTGCTGCGGCACGCGGCCCTGCGCCCCGGCACGGTCGACGCGGTCGTCTCCGTCAGCGCCCCCGCCCGCTGGTACTACCGCGGTACGGCCCCCATGCGCCGACTGCACTGGCTCGTCACCCGCCCGGCGGGCCGCCTGGTCGGGCGCTACGGCTTCCGCACCCGCATCCACCACCGCGAATGGGACCCGGTTCCGCTCTCCCCGGTGGAGGCGGTCCCGCGCATCGCGCCCACACCGCTGCTGCTGGTCCATGGCGACAGCGACGGCTACTTCCCCCTCGACCACCCCCGGATGCTGGCCGAGGCCGCCGGTGACCACGGCGAACTCTGGGTGGAGTCCGGCATGGGCCACGCGGAGCATTGCGCGACCGACGACCTCCTGACCCGCATCGGTACCTGGACGGCCGCGCGGGCGGGCTAGCCTGACCCTGTTGACCACCGACGAGACTGACTGAGGGACGAGATGGCAAAGGTCACGGTGCGCTACTGGGCGGCCGCCAAAGCCGCGGCCGGCGTCGCCGAGGAGCCGCACGACGCGGCCACCCTCGCCGAGGCGCTCCAGGCCGCGCGGGAGCGACACCCCGGCGAACTCGTGCGTGTCCTGCAGCGCTGCTCGTTCCTCGTCGACGGTGACCCCGTGGGCACCCGCGGACATGAGACGGTACGGCTGGCCGACGGCGGCACGGTCGAGGTGCTCCCGCCGTTCGCAGGAGGGTGAGATGACCGACCAGCCGTACGAGGGGCAGTACCCGCAGGGGTACGACCCGTATCAGCAGCAGACCCCACAGCCACAGGCCCCACAGCCACAGGCCCCGCAGCAGGACTGGCCCGCCCGGCAGCAGCCGTACGGGTACGAGGACCAGCAGGCGCACCTCCAGTACACCCAGCAGTGGCAGGGCCAGACCTGGGAGACCAGCGTCCAGCCGCCCGTCGCGGCAGCGGACCCCGCGGAGACGGCGTACCTGCCCCCGCAGACGGGCGAGGCCCCGGCCTGGCAGCAGCAGGCGCCCCAGTACCAGCAGCCTCAGCAGCAGTACCAGGAGCAGGGCCAGTACCAGCAGCAGGCGCAGTATCAGGCGGCGTCCTACGGGCACCAGGCGCCGTACGCGCAACAGGCCGCCCCCGCCCCGGTCGCCCCCGAGGCGGTGCTGCCCGAAAGCGAGACGGGCGGCCCGTCCTACGGCCCCGCCACCGTGGCCGGCAACGCGCGCATCACCGACGCCCAGCGGGCCCGTCTCGAAGGCCGTTCGCCGGTCATCGAACCCGGGATGCAGCCCGCCGCGCTCACCGCGCTCCTCGGCCTGCTGCTGTCCGGTACGGCGGCGATCGGCACGTACGCGCTGGTCGTCCCGCTCGTCGTCCTCCAGGCCGTCACGGCGGCCGGCTGGTTCCGGCTGAACGGCATGTGGCCGGCCCGGCAGGGCATCGCGCTCGCCTTCCTCGGCGCGCTCGTCTCCGACGTGGCGCTCCTCGTGGCCGGCCGGGAGAACGCGCCGGCCGCGATCCTGGGCAGCCTCGGTGTCTGGGTCCTGCTCTGCCTCGTCCTCCAGCTCCGTTCGCACGCCGACCCCGACGAGCGCATGTATGGCCTGATGGCGACGGTCACCTCCGCCGCGCTGGCGATCCTCGCCACCGGCCACCTCGGGGCCGACCCGGACGCGGTGACGGTCGGCGCCGCCGCGGTCGCCGTCGCCGTCCTGGCCCGTGCGATGCCGCTGCCGACCGCCGCCTCGGTGGTCGTCGCGCTGCTCGCGGCGGCGGGTGCGGGCATCGCGGTCGGCGGGACGACCGACTTCGGCGCGAAGGGCGCGCTGCTCGGCGCGGGCGCGGCGGTCTGCGCGCTCGTCGGCCACCGGGTGGCGAGCTACGACTACCCGTCGCGTTTCGTGCACTTCACGGCGGGCGTCGCCCTGCCGCTGGCCGCCGCGGCACCGGCGGTGTACGTGCTGGGACGGGCGCTCGGGTAGAGGCCGGACGGCCACCTGTGTCACAGGTGATCGACAAACTCCGGCCACCCTCCGCGTCCGGAGTTACCGTGAGTGGTCAATGACTGTCGGACCATCCGGGTGGGGGAACAACCGCATGCGAGCGCTTCGAATACTGCTGGTCGTCGTCGTGGTCCTGGGCGGCCTGTTCGTGCTCGCCGACCGCCTCGCCGTGAACTTCGCCGAGGGCGAGGCCGCGGACAAGCTGCGGGTGAACGAGGGCCTCGCGGCCACCCCGGACGTGTCGATCAAGGGCTTCCCGTTCCTCACCCAGGTCGTCGGCGGTGAGCTGGACGACGTCGAGGTCGGCATCGACGACTACGAGGCCGTGGCCGGCGCCGAGGGCCAGAAGATCCGCATCGACGATCTCAAGGCGAACATGAAGGGCGTCGAGTTCTCCGGCGACTACAGCTCGGCCACCGCCACCAGCGCCACCGGCACCGCGTCCATCAGCTACGCGGAGTTGCTGAAGACCGCCAAGTCCGAGCCGACCGAGATTCGTGTCGGACCGGTCCGGGGCACGGCCAGGGTCATCGGTCTCTCCGACGGCGGCAACGGCAAGATCAAGGTCACCGTCGAGGCGGTCGTCGGCGGCGCCAAGCTGCCGCAGCCCGTCTCCGTGCTGAGCACGGTCACCGCCGAGGGTGACACCGTCCGGGTGCACGCCGACACGCTGCCCAGCTTCGGCCCCTTCCGGGTCGCCGAGGACGAGGTGCGCGGCATCACCGACTTCGAGCAGAAGATCGACGACCTGCCGGGCGGCATCCAGCTCGACAAGGTCGAGGCCGCGAAGGACGGCGTGGAGATCACGGTGAAGGGTTCCAACGTCCGCCTCGCCGGGTAGGACCACGCCCGGAGCACCCTGGCCGCCCGGACTTTCGGGTGGACGGCGGCTGTCCGACAGGCGAGACGCCGCCGTCCGCAGCGCAGCCGCGGCGCGGATGTGATGACGGATACAGACGGATACGAGCGCCCGGAAGCCGTGCGGTGACGGTCCGGGCGCTTTCTCTTTCCCAGTATGCGGACGATCGCGTCTCACCATGCGGAGCGTTGGTGACACGTCCGCCCTTACGTCCCTACGATCGACCGCATGAAGCAGCGACAGGCGGATCTCACGAAGCGGCGGGCAGTAGACCTGTGCCGCGTCGCCGCCATGCTCTGTCGCCCTGTCTGAGCGGAAGCCCAGCCGGCCTTCCGCGCCCTCCCGACGCCCCTCCATTGAGGGCGTCCGTGCGTCGGCCGCCGGCGAGACCCGGCCGCGCACCCTCCTTATCTGCACCCCCGCCGTAACTGCCCCGGAGGAGAACGAGCATGAGCCGCAGCGACGTCCTGGTCGACGCCGACTGGGTCGAGGCAAACCTCGACAACCCGGACATCGCCATCGTCGAGGTCGACGAGGACACGTCCGCGTACGAGAAGAACCACATCAAGAACGCGATCCGGATCGACTGGACCCAGGACCTCCAGGACCCGGTCCGCCGTGACTTCATCGACCAGGAGGGCTTCGAGAAGCTCCTGTCGGCGAAGGGCATCGGCAACGACACCCTGGTGATCCTGTACGGCGGCAACAACAACTGGTTCGCGTCCTACGCCTACTGGTACTTCAAGCTCTACGGCCACGACAACGTCAAGCTTCTCGACGGCGGCCGCAAGAAGTGGGAGCTGGACGCCCGCGAGCTGGTCGAAGAGGTGCCCGAGCGCCCCGGGACCACCTACACGGCCAAGCCGCAGAACACCGCCATCCGCGCCTTCCGCGACGACGTCGTGGCGGCCATCGGCACGCAGAACCTGGTCGACGTCCGGTCGCCCGACGAGTTCTCCGGCAAGCTGCTCGCCCCTGCCCACCTTCCGCAGGAGCAGTCGCAGCGTCCCGGTCACGTGCCGAGCGCCCGCAACATCCCGTGGTCGAAGAACGCCAACGACGACGGCACCTTCAAGTCGGACGAGGCGCTGAAGGCCCTCTACGCCGACGAGCAGGTCGACCTGGCCAAGGACACGATCGCCTACTGCCGCATCGGTGAGCGCTCGGCCCTGACCTGGTTCGTCCTGCACGAGCTGCTCGGCGTCGAGAACGTCAAGAACTACGACGGCTCGTGGACCGAGTACGGCTCCCTCGTCGGCGTGCCGATCGAGCTCGGCGCCAACAAGTAATCCCACCGACCCGACCTTCTGGTCAGACCCCTCTGGAGAACGACATGTGCGGAGCGAAGGCCGGCGGCCCGGACGCCTCGACGATCAAGCCCGGTGAGACCACCATCCAGGGTCAGGTGACCCGCGACGGCGAGCCGGTGACGGGCTACGTCCGTCTGCTCGACTCGACCGGCGAGTTCACCGCGGAGGTCCCCACCTCCGCCACCGGACAGTTCCGCTTCTACGCGGCCGAAGGCACCTGGACCGTCCGCGCCCTCGTGCCCGGCGGCACCGCCGACCGCACGGTCGTCGCCCAGCAGGGCGGCCTCGCGGAGGTCGCGATCGCCGTCTGAGACAGGCGCAGTCAGAAGGGCCGCACCTCACGGGCAGGACACCCGGAGGTGCGGCCCTTCGGCCTGTCCGGTCCTACCCTGGAGCTATGTACGCCCGCCGTCGGCACGCCTACTTCGCCATGATGGGCACCTGCCTCGTGCTGTTCGTCCTGGCCTGGGCTGTCGTACGTCTGTGGTCGGTTCCCGTGGCCGTCGGGATGTGTGTGGTCGCGATGGTCATCCCGCCGCTGGCCGCCGTGGTCGCCAACCGGCGCGGCCCCGAGGACCGGTGGTGGGACGACCCGTCCGGCGATCCGAAGTCCGACGAGTGGTGGGACGAGCTGGATGGGAAGAAGCGACACCAGTAGGAAGGTGGGCATGTCCTCCGCGAGGTTGTCCACCGTGGTGCTCGACGCGTCCGACGCGCACGAGCTGGCCGGGTTCTACATGCGTCTGCTCGGCTACGAGGTGCGCGCCGACGAGCCCGACTGGGTCCTCATCGGCCCGCCGCCCGGAGCCCCCGGCACCGCGCTCGCCTTCGAGACGGAACCCGGATACGTCCCGCCGGTCTGGCCCACTCGCAGGCGCGAGGAGCAGCAGATGATGCTGCACCTCGACATCGAGGTGGACGACCTGGAGGCGGAGACGGGGCGGGCCGTCGCCGAGGGCGCGCGGCTCGCCGACTACCAGCCCCAGGACGACGTACGGGTGCTGCTCGACCCCTCGGGCCATCCGTTCTGCCTGTGGGTGGAGACACCCGCGTAGGGCTCGGGTCTCAGTAGACGAGCGCCTGGGTCCCGTCCGCCAGCGCCTCCTGCACGAACACCTGCGCCCCGGCGATCCGGACGCCCTCCAGGACGTCCTTCTCGGTGATGTCCCGCCGGGCCGCGCACTGCGTGCACAGCGTGACCCGGCCGCCGAGCAGGAGCGAGTCGAGCAGGTCGGGCAGCGGGGCCGCGTGCGGCAGCTCGAACTCGGCGGCCCGGCCCGGCAGCGCGAACCACGCGGACTCCCCGGTCAGCCACAGGGAGACCTCCACACCGCTGGCCACGGCCACCGCCGCCACCGTGAACGCCTGGGAACACCGTTCGGGGGCATCGGCCCCGGCCGTCACCTTGATCACGAGCTTCTTCGCCATGCCTGAATCGTAATCAACATCATTACAACTCCCTGAGTTGACCATGAGTCATCTGTGAAGCGCGCATACGGAATACGCGCTTCACGTTCTGATGGGGGACGTTGTGGAAGAACCCGAAGGGGCAGCGGAAGCGGAGGCGCCGGCCGGCGAGGCGGCTCCCGCACCCCGGCCCCGCCGCCGGGGCCGGACCACGCTGCTGCTCGCCGCAGCCGTCGTGCTCGGTGTCGTCGCCGGCACCTGCGCCGGCTACCTGGTCCAGGCCGACCGCGAGCCGACGAAGCTGCCGTCGCTGTCCCAGCCGGTGCTCGCCCAGGCCAAGGGCCCCGGCCCCGAACCGCTGTCCGCCGCACAGGACCGCAAACTGCGGACCGACGGCGACCTGCGCAAGCTGCTGCTGAAGAAGCCGCGCGACGCGAAGCAGGCCGACTGGGTGGATGCCGACGGCTGGCAGGACCTGGCCGGTTACGCCGACAACTTCAAGGCGCCCGACGGCGCCTTCGCCGATCTGGTCGGTGAGGAGTTCCGACGGGCGGCCGTCACCGGCTGGGAGGTCGGCAGCACGTACACCGTGGAGATCCGGCTCGTGCAGTACCGGCAGGAGCAGTTGCTGGCCGCCGCCGACGCCAGCGCCGACGGCCAGTACTGGGCCGAGGAGGAGGGGGAGTCCGAGAACTGGGCGATACCCGGCACGGGTGACGGCAGGGCGTACGTCTACAAGGCGGTCGACGAATTGGACCTGCACTTCGCGGTGGCGCACGCGTGGCGGGGCGACATCGCCATGGAGCTGTGGATCTACGGCTCCAAGCCCATCACCAAGAAGACCGTCATGGACCTCGCCGAGCGACAGATGGAGCAGCTGTGAGCGAACAGGAGAGCCCTCCCGCGGAGCTTCCCGTGGAGACCTCGCGGACCAGCTCGTCCCCCGAGGCCCTGGCGCCCCCCGAGGTCCTGGCGTCCCCCGATCCCGACGCGCATGGGCGCGCCAAGCGTCGCCCGAACGGGCGGCGGCTCGCCCTGGTCGCCGGGTCCGTACTGCTCGCAGGGGCCGTCGTCGCCGGTGTCGGCACCACGGTCGTGACCGTACGGGACGCCGACCGCGACGCGGGGACGCCCACCTGGAAGTTCCCGAAGGTCACGGCGGACGCCCCGGCGGCGGACCGGCAGCGGGGCCTGGCCGGAATGCTCGTGCCGTACGGGGGTGACGAAGGCTGGTGGCAGGGGCCCGACCTCGGCGAGTACGGCTCGGACGCCCAGCTCAGCGGTGCGCAGGCGACGGCCCTGCAGAAGGAATCCCTGAGCGACCTGCCGCGGTCCCAGCGCAAGCGGTTGGAGAAGCAGATCGACAAGCAGCGCATCCAGGGCATGGCGATGCGCAGCTACTACAACCGCCCGGCGGACACCTACTCCTCCAACGACGACGTCTACGCGGTGAGCGTCGTGCTGTCCCAGATGGACAGCAAGGCCGCGGTCCGCGAGATCGCCACGTTCCAGAGCGAGTTCCTGGCCGCCCTGGACGTCTTCCGCAAGGGTCCGGAGATCAAGGGCCACAAGAACACCAAGTGCTTCCTCCCGCCCAAGGACGACGACAGCGGCATCACCACGATGCTCTGCTCCGGGTACGTCGGAAACGTCCTGGTCACCGCCACGGCGGACGGGGTGGAACCGCTCGACACCAAGGGCGTGGCGGAATTCCTGCGCACGCAGCTCGACCGCATAGCGGAGCCCGGGGAGGCGGTATGACCGAGCCACAGCAGCTCACCGGCGTGGAAGACGCGCGGGAGGCCCCGGAGGCGGCGGAGACCCAGGACGTCACGGACGTCACGGCTCCCCCCGCGGCACCCGTCGCCCCCGTACCGGCTCCTGAGC
>NZ_MUBA01000204.1 GCF_002154575.1 Streptomyces bobili
CTTCAGGGCTACGTGTCGAGCCACGCTCGTACGCCGCCCCGCTCCGTACGCGACCTCGGAGCCGTACGCCGACGCACCCTCGTACGCCGATACCGCCGCCGCGTCCGCCGAGGCGCCCCCGTACGGCAGCACGGCCAGCAGCAGCCCCGTCCCGACACCCACCCCGCACAGCCCCCGCCGCCTTGGAGTCACGTCCGTGACCCCCTCCCGGTGTTCCGTCGCCACAGAATGAGGTCACAAGCCTCACATGCCGGGATGGGCATCGCATTCCGGACTGCTCCGAACGGGAAAGCGGGAGATCGTCCTTCACGGGGGGTGCCACGGTGATGAGGTGTACGGGTGAGAGAGAATGACGGCATGGAGATGCCGAGGAACGAACGGTCGCCGGAGAACGCCCAGAAGATCCTGGTCGTGGGCCAGGACGGCATGGCACTCGGCGGCATCGACGCGGACGACGACTCCCGCGAGACCCCCGTGACCGAGCAGGTCGAGCAGCCGGCGAAGGTCATGCGGATCGGAAGCATGATCAAGCAACTGCTCGAGGAAGTGCGTGCGGCTCCCCTCGACGAGGCCAGCCGCGTCCGGCTCAAGGAGATCCACGCGAGCTCGGTGAAGGAGTTGGAGGACGGCCTGGCGCCGGAGCTGGTCGAGGAGTTGGAGCGGCTCTCCTTGCCGTTCAACGAGGATTCGACCCCGAGCGACGCGGAACTGCGCATCGCGCAGGCCCAGTTGGTGGGCTGGCTGGAAGGCCTGTTCCACGGAATCCAGACCACGCTGTTCGCCCAGCAGATGGCGGCGCGGGCCCAGTTGGAGCAGATGCGCCGCGCGCTGCCGCCGGGAGCCGGCGGCCACGAGAACGATGACGACCCGCGGGCGGGCGGGCGTACCGGCGGGCCCTACCTGTAGGCCGCCCACACACGCGAGGGGTCCGGCGGGTATCCGCCGGACCCCTCGCATGTGCGGTGATCCCCTGTCACGTCAGCTCTGCTGAGTGATCGTCAGCGTCGGCGCTTCTCTCCTTCGGGGTTGTCCTCCGCCAAGGAGGACGACCCCTACACCTGACGGCCCGTTTGCCCTCACCCGGTCACTGCGGGGGGTTGCCCGTCGAGACCTGCAGTTTGATGGGGTCCATGTCCTGCGGATCCACATCGGTGCCCGCGGCGGGGAACTGAGACAGGACGGCCCCGTCGCCCCAGGTGTTGTCGTCCTTCTCCTCGACGTCGACCCGCCAGCCCGCGGCCTGGAAGCACGCCTTCACCGAGTCGATGTGCTTGTACCTGAAGTCGGGCAGCCGGACCTTGTCCGGGTCGTTGTACGCCTCCTGCGGCTCGGTGCACTCGGAGGTTTCGATCGTCCTCGACGTGTCCGGGCCCCGGTAGCCGGCGACCTGTGACGGCGACGCGGTGGGGGTGAGGGGGTCGCTGGTCTTGTCGTCGTCACTGCCGTTGGCCGCGAGGGTCCCGATCAGGGCGCCGATGGTCGCGAGGACCACGATCGCCGACCCGACGAGCGCGCCGGTGCTGTTCTTGCGGCCGCCGCCCGGGGCTCCCGCCGCCTGCGGGCTCATGGTGTACGCGGGCGAGGTGTTCGGACCCTGCTGGTGGCCGTACGCCGGCGCCGGAGCGGGCGTCTGATAGCCCTGCTGCGGATAGCCGTACGACGGGGCGGGAGTCGAGGGAGTGCCGTACGGGTTGGGCGTCGGGGCCGGCTGGTACGGCGTCTGGACGTTGCCGACGGGCGCCTGGGAGTTCTGGCCGACCGGGGGGAACACGGCGGAGCCGACGCCGGAGCCGCTCTGCGAGGGGGTGCCCGCGACGATGCTCGGCGGGGCCGGCTGGAAGGAGGCCGCGACGCGCAGGCACTCGTCGCGCATGGCCACGGCGTTGGGGAAGCGCTCGTTCGGGTTCTTCTTCAGCGCGCGGGCGACGAGCGCGTCGACGGCCGGCGGCAGCGCGCGGTTGATGGAGGAGGGAGCCACCGGCTCCTCCTGCACATGCGCGTACGCGATCGCCAGCGGCGAGTCGGCGTCGAACGGCAGCCGCCCGGTGACCAGTTGGAACAGCATGATGCCGACCGAGTACAGGTCGGAGCGTGCGTCGACGGCGCGGCCGAGGGCCTGCTCGGGCGAGAGGTACTGCGGGGTGCCGACGACCATGCCGGTCTGCGTCATCGAGGTGACGCCGGACTGCATGGCGCGCGCGATGCCGAAGTCCATCACCTTGACGACGCCGCGCTTGGTCATCATCACGTTGCCGGGCTTGATGTCGCGGTGGACCAGGCCCATCTCGTGGCTGATCTCCAGGGCGGCCAGCACATCCGCGGTGATCTTGAGCGCCTTGTCGGCGGGCATCGCGCCCTGCCCCCGTACGTCCTCGTCGAGCACCGAGCCGAGCGGGCGGCCCTCGATGTACTCCATGACGATGTACGGGGTGGTCAGGCCGTCGACATCGTCCTCGCCGGTGTCGAAGACCGAGACGATGTTGGTGTGGGTGAGCTTGGCCACGGCTTGGGCCTCGCGGCGGAACCGCTCGCGGAAGGCCTGCTCGCGGCCCAGTTCGGTGTGGAGCGTCTTGACCGCGACCTGCCGGTCGAGCACCGAGTCGTAGGCGAGGTGCACCGAGGCCATACCGCCCTCGCCGAGCAAGTCGCGCAGCTGATAGCGGCCGCCGGCGAGCGCCCGCCCCGCGTACCGGCCCTGCGCGCCGTCCTGGCTCATTCTCTGCGTCCCCCGTCGGGCCACCGGCTTCTGCCGCTCACCGTGGCTTGCCATTGATCGAAAGTGCTATTCCCGGCCAAGTCTGCCCCAGGGCACTGACACGTCAAGCTCGGTGCCCGTTCCGTGACCGTACGCGAAAGAAGAGTCGCGGAAGCGTTACAGGTGCCGTACGGCCGGTACACAGAATTTGCACGCCGGCGCGGAGTACGGGTTTGATGGCCGATCCGTCTCCCACCGATCACCCGGGCTGATCCCGGACCGGCGGCTTGCGCGGAGGCTGTAGCGTGGCCGACGGAGACCGTAACAACACCGCGCGCACCGCGGGCAGAAACGACGGCGAGGACTGATGGCACAGCAGCAGCGCGCTCAGGGCCCGTCCGACCCCGAGGCGACTGGCGGCGGTATGTCAGATGCGCCGGAGATGTGGGGTAACGGCGGACTTGTCGGGGACGGCCGTTACCGGCTGACCGGCAGACTCGGGCGGGGCGGCATGGCGGAGGTGTTCGCCGCCGAGGACGTGCGTCTCGGCCGGACCGTCGCGGTCAAGCTGCTGCGAGCCGACCTCGCCGAGGACCCGGTGTCCAAGGCCCGCTTCACGCGCGAGGCCCAGTCGGTCGCCGGCCTCAACCACCACGCGATCGTCGCCGTGTACGACTCCGGCGAGGATGTCGTCGGCAGCCAGAGCGTGCCGTACATCGTGATGGAACTGGTCGAGGGGCGGACGATCCGTGACCTGCTCCTCAACGCCGAGGCGCCGGGCCCCGAGCAGGCGCTGATCATCGTCTCCGGGGTGCTGGAGGCGCTCGCCTACTCGCACCAGCACGGCATCGTGCACCGCGACATCAAGCCGGCGAACGTGATCATCACGGACAACGGCGCGGTGAAGGTGATGGACTTCGGCATCGCGCGCGCCCTGCACGGGGCGTCGACGACGATGACGCAGACCGGCATGGTCATGGGCACCCCGCAGTACCTCTCCCCGGAGCAGGCGCTCGGCAAGGCCGTCGACCACCGCTCCGACCTGTACGCCACGGGCTGCCTGCTGTACGAACTGCTCTCGCTGCGCCCGCCGTTCACCGGTGAGACCCCGCTGTCGGTGGTCTACCAGCACGTGCAGGACATCCCGGTGCCGCCGTCGCAGACCTCGGAGGGCGTGTGCCCGCCGGAACTCGACGGCCTCGTCATGCGTTCTCTCGCCAAGGACCCCGACGACCGGTTCCAGACCGCGGAGGAGATGCGCGGCCTCATCCAGTACGGGCTCCAGATGCTGTACGAACAGGGCGCCCACACCGGCACCTGGAACACCGGCCCGGTCGGGGCGGGCACCGGCGCGGGTGCCGCCGCGGCGGGCTTCGCGAGCACCACCGCGCTGCCGCACGGCACCGACGGTTCCCACACCTCGCAGATCCCGCAGCCGATCCTGCCCAGGGGCTACGGCAATGGCGACGACGGTGGCTTCGAAGGGGGCGGCAACCGGGGCAGTGGCCGCGGCAAGCTGTGGATCCTCGCGGTCCTCGCGGTGATCGCCATCGCCGCGGGCGTCGCGCTCGCGCTCAACAACCGGGACACGGGAGGCGGCGAGAGCGGGACCACCACGTCGCCGAGCGCCACCCCGTCCGCGTCGGACGACCAGGCGAGCGAGTCACCGAGCGCGTCGCCGAGCGAGGAGTCGACGGAGGACACCTCCGAGGGCAGCACCGGTTCGAACTCGGGCTCCAACTGGACGCCGTCCTACACGCCGTCCTACTCACCGTCTCCGAGCTACAGCAGCGAGCCGTCGGACGAGCCGTCGGACCCCGTGACGAGCGACCCCGCGACGGAGGAGCCGACCGGTTCGGAGTCGAGCGACCCCGGCACCGCGGACGGCGGCACCGGCGACGGTGGGACGTCGGAGGGCGGCGGCACCATCACCGGAGTCACCGGCGGCGGCAGCGCCGGCGACGAAGGCTGACCGACCGCACAGCGAAAGGCACGCGCGCGTGATCCCCTGACGGGGCTTCACGCGCGCGTAGTCGTTTC
>NZ_MUBA01000205.1 GCF_002154575.1 Streptomyces bobili
CCCCACAGCCCCCCTCGTGCCCCGCACCGCCGCTTCCGCGTCGCGGGCGCCGATGTGTCCGCATCGATCGCGGTCTTCCTCATCGCCCTGCCCCTGTCGCTGGGCATCGCCCTTGCCACCGGCGCGCCTCTCCAAGCGGGCCTCGTCGCCGCCGCCGTGGGCGGGCTCGTCGCCGGACGGCTCGGCGGCTCGCCCCTCCAGGTCAGCGGACCCGCCGCGGGCCTGACCGTCGTCACCGCCGACCTCATCCACCGCTACGGCTGGCGGACGACCTGCGCCATCACCATCCTGGCCGGGCTCGTCCAACTCGGCCTCGGCTGCCTGCGCGTGGCCCGCAGTGCGCTCGCCGTCAGCCCCGCCATCGTGCACGGCATGCTCGCGGGCATCGGCGTCACCATCGCCGTCGCCCAGATGCACATCGTCCTCGGCGGCAGCCCGCAGAGCGCCGTCCTCGACAACCTCCGATCCCTGCCCGCCCAGTTGGCCGATCTGCACCCCGCCGCGGTGGCCGTCAGCGCACTCACCCTGATCCTGCTGCTGCTCTGGCCGCGCCTGCCCGGCCGCACGGGCCGCCTGTTGCGCAAGGTGCCCGCCGCCCTCGTCGCCGTCACCGGGGCCACCGCGACCGCCGTGTTCGCCGGGCTGACCCAGCCCAGGGTCGAGCTGCCGTCCTGGACCAGTCATGCCCTCGCCGGGCTGCCCGAGGGACCGGTGCTCGGCCTCGTCGCCGCCGTCCTCACCGTCACTCTGGTGTGCAGCGTGCAGTCGCTGCTCGGCGCAGTCGCCGTGGACAAGCTGATCGCCGCCCGCCCCGGCCTGACGGCCCAGGTCAGCCGCTCCGACCTCGACCGGGAACTACTCGGGCAGGGCGTCACCAACGTGGTCTCCGGCGCGCTGGGCGGACTGCCCGTCGCGGGAGTGGCAGTGCGCAGTGCCGCGAATGTGCAAGCGGGCGCCATCAGCAGGAACTCCACGATGCTGCACGGCGTTCTCGTAGTAGTCGCCGCGCTGTTGATGGTCCCGGTCCTGGAGCTGATCCCGCTCGCCTCGCTCGCCGCCCTGGTCATGGCCGTCGGCATCCAAATGGTGTCCCTGCACCACATCCGCACGGTGACCCGCCACCGAGAGGTGCCGGTGTACGCCATCACCACCCTCGGCGTGGTCTTCCTCGGTGTCCTGGAGGGCGTCACCCTGGGGATCGCCGTGGCCGTCGCCGTCTCCATGCACCGCCTCGCTCGTACCCGCATCACCCACGACGAGAAGGAAGGAGTCCATCACGTACACGTACGCGGGCAGTTGACGTTCCTGGCGGTGCCTCGCCTCAGCCGTGCCCTGCATCACGTGCCCCACGGCTCCTGTGTCGTCGTCGAGTTGGACGGTTCCTTCATGGACCACGCGGCGTACGAGACACTGCAGGACTGGCAGAGAACGCACACCGCACAGGGCGGCTCCGTCGAGCTGACCGGCCGCCGCGCCGCCACAGGTACCGACGCCGGCACCGGCACCGGCACCAGTTCCGGCTCCGGCTCCGGTAGCGAGGGCGTCGTGCCTGCCATCTCCACCGGCCAAACCGTCGTCCCCGTCAACGGCACGGCGGACAGCCCCCTCGCCGGCTGCCGCTGCCGACCCTGGACACCCTGGCGCAACCATCAGTGCGACGCCCCGCCGCCGGAGGCGCCGCACGGCGGTCCTGCCGCGGAGCACCGGGCGGGGCGGCCGAAGGACCCGTCCGACGCGGAACCGGACGGATGCACTGGCGCTGTCCTCCCGCAGGTTGCCGAGTCGGCCGTCGCGAGCGGGCCCGCCAGGTCCGCCGCAGCCTCAGCACCCACCGAGCCCGGTGAGCCCGGTGAACGGGTCAAGCCGGCCGAGCAGACCGATACGACCCACACGACCGGTCCCGGCGAGCGCACCGAGTCCATCGGTGCCACCTCTGCCGCGGCTGCCACAGGTTCCGGGCCGAGTGGGCGTCAACTGGTCCGAGGGATCAGCGCGTTCCAGCGCAACACCGCGCCGCTGGTGCGGGGGGAACTGGCGCGGCTGGCGCGGGAGGGACAGCAGCCGTCCCAGCTGTTCCTGACCTGCGCCGACTCGCGACTGGTCACGTCGATGATCACCTCCAGTGGTCCCGGCGACCTGTTCGTGGTCCGCAATGTGGGCAACCTCGTGCCACCGCCCGGCGAGGAGAGCGGGGACGACTCGGTCGCGGCCGCGATCGAGTACGCGGTGGACGTGCTGAAGGTGCGGTCCATCACGGTCTGCGGACACTCCGGGTGCGGGGCCATGCAGGCGCTGTTCGACGCCGAACCGGGAGGTGTACAGACGCCGTTGAAGCGGTGGCTCCGACACGGGCTGTCGAGCCTGGAGCGGATGGCCGACCCCGGACGGCCCTGGGCGCGGCTGGCCGGGCGGGCGGCGGCCGACGCGGTCGAGCAGCTCTGCCTGACCAATGTGGTCGAGCAGTTGGATCATCTGCGGGCCTATGCGTCGGTGTCGCGGGCACTGCGGGCCGGGGAGCTCGAACTGCACGGAATGTACTTCCACGTGGGCGAGGCCCAGGCGTATCTGCTGAGCGAGGCCGGAGAGGGCAGGGGTGAGGTGTTCGACCATGTGGGGGCGGCTGATCTGAGCGCCTGAGCAATCGGGGCGGACCGCGCCGGCCGGGCGGGGTCCGCCCCGCTCCTCGGGACTGGCCGGAACATCCCTCCTGCCGCCCCTCCTGAATGTGAGAGCCGTTACACCAGCTGAACTCTGCCTGGTCGGGGTCCGTGGATACGGATGAATCCGGGCGACAGAAGGGGTGCCGCACCGCACGGCTCCGACAGGTCTAAACCAATTTTCTGTCGGCCCTTGTCACCGGCCTCCGGGTCTGATGAGCTGTGGCCCGGGACACAACGGACACCCTTGGAAAGGGAGATGTCGTGAGCAACGAAAGCCTGGCCAACCTGCTTAAGGAAGAGCGCAGGTTCGAGCCGCCCGCCGACCTGGCCGCCCACGCCAACGTCACGGCGGAGGCGTACGAGCAGGCCAAGGCTGACAGGCTCGGCTTCTGGGCCGAGCAGGCCCGCCGGCTGGCCTGGGCCAAGGAGCCGACGGAGACGCTGGACTGGTCGAACCCGCCGTTCGCCAAGTGGTTCAAGGACGGCGAGCTGAACGTCGCGTACAACTGCGTGGACCGGCATGTGGAGGCCGGGAACGGCGACCGGGTGGCGATCCACTTCGAGGGCGAGCCGGGCGACAGCCGCGCCATCACCTATGCCGAGCTGAAGGACGAGGTCTCCAAGGCGGCCAACGCCCTCCTGGAGCTGGGCGTACGCAAGGGCGACCGGGTCGCCGTCTACATGCCGATGATCCCCGAGACGGCCGTCGCGATGCTGGCGTGCGCCCGGATCGGTGCCGCGCACTCCGTGGTCTTCGGCGGCTTCTCCGCGGACGCGCTCGCCACTCGCATCCAGGACGCCGACGCCAAGGTGGTCATCACCTCGGACGGCGGGTACCGGCGAGGCAAGCCGTCCGCGCTGAAGCCGGCCGTCGACGACGCGGTCGCGCGCGTGGACAACGTCGAGCACGTCCTCGTGGTCCGGCGTACCGGCCAGGAAGTCGCCTGGGACGACAGCCGTGACGTGTGGTGGCACGAGATCGTCGAGCGGCAGCCGGCCGAGCACACGCCCGAGGCGTTCGGGGCCGAGCACCCGCTGTTCATCCTCTACACCTCCGGTACGACGGGGAAGCCGAAGGGCATCCTGCACACCTCCGGCGGCTATCTCACCCAGACCGCGTACACCCACCACGCCGTGTTCGACCTCAAGCCCGAGACCGACGTGTACTGGTGCACCGCCGACGTCGGCTGGGTCACCGGCCACTCGTACATCGTGTACGGGCCGCTGGCGAACGGCGCGACGCAGGTCATGTACGAGGGCACGCCCGACACCCCGCACCAGGGCCGGTTCTGGGAGATCGTGCAGAAGTACGGGGTGACGATCCTGTACACGGCGCCGACCGCGATCCGTACGTTCATGAAGTGGGGCGACGACATCCCCGCGAAGTTCGACCTCTCCAGCCTCCGGGTCCTGGGGTCCGTCGGTGAGCCGATCAACCCCGAGGCCTGGATCTGGTACCGCAAGCACATCGGCGCGGACCGCACGCCGGTCGTCGACACCTGGTGGCAGACCGAGACCGGCGCGATGATGATCTCGCCGCTGCCGGGAGTCACCGCGGCCAAACCCGGTTCCGCGCAGACGCCGCTGCCCGGCATCTGCGCCACCGTCGTCGACGACGAGGCGAACGAGGTGCCCGCCGGCGGAGGCGGCTACCTCGTCCTGACCGAGCCGTGGCCGTCGATGCTGCGCACCATCTGGGGCGACGACCAGCGGTTCCTCGACACGTACTGGTCGCGTTTCGAGGGCAAGTACTTCGCCGGTGACGGTGCCAAGAAGGACGACGACGGCGACATCTGGCTGCTCGGCCGGGTCGACGACGTGATGCTCGTGTCGGGCCACAACATCTCCACCACCGAGGTGGAGTCGGCGCTGGTCTCGCACCCGTCCGTCGCCGAGGCGGCCGTGGTGGGCGCCGCCGACGAGACGACCGGGCAGGCGATCGTCGCCTTCGTGATCCTGCGCGGCACGGCGAACGCCGAGGACGAGAACCTCGTCGCCGACCTGCGCAACCACGTCGGCACCGCGCTCGGCCCGATCGCCAAGCCGAAGCGGATCCTGCCGGTGGCCGAGCTGCCCAAGACCCGCTCCGGCAAGATCATGCGCCGTCTGCTGCGGGACGTGGCGGAGAACCGTCAGCTGGGTGACGTCACCACACTGACCGACTCGACCGTCATGGACCTCATCCAGACGAAGCTCCCCGCGGCATCCAGCGAGGACTGAGAACCACCTCCGAGGGCACCCCGCACCAGGGCGCGGGGTGCCCTTTTTACCCCTAACGTGAGTATCGCCGGAACACCCAGGGCTCACTTTTAGGTAAGCTAAACAAAGGTGAGCCGGGAAGTCTGGTCGGCACGAGTTCTGTGCTGCCCACTCACCGGAGGTCCTGCCGTGACCGCGCCCCGCGCCACCAGCCCCCGCAAGGTCTTCGGACGCCTCTCCCTGCCCGAGCGGAACTACGTCGCGGATGCGCTGCGCACCGAGACCGTCGGCGGTGTACTGCTGCTGGTCGCCGCCGTCACCTCGCTGATCTGGGCGAACACACCCGCCCTGCACGACAGCTACGAGAGCGTCAGCCACTACCACCTCGGCCCCGGGGCGCTCGGGCTGAACCTGTCGATCGAGCACTGGGCGGCCGACGGGCTCCTCGCCGTCTTCTTCTTCGTCGCCGGCATCGAGCTCAAGCGGGAACTCGTCGCGGGTGAACTCAAGGATCCGCGGGCCGCCGCACTGCCCGTCGTCGCCGCCCTGTGCGGCATGGTCGCACCGGCACTGGTCTACGTGGTGACCAACCTCACGGGCGGCGGTTCGCTGGGCGGCTGGGCCGTGCCCACCGCGACCGACATCGCCTTCGCGCTCGCCGTACTCGCCGTCATCGGCACCTCCCTGCCCAATGCCCTGCGCGCCTTCCTCCTCACGCTCGCCGTCGTCGACGACCTGTTCGCGATCCTGATCATCGCCGTCTTCTTCACCGAGAGCATCGACTTCGCCGCGCTCGGCGGCGCGGTCCTCGGCCTCGTCGTGTTCTGGCTGCTGCTGCGCGCGGGCGTACGCGGCTGGTACGTGTACGTGCCGCTCGCGCTGGTCATCTGGGCGCTGATGTACAACAGCGGCGTCCACGCCACCATCGCGGGCGTCGCGATGGGCCTGATGCTGCGCTGCAGCACTCGCGAGGGCGAGACGCACTCCCCCGGCGAGCAGATCGAGCACCTCGTGCGCCCGCTGTCGGCGGGCCTCGCCGTTCCGCTGTTCGCCCTGTTCAGTGCCGGTGTGGCGATCTCCGGCGGCGCGGTCGCGGATGTCTTCACCCAGCCGGAGACGCTGGGGGTCGTGCTGGGCCTGGTCGTCGGCAAGACGGTCGGCATCTTCGGCGGGACGTGGCTGACCGTCCGCTTCACCAGGGCCTCGCTCAGCGAGGATCTCGCCTGGGCGGACGTCTTCGCCGTCGCCTCGCTCGCCGGCATCGGCTTCACCGTCTCGCTGCTGATCGGGGAGCTGGCCTTCGAGGGCGACGCGGTCCTCACGGACGAGATCAAGGCGGCCGTCCTGATCGGTTCGGTGATCGCGGCGGTCCTGGCCACGGTCCTGCTGAAGCTGCGCAACACCAAGTACCGCCTGATGTACGAGTACGAGGAGCGCGACGAGGACCTCAGCGGGGTGCCGGACATCTACGAGGAGGACGATCCGGCCTACCACCTGCGGATGGCGGACATCCACGAACGCAAGGCCGCCGAGCACCGCCGGATGGCCGCGGAGAAGGCCGCCGCGCGCCACGGGCTTGCCGAAGTACCGGGCGGGGCGGGCAACGAGGGCGACCGTCCGGCATGATCTGACGGGACGGTACAAAAGACGGGACCGCACGCAGTCAGGCAGAAGACGGCGGAACCGTACAAGACGAGGGAGACCGCGATGAGCGCACCCGACGGCAGCCCGGTCGGCTCCGAACGCAGCATCGGCCAGCTGTTCGCCTCCGCGACGACCGAGATGTCGTCGCTGGTGCACGACGAGATCGCGCTGGCCAAGGCACAGCTCAAGCAGGACGTGAAGCGCGGCGCGACCAGCGGCGGGGCGTTCACGGTGGCTGCGGCGATCCTGCTGTTCTCGCTGCCGATGCTGAATTTCGCCCTCGCGTACGGCATCCGTACCTGGAGCGACTGGAATCTCGCGATCTGCTTCCTGCTGTCCTTCGCGGCCAACGTCCTCATCGCCGTGGTCCTGGCTCTGATCGGCGTCGTCTTCGCCAAGAAGGCCAAGAAGAGCAAGGGCCCGCAGAAGGTCGCCGCCTCGATGAAGGAGACGGCGGGCGTCCTGCAGAACGCCAAGCCGCACCCGCGGCCCGAACTCGGGCAGGACCGGGAGCGGAAAGCCGTCGAGGCTGTGGCACGCTCGTCGTCATGACGGACCCCGCCACCCCTTCGGCTCAGCCGGCCTCAGTCGTCCGGCCCGAGTTCATCGGCAGGACCAAGGTGACCCACCGGGAGGTCGCCGCCAACGGCGCGCGCTTCCACATCGCCGAGCTGGGCGACGGCCCCCTCGTGATGCTCGTGCACGGCTTCCCCCAGTTCTGGTGGACATGGCGGCATCAGCTGACCGCGCTGGCCGACGCCGGCTTCCGGGCCGTCGCCATGGACCTGCGGGGCGTCGGCGGCAGTGACCGCACGCCCCGCGGCTACGACCCGGCCAACCTCGCCCTCGACATCACCGGCGTCATCCGCTCCCTCGGCGAGCCGGACGCCGCACTGGTCGGCCACGACCTGGGCGGCTATCTGGCCTGGACGGCGGCGGTCATGCGCCCCAAGCTCGTACGGCGGCTCGTGGTCTCCTCGATGCCGCATCCGAGGCGATGGCGTTCGGCGATGCTCGCCGACGTCCGGCAGACCACCGCCGGTTCCCACATCTGGGGGTTCCAGCGGCCCTGGATCCCGGAGCGGCAGCTGACCGCGGACGACGGCGAGCTGGTGGGCCGGCTGATCCGCGAGTGGGCCGGGCCGCGCCCGCTGGAGGACGAGGCGATCGAGACGTACCGGCGGGCGATGTGCATCCCCTCCACCGCGCACTGCTCGGTGGAGCCGTACCGGTGGCTGGTGCGGTCGCTGGCCCGGCCGGACGGGATCCAGTTCTACCGGCGTATGAAGCGGCCCGTGCGCGTGCCGACGCTGCATCTGCACGGCTCCCTGGACCCGGTGATGCGTACGCGCAGCGCGGCCGGTTCGGGCGAGTACGTCGAAGCGCCGTACCGCTGGCGCCTGTTCGACGGGCTCGGGCACTTCCCGCACGAAGAGGATCCGGTCGCATTCTCCACCGAACTGGTCAACTGGCTGCAGGATCCCGAACCCGATCGGTGACCGGACCGTCGCGCCCCGCATCCGGTGTTGAACACCTGTCCTACGAACGGCCAATTGCCTGGCGCATAGGCCAATTGGCGGGCTTCCGCGCGGTTATCGACCTTGGGGCGGGGGCAGACGTCGGGGTATGGGCTGGACGCACGACTACAGTGACGCAGCACGCGACCGCCGCTCGGCCGGTGGTCTTGACTCCCACCAGCGAGGTAGCGGCCCGCAGTTGCAGGGCAGCGACCCGCGTGTGGGCATTCCGCGCATCCTGCGCCGCCGGGCCCGCTGGGTCTCGGTACGCCTCCGTCACCCGCGCGACTGACCGCCTCGCGCGCGCCTCTTCCGGGGCGTGGTCCGCCGGCTGACCGGCCGCACCCGACTCACAGGGCGCAGTCGTCGCTGTCCACCTGCTGGTTGGCGGTGCGTCCCCGGGCGATGTCCTGCTGGATCTCGTCCGCGGTGAGCGCGTAGCCGGTGTCGGCGTCGTCGAGGGACTTCGCGAAGACCACGCCGTACACCTTGCCTTCGGGGGTGAGCAGCGGGCCGCCGGAGTTGCCCTGGCGGACCGTCGCGTACAGCGAGTACACGTCGCGGCGGACGGTGCCGCGGTGGTAGATGTCGGGACCGTTGGCCGTGATGCGGCCCCGTACGCGCGCCGCCCGGACGTCGTACCCGCCGTTCTCCGGGAAGCCGGCGACGATCGCGCCGTCCCCGCTCTCGGCGTCCCCGCTGGTGAACCGGAGTACGGGCGCGTCGATGTCGGGTACGTCGAGGACGGCGATGTCGCGCTTCCAGTCGTACAGCACGACGGTGGCGTCGTACTTGCGGCCCTCACCGCCTATCTGGACGGTCGGTTCGTCGACGCCGCCCACCACGTGCGCGTTGGTCATGACGCGGCGCTCGTCGAAGACGAAGCCGGTGCCCTCCAGGACCTTGCCGCAGCTCTCCGCGGTGCCCATCACCTTGACGATGGAGCGCTGCGCGCGGACCGCGACGGCGCTGGTGGCCAGGGCGGGGTCGGGCGGCTGGACGTCGGTGATCGGCTCGTTGGCGAACGGGCTGAAGACCTGCGGGAAGCCGTTCTGCGCGAGGACGGAGGAGAAGTCGGCGAACCACGTGTCGGCCTGGGCGGGCAGCGCTTCGGACACGCCGTGCAGCACCGTGGAGCTGCGGACCTCCTTGCCCAGCGTGGGCAGGGTGGTCCCGGCGAGCGCGGACCCGATCAGCCAGGCCACGAGCAGCATCGCGACCACGTTGACCAGGGCGCCGCCGGTCGCGTCCAGCGCGCGGGCCGGGGACCAGGTGATGTAGCGGCGCAGTTTGTTGCCCAGGTGGGTGGTGAGGGCCTGCCCCACGGAGGCACAGACGATCACGACGACCACCGCGACGACCGCGGCCGTCGTGCTGACCTCGGAGTTGTCGGTCAGCCAGTCCCAGACGACCGGCAGCAGATAGACGGCGACGAGGCCGCCACCCAGGAAACCGATCACCGACAGGATGCCGACGACGAAGCCCTGGCGGTAGCCGACGACGGCGAACCAGACGGCAGCGACCAGCAACAGGATGTCCAGCACGTTCACCGTTTCAGGCCTCGCCTCGTTCTACCCGGCCACGGCAGGCCGGCCGGGGTCCGGAGGGTCGTCCCCCGGGTACACACAGCACGAACGACACCCTGTCACGACCGCCAGTCGAGTGGCACCAGCTTCTCGCGGTCCCAGGGGCGCTCCCAGCCCGCGTAGTGCAGGAGGCGGTCGATCACGCCGGCGGTGAAACCCCACACAAGGGCGGATTCGACCAGGAATGCCGGGCCTCGGTGGCCGCTGGGGTGGTAAGTCGTGGCGCGGTTGGCGGGATCCGTGAGATCCGCCACGGGGACGGTGAACACTCGTGCGGTCTCGTTGGGATCGACCACGCCGACCGGGCTCGGCTCGCGCCACCAGCCCAGTACGGGCGTCACGACGAACTCGCTGACCGGGATGTACAGCTTGGGGAGCACACCGAACAGCTGGACGCCCGCCGGGTCGAGCCCGGTCTCCTCCTCGGCCTCGCGCAGGGCGGCCCTCAGCGGGCCGTCGCCCTGCGGATCGCCGTCCTGCGGGTCGAGGGCGCCGCCGGGGAAGGAGGGCTGCCCGGCGTGCGAGCGCAGGGAGCTGGCGCGCTCCATGAGCAGCAGCTCGGGGCCGCGCTCGCCCTCACCGAAGAGGATGAGGACGGCCGACTGCCGCCCCCCGCCGTCCTCCGGTGGCAGGAAGCGGCTGAGCTGGAGCGGCTGCACCGTCTCCCCGGCGTCCGCCACCGGTAGCAGCCAGGCCGGCAGTCCGTCCTTGCTGAGGGCCACCGCCCCGCCCTGCGTGTCACTCGCGCGCGTCATCGCCACACCACCCCCCGTTCTGCCTGTTCCAACGCCCGAGGGCCCGGGGATCGTTCCGGTTCGGCGGGGCTTCACCCTGCCTCATCCGGCCCCCAGCGGGGGAGCCGGCCGGCCGCCCGCGTCCAGGTAGGCCTGGGGCGGGTTCAACCGCTGGCCGGGGAAGCCGCCCTTCTCGTACTTCAGGAGCTTCTGCGCCTTCTCGGGATCGGTCTCCCCCTCGCCGTACGCCGGGCAGAGCGGGGCGATGGGGCAGGCGCCGCAGGCGGGCTTGCGGGCGTGACAGATGCGGCGGCCGTGGAAGATCACGTGGTGCGAGAGCATCGTCCACTCGCTCTTGGGGAAGAGCGCGCCGACCTCGGCCTCGATCTTGTCCGGCTCCGTCGCCTCGGTCCACCGCCAGCGCCGTACGAGCCTCTGGAAGTGCGTGTCCACGGTGATTCCCGGTCGCCCGAACGCGTTGCCCAGGACCACGAAGGCGGTCTTGCGGCCGACTCCGGGGAGCTTGACCAGGTCTTCGAGACGCCCGGGGACCTCGCCGCCGAACTGCTCGACCAGGGCCTTGGAGAGCCCTATCACCGACTTGGTCTTGGCGCGGAAGAAGCCGGTCGGGCGCAGGATCTCCTCGACGTCCTCCGGGTCGGCGGCGGCCAGGTCCTCGGGGGTGGGGTACTTCGCGAAGAGGCCGGGGGTGGTCTGGTTGACGCGGAGGTCGGTGGTCTGCGCGGACAGGACCGTGGCGACCACCAGCTGGAAGGGGTTCTCGAAGTCCAGTTCAGGGTGGGCGTAAGGGTAGACCTCGGCCAGTTCGCGGTTGATCCGGCGGGCTCGGCGGACGAGGGCGGTGCGGGACTCGTCGCGGGGCGGCTTCGGCGGCTTGGGAGCCGTCACGGCCGCGGCCTCGGCCTTCTTCGCGGGGGCCACCTTCTTGACGGCCGTCCTGTTCGCGGGGGCCACCTTCTTGACGGCCGCCTCCTTCGCCGCCGCCGGCTTCGCGGTGTCCGTACTCTTCGCAGCCGCAGTCGCCTTCTTCACGGCTTTCGCCCTCTTCTCCTCACCACCGGAGCCCTGTTCGCCCACAGCGGAATCGCGACGTACAACCACCCGCCCAGCCCCCTTGGCCTGTGCTCTCACCGGCGATTTGGACACCCGGCCAGCCTAAAGCCCGACACCGACATCCGCCCCGGACCCTGAAGATCAGCCCCCAATTGGACCCCTGCCGCTTACCTCGGGACACGTGTGCGGCATCCTTGTGACAGATCACACTGTTTGGACCGTCCGGCAAAATGGGGAACACGGACCCCTGGCACACGGGGGAGCAAGATCCCCTGAGCAGGTCGACAAGGAGAGAACTCGTGGACGACGTCCTCCGGCGCAACCCGCTCTTCGCGGCACTCGACGACGAGCAGGCCGCGGAGCTCCGCGCCTCCATGAGCGAGGTGACGCTCGCCCGTGGCGACTCCCTGTTCCACGAGGGAGACCCCGGCGACCGGCTCTACGTGGTCACCGAGGGCAAGGTCAAGCTGCACCGCACGTCTCCGGACGGCCGCGAGAACATGCTGGCGGTGGTCGGTCCCAGCGAGCTGATCGGCGAGCTGTCACTGTTCGACCCGGGCCCGCGGACGGCGACCGCCACCGCGCTGACCGAGGTCAAGCTGCTCGGCCTCGGCCACGGCGACCTCCAGCCCTGGCTGAACGCCCGCCCCGAGGTGGCCACCGCGCTCCTGCGCGCTGTCGCCCGGCGCCTGCGCAAGACCAACGACGCCATGTCCGACCTGGTGTTCTCCGATGTTCCCGGCCGTGTCGCGCGCGCCCTGCTGGACCTCTCCCGCCGCTTCGGCGTGCAGTCCGAGGAAGGCATCCACGTCGTCCACGACCTCACGCAGGAGGAGTTGGCCCAACTGGTCGGCGCGTCCCGCGAGACCGTGAACAAGGCGCTGGCGGACTTCGCACAGCGCGGATGGCTCCGACTGGAGGCCCGCGCGGTCATCCTGCTGGACGTGGAGCGCCTGGCGAAGCGGTCCCGCTAGCGGCTGGACTCGGCCGACGGGTGCCGGTGTGGGCGTTCGTCGGTGGGCTCGCGGTGTCGGTGTGGGCGTTGCTGGGGGCTGCCGCCCCCAGGCCCCCGCTTCGGCCTGGACGGCCTCGACCTCGAACGCCGGACGGGCTGTCTGCTCACCGGCGTCGAAAATGGTGAGCCCTGTCGACGTCCCTCGTTGCACAGTGGCCCCATGACCGAACGCCGCCCAGGGCTCGATGCCCAGGGGTTCCTCGCGCGCGAGGGCTCTCTCACGCGCGTGCCGCCCGTTTTCCACCCTGTCGTCGCCGCGGCACGTGACCGGTTGCCGGACGTGTTCGAGGAGCGGCTGCACAGCGCCTATCTGTACGGGTCGCTTCCGCGTGGCACCGCGCGCGTGGGACGCAGCGACCTGGACCTCCTGGTCGCACTGCACGAGGAACCCACCGAGGCGGACCGGGCGGGCGCCCGCGCCCTGGGCGAGGCGCTCGACAAGGAGTACCCGCAGATCGACGGGGTCGGCACGCTGCTCTACGGCCGTACTCGGCTGCTGAGCGACCTGGAGAGACACGACCTGGGCTGGTTCGTGGCGTGTCTGTGCACACCGCTGCTCGGCGAGGACCTGGCCGGGCACCTGCCGCGCTACCGCCCAGACTCCCTGCTCGCCAGGGAGACCAACGGCGACCTCGCGCTGCTCCTCGCCCGCTGGCGTACCCGCATCGCCGAGACCGAGGACACCGGCGTGGCCCGGCTGCCGCTGGTCCGGTACATGTCCCGGCACCTCGTGCGCACCGCCTTCACCCTGGTCATGCCGCGCTGGAACGGCTGGACCAGCGACCTGAGCGAGATGGCGGAGGCCTTCGCCGCGTACTACCCAGCGCGCGCGGACCAGCTCCGCGCGGCGGCCGTACGCGGCTACGAGCCGACCGGGGACGCGGGCGTCCTGCGCGCGTACGTCGACGATCTCGGGCCCTGGTTGGCGCAGGAGTACGCGCGCGTGCACGGCGTGAAGGCACCCCGGCCGGACTGAGGGGCGCGGCCTGGGGTCTTTCGCCTGATCCGAACGAGAGGCTCTAGATGAGGCCGTGCTCCTGGAGGTACTCCAGCTGGGCGCGTACCGAAAGTTCCGCCGCCGGCCACAGGGAGCGGTCCACGTCGGCATAGACGTGGGCGACGACCTCGGCGGGCTCCCGGAAGCCGTCCTCCACGGCCGTCTCGACCTGGGCGAGGCGGTGGGCCCGGTGGGCGAGGTAGAACTCGACGACGCCCTGGGCGTCCTCCAGGACGGGTCCGTGGCCCGGCAGGACCGTGTGGACGCCGTCGTCGACCGTGAGGGACCTGAGCCGCCGCAGGGAGTCCAGGTAGTCGCCCAGCCGGCCGTCGGGGTGCGCCACGACGGTCGTACCGCGGCCGAGGATCGTGTCGCCGGTCAGGACGGCGCGATCGGCCGGCAGGTGGAAGCAGAGCGAGTCGCCGGTGTGGCCCGGCGTCGGTACGACCCTCAGTTCCAGGCCGCCGACCGTGATGACGTCACCGGCGGCCAGGCCCTCGTCGCCCAGCCGCAGCGCCGGGTCCAGGGCCCGCACCTTCGTGCCGGTCAGCTCGGCGAAGCGGGCGGCGCCCTCGGCGTGGTCGGGGTGGCCGTGGGTGAGCAGGGTCAGGGCGACGCGCTTGCCGGCCTTCTCGGCGGTGTCGACGACCGCGCGAAGGTGGACCTCGTCGAGGGGTCCCGGGTCGATCACGACGGCCAGGTCCGAGTCGGGTTCGGAGACGAGCCAGGTGTTCGTGCCGTCCAGGGTCATCGCGGAGGCGTTGGGCGCGAGGACGTTGACCGTGCGCGCGGTGGCGGGCCCCGACTGGACTCGGCCCCGGGGCTGGCCGGGCAGGGCCGCCGCGTCGGTCATGCGGGGCCTCCACCGGTCGGGATGTGCTTGGTGAACTCGTCGTGTCCCGGCCAGGACAGCTCGACCTCGCCGTCCACGAGACGGGCCCGCGCCAGGACCGGGGTGAGATCGCGCGCGGGTGCGGCGGCCAGGGCCTCGTCGGCGGAGCCGTAGGGGAGCAGTTGGCGCAGCGTCGCGATCGTGGGCGGCATCATCAGCAGCTCGCCCTCGTCGTAGGAGGCCGCCGCGTCTGCGGGGCGGATCCAGACCGTGCGGTCGGCCTCGGTGGAGGCGTTTCGGGTGCGCTGCCCCTCGGGGAGTGCGGCGACGAAGAACCAGGTGTCGTAGCGGCGGGGCTCGAACTCCGGGGTGATCCAGCGCGTCCAGGCGCCCAGGAGATCGGAGCGCAGCACCAGCCCTCGGCGGTCCAGGAACTCGGCGAAGGACGTCTCGCGCGCGACGAGGGCGGCCCGGTCGGCCTCCCAGTCGTCGCCTGTGGTGTCGCCGACGACGGAGTCGGGGGTCGGCCCGGCGAGCAGCACCCCGGCCTCCTCGTACGTCTCCCGCACGGCCGCGCAGACGATGGCCTGGGCCGCCGTCTCGCCGACGCCGAGCCGCTCGGCCCACCACGCGCGCGGGGGGCCCGCCCAGCGCACGTGCCGGTCGTCGTCACGCGGGTCGACTCCACCGCCCGGATAGGCGTACGCGCCTCCGGCGAAGGCCATGGAGGCGCGTCTGCGCAGCATGTGGACGACGGGGCCGCTGCCCGCGTCCTTCAGGAGCATCACGGTGGCCGCGCGTTTCGGGGCGACCGGGGTGAGCGTGCCGTCCGCGAGCGCACGGATGCGCTCCGGCCAGTCCGGTGGAAACCACTGCCCATTCGCCATGGCCGGAGGCTATCCCGTGATGCGCGAATGTTCGAGAGGTGCCCGAGGTCAGGAGGTGCGCCCCTGGGGCCCCGGCGTCCACCGGTCCCGTCGGCTACTCGGCCAGCTCGACCTGGATCTCCACCTCGACGGGCGAGTCCAGCGGCAGTACGGCGACGCCCACCGCGCTGCGCGCGTGCACGCCCTTGTCGCCGAGGACCTCACCCAGCAGCTCGCTCGCGCCGTTGAGGACAGCGGGCTGGCCGGTGAAGTCGGAGGCCGACGCCACGAAGCCGACGACCTTCACCACGCGCGCGATGCGGTCCAGGTCGCCCGCGACCGACTTGACGGCGGCCAGGGCGTTCAGCGCGCAGGTGCGGGCCAGGTCCTTGGCCTCGTCGGGGGTGACCTCGGCGCCGACCTTGCCGGTGACGGGCAGCTTGCCGTCCACCATCGGCAGCTGGCCGGACGTGTACACGTAGCGGCCGGACTGCACGGCCGGCTGGTAGGCCGCGAGGGGCGGGACGACCGCGGGCAGGGTCAGGCCCAGCTCGGCGAGCCTGTCCTCGACCGCGCTCACGCCCTTTCCCGCTTCAGGTAGGCGACGAGCTGCTCGGGGTTGTTCGGGCCGGGCACGACCTGGACGAGCTCCCAGCCGTCCTCGCCCCAGGTGTCCAGAATCTGCTTCGTGGCATGGACGAGCAGCGGCACGGTTGCGTATTCCCACTTGGTCATGGGCCGACTTTATCCGCTGTGACGGCGAGGGTCCGTCCCCGGCCATGTGGCCGACCGGACACCGGTTATCCACAGCCTGCCGATTGGCTCGCGCGCCGACTGGTTACGCTCGAAGACGTGAGCAGGCTCCAGGTCGTCAGCGGCAAGGGCGGGACCGGAAAGACCACGGTCGCCGCCGCTCTCGCGTTGGCTCTCGCGACCGAGGGGAAGCGGACGCTTCTCGTCGAGGTCGAGGGGCGCCAGGGCATCGCGCAGCTCTTCGAAACGGAAGCGCTGCCTTATGAGGAGCGGAAGATCGCCGTCGCTCCCGGGGGCGGGGAGGTGTATGCCCTGGCGATCGACCCCGAACTGGCCCTTCTGGACTACCTCCAGATGTTCTACAAACTGGGCAGCGCGGGCCGGGCCCTGAAGAAGCTCGGCGCGATCGACTTCGCCACCACCATCGCGCCCGGTCTGAGGGACGTACTCCTCACCGGCAAGGCGTGCGAGGCGGTGCGCAGGAAGGACAGAAGCGGGCGGTTCGTGTACGACTACGTCGTCATGGACGCCCCGCCCACGGGCCGCGTCACCCGCTTCCTGAACGTGAACGACGAGGTCGCGGGCCTCGCCAAGATCGGTCCGATACACAATCAGGCGCAGGCCGTGATGCGGGTCCTGAAGTCCCCCGAGACGGCGGTGCACCTGGTGACGCTGCTGGAGGAGATGCCCGTCCAGGAGACGGCCGACGGCATCGCGGAACTGCGGGCCGCGAGGCTGCCGGTGGGGCGGGTCGTCGTCAACATGGTCCGGCCCGAGGTGTTGGACCCGGACGGGCTGGAACTCGTCAGGACGGTGGCGCGTTCTTCTGTTGCGCGGTCACTGTCCGCCGCGGGACTCGGCGGGGCGCGCCGGGGCGGGCACGCCGAGCGGCTGGTGGACCCCCTGCTGACCCAGGCCGACGAGTACGCCGAGCGGTATGCGCTGGAGCATGAGCAGCGCGCCGTACTGGGCGAGCTGGGTCTGCCGCTGCACGAACTGCCGCTGCTCGCCGAGGGCGTGGACCTCGCGGGCCTGTACGAACTCGCCAGCGAGCTGCGGAAGCAGGGGATGTCATGAGTGCGGACAAGGCTCCGGCCCAGGAGGGCACCCGCCGCCTCTCCCCCGTGCGCGTACTGGACGTCGATCCGCTGCTCGACGATCCGGGCATCCGCATCGTGGTGTGCTGCGGTTCCGGCGGGGTCGGCAAGACGACGACGGCGGCGGCGCTGGGCCTCAGGGCGGCCGAGCGTGGCCGCAAGGTGGTCGTCCTCACCATCGACCCGGCGCGCCGCCTCGCGCAGTCCATGGGCATCGACTCCCTCGACAACACGCCCCGGCGTGTGAAGGGCGTAGAGGGGGACGGCGAGCTGCACGCGATGATGCTCGACATGAAGCGCACCTTCGACGAGGTCGTCGAGGCGCACGCGGACGCCGAGCGGGCGGCCACGATCCTGTCGAACCCCTTCTACCAGTCGCTCTCCGCGGGCTTCGCCGGCACGCAGGAGTACATGGCGATGGAGAAGCTGGGCCAACTGCGGGCGCGGGACGAGTGGGACCTGATCATCGTCGACACCCCGCCGTCCCGTTCCGCGCTCGACTTCCTGGACGCGCCCAAGCGGCTCGGATCGTTCCTCGACGGACGGCTGATCCGTCTGCTGACGGCCCCGGCCAAGCTGGGCGGCCGCGCCGGGATGAAGTTCCTCAACGTCGGGATGTCGATGATGACCGGCACCATCGGCAAACTCCTCGGCGGCCAACTGCTCAAGGACGTCCAGACGTTCGTGGCCGCGATGGACACGACCTTCGGTGGCTTCCGCACGCGCGCGGACGCCACCTACAAGCTCCTCCAGGCGCCCGGGACGTCGTTCCTCGTGGTGGCGGCGCCCGAGCGGGACGCGTTGCGCGAGGCGGCCTACTTCGTGGAGCGGCTGGCCGCCGAGGAGATGCCGCTGGCCGGGCTGGTCCTCAACCGGGTCCACGGCAGCGGCGCCGCCCAGCTGTCCGCCGAGCGGGCACTCGCCGCCGCCGAAAATCTTGAAGAAACCCGCATTGTGGATCAGGACGGCGGGAAAGCTGGACTTCGTAACTCTCCCGACACGTATGGCAGTTCAGAAGCAACCGCTCCTGGGACACCGGCCGCCGACAGGGACACCGACGGCGGCTCCCCCACCGGCCCCGACCCGGAGCGGTCCGCCGACCAGCTCACCGCAGGCCTGTTGAGGCTGCACGCCGATCGTATGCACCTGCTCTCCCGCGAGCAGCGCACACGGGACCGCTTCGCCTCGCTGCACCCCGAGGTGGCCGTGGCCGAAGTGGCCGCGCTGCCCGGTGACGTACATGACCTGGCGGGGTTGCGGGACATCGGCAACCGGCTCGCGGCCAACCGGCCGGAGCTGCCCGAGGCGGAGGCCTGAGGGGACGGACCCCCTCAGCTCACCGCCGCGTAGTTCTCGTACACCTGGTCGTCGTCGAGCGGCACGATGCCCGCTCCGCGCTCGTACTCCGAGCGCGCGGTCTCCAGGAGCCGGCGCCAGGACGTCACGGTCGGCCGCCTGCGCAGCAGTGCGCGGCGCTCGCGCTCCGTCATGCCTCCCCACACGCCGAACTCGACGCGGTTGTCGAGCGCGTCAGCGAGGCACTCGGTCCGCACCGGGCATCCGGTGCACACCGCCTTGGCCCTGTTCTGCGCTGCTCCCTGAACAAACAGTTCATCCGGATCGGTAGTGCGGCAGGCGGCCTGCGCACTCCAGTCGGTTACCCAGCCCATACCGGCGCCGTCCTCTCCCGAATCGAGGCTCCCCCACGGCGGCAGCGGCATATTCACCGCCGCCAGTTGAGGACGTTACGGAAGGTGGGCACAGCGCAACACCCCCGTCGGGCCCAATCTTGAATGGCCCGAACGGACTATGCGTAAGCGGCAGATCACCCGGGGGAGTGAGCCTGCGACATGTGCGACCATCCCGGCAAATCGGGACGGTTTCCTTGAGTCACAACGGACACCGGGTGACACACAAGGCGGATTCGGACACGCTCTCACCAAGAAAGTGAGGAACCTCCGGAACGATTCGGGGTCGCCGGACGTATTGATACGTAGCCCTGCTGCTGTGACAGTTGAGAGCAGCTTAGGCCAAGGCATTGACGCGTGTCCGGCGAATGAGAACGTAGACACCTCACGTTGCTATGCCGTCAAGTCGGTCGGCCGCGAGGCCGGGCTTGGAGAGAATCCCGGCATGGTGATGGCACGGCACTGGTACTCCTCGTCGCCCGTCGTGGACGGGCACCCGCTCCTGGATGAGCCGGGCTTCTGGCCTGCGTACTTGGCGGACCTGGCTGACGGGTTCGCGCCGGAGGCTTTCGGATCGGACGCGGACGACGCGGACGCCATGCTGGACACGCTTCACGACCGGTCGGCGTGGGCGAGGTTCACGGTGCCGCTGGCCGGCGGCTTCGCGATCGTCGTGCACTTCAACAGCGGCGAGGAGTTCACCACGACGGACTACTTCCTCACGCATCCCGACTGGAGCCAGGATCTCGTCCTGGCCAGTGACGATCAGGACCGCATCGGCCCTGGGCTGTGCTGGCCCGAGCTCGCCGCCCTGCTGGAGGCACCACCGGGTGCGGCAGGCGTAACCGACTCTCACGCCCGTCTCCTCCTTCTTCTGCCTGTTCTCGGCGACGCGGCGGTTCCGGAGGAGGCCGTGACGGCGGTGGTCGAGGCTCTGGTCGTTCAGGGTGCGCCCGAGGCGAGCGAGGCGTTGGCCAGACACCTGCTTCAGGGGCACCCCATGTGGGGCGCCGAGGACTGGTGGTTCGACGATGACGAACAGAGCTGGCTCTGCGAGGGCGAGCACAGCCCCCGCAAAGTGCCCCTCGGCGACCATCTGCCACTACAACAGCGAGCCGCCCTCGAAGCCTGCCTCACTCCCCGCTGACCGTCTCAAGCCGCAATGACAACGGCCTCGGTTGCCGAGTGCGTCTTCGATCAGCGGCGGCTGGTGGGCCCACTCAGCGCGGAAGACTTCGCGGAGGCGGTCGGCCTCGGGTTCGATGCCACGCTAGCGGCCGGCTCGCTTGAGCGCGGCCTGGATCTGGGTGCTGGTCAGACGTGCGGCCGGGCCGGTGTCGGGGCGGTCTTGAGGAGTTCACGGGCTTCGGGGCGACACAGGCCGTTGGTCCAGTTGGCGAAGGCTGCCAGAGCAGCGGGGTAGTACTCGCGCAGCAGAGACCGGAGCTGGTTGGCGAGCTGCTGCCGGTTCCACGGAGAGTCCTGCTGGGCGCGGGCGAGGACGGTGATCGCGTGGCCTAGGGCGGAGTCGTCCGGCAGAGGCCGGTGGGCGTGCATGTCGGTGCGGAGGATGTTCGCCAGGACCAGGGCGTCGCCGGCGTCGGACTTCTTGCGCGAGACGCTGTGCCGGTCGCGGTAGCGTGCGGCAGCCATCGGGTTGATTGCGAACACCTTGCGCTTGCCGGTCCTCAGCACAGCCATCAGCAGGCCGCGGGAGGTCTCGATCGCGACCGGGATCGGGTTCTCTGCGGTGTCGCCGTACTCGGCGAGCAGTTCCAGCAAGATTTTGTAGCCAGCCGTGTCGTCGGTGATGTGCCGCTTGGCCAGCAGCTGACCGGTGTCGTCGACCAGGGCTACGTCGTGGGTTCGTTCCGCCCGGTCGATTCCGCAGTAGATCAAGATTTCCCTCCCCAGAGTTCGGTGTTTGCGCTGGTCACGAGCGCATGCGGGCCACGCAGCGACCTAATCCCAGGCCTCGACCGCACCACGGCCGGGCCGCCACCTCACTAGCCGTTCGTGACACCGGCGCACCCCACGGGCCTCGGTCTGTGCGGGAGCTCAGAAGGCTCGGGCGTATCAAGAGGTCACCGTGCGGCGGGCTCGCACCACCAACACAAACGAGGGGTCAAGTCGAGAGGTGTTGACGCGCTCTGCCTGGAGACGTCGAGGTCTGGGCGTTAGAAGGCGTCCGCCCAGCGCCCACGCGACCGCCACCACTCGCACCAGACCCACGCACCGATCTGCGTTGAGGCCTCCACGGCCCGGCTGCACCTGGATGTCACGGTCTGGTACTCGAACGCTCCGAGAAGCCCCTGCTCCTGCGGATCGCTCATAACTACGGATTAGGCTGCCCCCATGCCTAAGAAGAGCTCCGGCGGTGGTCTGACTGCTACCCAGCAAGCCGCAAAGTTCCTCGGTGTCAGTGTGCTCGCGGGAGCCGTGCTGGCCGGCATCGCGCTGCCCGCGGTCGGCGCACTGGGCCTGGCCGCGAAGGGTTCGGTGGAGTCCTTCGACGAACTCCCCGCCAACCTCAAGACGCCGCCGCTGAGCCAGCGCACCACGATCCTCGACGCCGACGGCGACCAGATCGCCACGGTCTACTCACGGGACCGTACGGTCGTCGACCTCAAGAACATCTCGCCGTACCTGCAGAAGGCGATCGTCGCGATCGAGGACTCGCGCTTCTACCAGCACGGCGCGGTGGACCTGAAGGGCGTCCTGCGCGCCCTGAACAAGAACGCGCAGAGCGGCGGTGTCTCCGAGGGCGCCTCGACGCTCACGCAGCAGTACGTGAAGAACGTCTTCGTCGAGGAGGCCGGTGACGACCCGACGAAGGTCGCGCAGGCCACCCAGCAGACCATCGGCCGCAAGATCCGCGAACTGAAGTACGCGATCCAGGTCGAGGAGGAGCTGGGCAAGAAGAAGATCCTCGAGAACTACCTGAACATCACCTTCTTCGGCCAGCAGGCCTACGGCGTCGAGGCCGCCGCGCAGCGGTACTTCTCCAAGCACGCCAAGGACCTGACCCTCGCCGAATCGGCCCTGCTGGCCGGCATCGTCCAGTCGCCCAGCCGGTACGACCCCGTCAATGACGAGGCCGAGGCCGTCAAGCGCCGTAACGTCGTGCTGGAGCGCATGGCGGAGGTCGGCGACGTCTCGCGGGCCGAGGCGGACAAGGCGAAGGAAGCCCCGCTGGGACTGAAGGTCACCCAGCCGAAGAACGGCTGCATCACGGCCGTGCAGGGCGCCAGCTTCTTCTGCAAGTACGTCGAGCGCGTCTTCCTCAGCGACCCGGTCTTCGGCAAGACGAAGGAAGAGCGCGCCAAGGTCTGGAACCAGGGCGGCCTGACCATCAGGACGACGCTCGACCCCCAGGCGCAGGCCTCCGTGCAGGACTCGCTGAAGGACCACGTCTACAAGTCGGACAAGGTGGCCGCGGCCGCCACGCTCGTCGAGCCCGGCACCGGCAAGATCCTCGGAATGGGCCAGTCGAAGCCGTACGGCTACGGCAAGAACGAGACCGAGTACAACTTCTCGGTCAACTCCGCGATGGGCGGCTCGAACTTCGGTTTCCCGACCGGTTCGACGTTCAAGCCGTTCGTGGCCGCGGCGGCGCTGGAGCAGGGCAAGCCGCCGACGCAGTCGTACCCCGCGCCGTACAAGATGCCGTACCCGCAGCAGGTGCAGACGTGCAGCGGCAAGCCCTGGGTCAACACCAACAACGAGACGCTCGAGAACGAGGCGGAGTCCGAGGTCGGTCCCTACGCGCTGCGGGAGGCCATGGAGCTGTCGGTCAACACCTACTTCGTGCAGATGCTCGGCGACATCGGCATGTGCCCCGTGGTGAAGATGAGCGACGCTCTCGGCGTCGTCCAGGGCAACGGCGACAAGGTGCCCGAGGTGCCGTCCTCGATGACCCTCGGCTCGACCGGCCTCTCGCCGCTGACGATGGCGAGCGCGTACGCCGCCTTCGCCAGCCGCGGCATGTACTGCACGCCGGTCGCCATCGAGTCGATCACCCAGACCGTCGGCGGCGAGAAGAAGTCGCTGGAGGTCCCGAAGTCGACCTGCTCGCGCGCGATGAGTGAGAAGACCGCCGACAGCATCAACACCCTCCTGAGCGGAGTGGTCGACTCCGGTACGGGCAAGCAGGCCGGTCTGTCCGGCCGTGCGAATGCCGGTAAGACGGGTACGACGGACGAGCGCAAGAACGCCTGGTTCGTCGGCTACACCCCGAACCTCTCCGGGGCCGTCTGGGTCGGCAGCGCCTCCCAGAAGGTGAAGATGACCAACATCTCCATCGGCGGCACCTACCACGGCCAGGTCTACGGCGGTGACACGCCCGGCCCGATCTGGCGGGACGCCATGACGGGCGCGCTGGAGGGCAAGGAAGCTCCCCCCTTCAACCTCATCACCATCCCGAGCGGCGAGAAGGACCCCAAGGAAGACGACCGCGACCGCGACAACGGCCGCGGCAACGACGACGGGAACAACGGCGACGAGGGCTTCATCGGCGGCCTCATCGACGGCGGCACGACGGGCGACACCAACGGCGGCATCACCCTCCCGGACAACCTGTTCCAGGGGCAGGGCAATGGGAGCGGCGGCAATGGGGGTGGGGGACGGGGCTGAGGCCCTCCCCCCTCTCCTCCCGCGTTACCGGCTCGCGCTGGGTGCGCTACGGCCTCTGTCTCCCCTTACGGGGGGACAGAGGCCGTAGGTATGTCTGGCCGTTTTGCAGCCGGGCCGGTCTGCCATGCCAGCCCGGCCAGCCGGTCGTTTCGGTTAGCCAGGCTGGCCGGCCTGCTCGGCCAGCCGGTCGTTCCCGTCAGCCCGCGAGGGACTTCTTGACCGCGGCGGCGACGCGGCCGCCCTCCGCCAGGCCGGCCACCTTCGGGTTCACGATCTTCATGACGGCGCCCATCGCGCGCGGACCCTCGGCACCGGCTGCCTTCGCCTCCGCGACGGCCTGGGCGACGATGGCCTCCAGCTCGTCGTCGCCGAGCTGCTTGGGCAGGTACGTGGCGAGGATCTCGCCCTCCGCCTTCTCCCGCTCGGCCGACTCGGCGCGACCACCCTGCGCGAAGGCGTCCGCGGCCTCGCGGCGCTTCTTCGCCTCACGGGTGATCACCTTCTGCACCTCGTCGTCGGACAGCTCGCGCTTGGTCTTGCCCGCGACCTCTTCCTTCGTGATCGCGGTGAGGGTCAGCCGGAGCGTCGAGGAGCGGAGCTCGTCGCGCTCCTTGATCGCAGCGTTGAGGTCTTCCTTGAGCTTCGACTTGAGCGTGGTCATGGGTTTGATTGTCGCAGGTACGGACGGAACGACGCCCCTTCATTTAGGGGGCGGCACGTCAGGGACAACTGAGGGGCGGCTCAGGGATGTTCCAGGGACGGTGGGGTCCGAGCCGCCGACCGGGTCTGACACGATGGTCGTATGCGCGCGCGATACGGAGTACCTCTGTCCATCGCGGCGGCTGGCGCCGCCGGTCTGGTGTACTCGGCGGGATTCGAGGCCCGCTCCTTCCGTCTCCGGAGGGTGACGGTCCCCGTCCTCCCCGCCGGGATGCGGCCCCTGCGCGTGTTGCAGGTGTCCGACATCCACATGGTCGGGGGCCAGCGCAAGAAGCAGCGCTGGCTGCGCTCGCTGGCCGGCCTGCGACCCGACTTCGTGATCAACACCGGGGACAACCTGTCCGACCCGGAGGGCATCCCCGAGGTCCTCGACGCGCTCGGCCCGCTGATGGAGTTCCCGGGCGCGTACGTCTTCGGCTCCAACGACTACTACGGCCCCACGCCGCGCAACCCTGCCCGCTACCTGTCGGAGAAGTTCCAGGGCCGGCACGGGCTGAACGGCAACCCGCCCGTGGTCGGCGTCGTCCACAACCGGTGGGAGGACCTGCGCGACGGCTTCGACGGCGCCGGCTGGGTCAACCTGACGAACACCCGCAGCACGCTGAAGATCGACGGCGTGTCGGTGGAGCTGACGGGACTGGACGACCCGCACATCAAGCGGGACCGGTACGCGCAGGTGGCCGGCGGCCCGTCGGAGACGGCGGACTTCTCGATGGGCGTCGTGCACGCGCCGTACCTCCGCGTCCTGGACGCGTACACGGCGGACGGCTACCCCCTGATCCTGGCCGGTCACACACACGGCGGCCAGCTCTGCATCCCCTTCTACGGTGCCCTCGTCACCAACTGCGACCTGGACACGGACCGGGTGAAGGGCCTGTCCACGCACACGGTGGACGACCACACGGCGTACCTGCACGTGTCGGCGGGCTGCGGCACGAACCGCTACACGCCGGTGCGGTTCGCGTGCCCGCCGGAGGTGACGTTGTTGACGTTGGTGGGGAAGGAGTAGGGGGCTGGGCTGGGGAACTCGGACTCCCCCGGACGGGTCACCCGCATCGCCCCTTTTGTGCGCATTCCCTAGCGTGAGGGCATGACCGCCCCGATACCCAGGGACATCCCGGACCTGCCGGCGATCCCGCGGACCCACGCGCTCCTGCCCTCCTTCGTCCCCGCCTCCGCGGTGGTGACGCCGGTACGCCGCCGACTGGCAGGCCTGCTACGGCTGCTCATCGCCGGAACGGCGGCCGGAGCGGTGACCCTCGCCCTGCTGCTCGGCAGCCCGCCACGGGTACTGAGCCACTTCTCGGTCCAGAGCACGATCCTGCTTGCCCTGGTCACCCTCGCTTCAGCCCGCCGCGCCTGGACAGCCCGCCGCCCCCTCCCTTCGGCCCTGACGGGTGCGGCACTGCTCTACGCCGTGATCAACGGGCTGGTGTACCACCTGCTGCTGGCGGACGCGGCGAGCCCGTTCTCGGTGACGGGCACGGCGGGCGCCCCGACCGGCTGGCACGCGGTCGTCCATCACCTCCTGCACACGGTGATCCCGGCGGCGGCCCTCCTGGACTGGCTGCTGCTGACAGCCCCCGGCCATCTCCACCTGCGCCAGGGGGCGGCCTGGCTGGTCTACCCCCTGACCTACCTGGCCTTCTTCCTGACCCGCGCGGCACTGATCGACACCGGCGCCCCTGACCGCTACTTCTACCCGTTCCTCGACGCCGCGGCCCACGGCTACAAGCACACTTTGGCCAACGCGCTCCTCCTCGGCCTCTCCTTCTACGCCCTGGCCGTCCTCCTGGTCGCCCTCGACCACGCCCGCCCGAACCCCATCCCCCACCGCGTCAAAACCGGATTTCGTCTCTAGGCAGCGGTGGGCTAAAGTAAACGACGTCGCCGCGACAAGCAGTACAGCAGCGACATCGGGGTGTAGCGCAGCTTGGTAGCGCGCTTCGTTCGGGACGAAGAGGTCGTGGGTTCAAATCCCGCCACCCCGACAGTTGAGTAGCAACATCAGAGGGCCCTCACCGGATCGGTGAGGGCCCTCTGATGTT
>NZ_MUBA01000206.1 GCF_002154575.1 Streptomyces bobili
CCGGGGCGTCGGCCCCCTCCTGCGGGCCTGGCGGGAGCGGCGCCGGGTCAGCCAGCTGGAACTGGCCCTGCGCGCGGACTCCTCGGCCCGGCACATCAGCTTCGTCGAGACCGGCCGCTCCCGACCCGGCGAGGAGTTGCTGCTGCGGCTGGCCGAGCACCTCGACGTGCCCGTGCGCGAGCGCAACACCCTGCTGGTGGCGGCCGGTTACGCCCCCCGCTACCGCGAGACCCCGCTGGACGATCCGGCACTGGACGCGCTGCGCTCCGGCATGGAACGCCTGATCCAGGGCTACGAGCCGTATCCGGCACTGGTCGTGGACGCGACGTACAACGTGCTGGCGGCCAACCGCGGGATCACCATGCTGATGGACGGCCTCCCGGAGTCGCTGCTCGCGCCGCCGCTGAACGCGATGCGGCTGACGCTGCACCCGGAGGGCCTCGCGCCGCGCATCCGCAATCTGCCCGAGTGGCGCGGCCATCTGCTCGCCCAGATGGAACGGCAGATCGCCCTCCACCGCTCCGCCCCGCTGCGCGCGCTGTACGACGAGGTCTGCGCGTATCCGGTCGCGGAAACCGCGCCGGGGGCCGAACCCGCCGAGCCCGTGCCGTACTTCGCGCTGCCGATGCTGATCGAGCACGAGGGGCGGACGCTGTCGTTCATCTCGTCGATCTCCACGTTCAACACACCGATGGACGTGACGGTCGCCGAGCTGGCCATCGAGACACTGCTCCCGGCCGACCCGGCGACGGTCAAGTACCTGCATTCACTGATGGGTTGAGCGGCCCCTCAGGTCCGGCGCGCTCTCAGGGCGAGGTGCTGCAGGGCCGCGAACCCGGCCACCGTCGCGGCCTGGAGCACGGTCCACACCGCCCCGGTCGCGGTCGGGGACAGCCACAGCGCCAGGGCGAGGACGCTCAGGGCCGACCAGGCGAGGTTGATCTCGACCACCGCCTTCACCGGCAGTACGGCCGGACGGGCGCGCGAGGCGAGAAGGCCGACCGCGGCGGCGTACACCGTGAGGACCAGGCCGAGTTCGAGCAGCAGCGTGGAGCCGACGCCGAGGAGCCGGCCGAGGGGACCCGACGCCGCGAGGTAGGCGACGCCGTTCGCTCCGGTCACCACGGCGTCGAGGGCGAGGAAGCGGCGCAGGGCGCTGTGCGGTTCGGCGGTGCGGGCGAGTGCGGTGAGCGTGGCGGGCTGGGTTGCGGACATGATGAATCACCCTCCGTCGAGGTCGGGGAACGGCCTGCTGGGACCGGGTCTTCCGGAGCGGAGTGCGCCGCCCCGGAAACCCGTTGCCCCTACGATCCCGTCGGCGCGGGCGTCCGTCGATTACCCCTGAGGTAATGCCCGTAGCCGTCGTCCCTGTCGTCGCACAGCCGGAACATGACACACTGACCGGCGTGTTTCGACACGCAGGGGAGGCGTGGCGTGAGTGAGCGGCGGCCCGCGCCCACGGTGGGCCAGGTGGTACTCGGCAGGCGGCTGCAGGAGCTGCGCGAGGCGGCGGGTCTCAGCCGGGAGGAGGCGGCCCGCGCGCTGCGGGTGGCCCCGGCGACCGTACGGCGCATGGAGATGGCCGAGGTCTCCCTGAAGATCCCGTACGTGCAGGTGCTGCTGGAGACCTACGGGGTGTCGGAGGAGGAGACCGGGACCTTCGTCACGCTCGCCGAGGAGGCGAACCGCCCCGGCTGGTGGCAGCGGTTCCACGACGTCCTGCCCGACTGGTTCAGCCTGTACGTCAGCCTGGAGGGCGCGGCCCGCCTCATCCGCTCCTACGAACCCCACTTCGTTCCGGGCCTGTTGCAGACGGAGCGGTACGCGCGTGCCGTGCTGGAGGCCGGCACGGTCGGCGTGAGCAGCCCGGAGGCGATCGAGCGGCACGTGTCGCTGCGACTGGCCCGGCAACAGCTGCTGGAGCGCCCCGATCCGCCCCATCTGTGGGCCGTGCTGGACGAGACGGTCCTGCGCCGCCCGGTCAGCGTCGACGCCGACGTCATGTACGAACAGATGGACAGACTCCTGGAGTTGGCGGAGCGCGACCGGATCACGCTGCAGGTCTCGGAGTTCGCGAGCGGCCCGCACCCTGGGACGTCCGCACCGTTCTCGCTGTTCCGTTTCGCCGAGCCCGAACTGCCCGACATGGTCGTCACCGAGTACCTGTCCGGCGCCCTGTACCTGGACTCGCGCAAGGAGGTCTCCGCGCATCTGGAGGTCCTCGACCACATGACCACGCACGCCGCGTCGGCCCAGCACACCCTGAAACTCCTGCGCGAGGTCCGCGCGGAGTTCTGAACCACCGGGCGCCGCCGGCCCGTTCACCCCCCGCCCTGTTCGTCCGCACTCACCAGGAGAAGACCGCGCATGACCGGATCCGAGTCCGAGGCCGCCGTCCGCATCGACACGAGCAGGCCGCATCCGGCCCGCGTGTACGACTGGTGGCTGGGCGGCAAGGACAACTACCCCGTGGACGAGGAACTGGCCCGCAAGATCCTCGCCGTGGACGGCACGGTGCTGCGCGGGGCACGCGCCAACCGCCGCTTCATGCAGCGGGCCGTGCGAACCGTCGCCGAGACGGGCGTCCGCCAGTTCCTGGACATCGGCACGGGCATCCCCACCGAACCCAATCTGCACCAGGTGGCGCAGACCGTCGCCGCCGAGTCGAGGATCGTCTACGCCGACAACGACCCGATCGTGCTGCGGCACGCGCAGGCGCTGCTGCACGGTTCGGACGAGGGTGCCACCGAGTACGTGCACGCCGACGTCCGTGACGTCGACACCCTGCTGGGCCGCGCCGCCGACTCCCTCGACCTCGACCGGCCGGTGGCGCTGTCGCTGGTCGCGCTCACCCACTACTTGGGCGACGACCCGACGGGCGACGACGTGTACGGGCTGCTGAGGCGGTACGTCGACGCGCTCGCGCCCGGCAGCCACCTGATCCTCTCCCAGGTCACCCCCGACCTGAACCCGGAGGCGATCGAGAAGGCGGCGAACCACTTCCGGCGCAGCGGCACGCCGTTCCACCCCCGCTCGCTGGCGGAGTTCTCCCGTTTCTTCGACGGCCTGGAACTGCTGGGTCCGGGCGTGATCCCGGTCTCCGGCTGGCGGCCCGACCCGCAGGACGTGGCCCTCCAGGCGGAGGGCATCGTGCCGGTCTACGCGGGCGTGGCGCGCAAGCCCTGAGACGCCGGGGGCCGGGGACCGGGGCCATGGCACGCCGACCGGGGGAATGACCCGTACGGGCGCCGTGGACGGGTGCGTTCCCGCGCCCGCCCCTAGGTTCGCGACAGGGGCGCGCACGGAACGCCCCCGAAGGAGGCGTGATGCCCTCGGACGCCGTGCTGTACCAGGCGGCCGCACTCTGCCTGACGTACCCCGACGACGATCTGTACGCGCGACTGCCCCTGCTGCGGGAAGCGGCCCCGCCGTTGCGGGAGTTCACCGACCATGCGGCGGTGACGCCGCGGCCGGAGCTGGCCGAGCACTACGTGCGGGTCTTCGACGCCGGGGACCGGCACAGCCTGCGTCTGAGCCGGTGGTACGACGAGGGGGACCGGCGGGACGGCATGTCACCGGCCCGCCTCACAGACCTCTACCGGCGGCACGGGCTGGAGTTCACCGGCGAGGAACTGCCCGACTTCCTGCCCTCGGTCCTGGAGTTCGCCGCCCGCACCGGCGACACCGGCCCGCTCACCGGCCACCGCGCGGGCCTGGAGCGGCTGCGTATCCGGCTGACCGGCCACGGCACACCGTATGCGGCCGTCCTGAATGCCGTATGCGCCACACTGCCGACCGTATGCACCGACCCGTGAGCCGGTGAGCCCGCCGGGGGACCGGCCCCTCCGGTAGCATCGGCGGCTGCGAATCAGGAGAGGTCCGGGGCGCGGCGGGGGAAGGCCGGCATGGTCAGGAAGTACGTGGTCGCGCCGCACGGCGGTCGTCGTGCGTACCCCGACATCTCGTCCGCGCTGCGGGCCGCCGCCGAGCGGCACGGCCCGGCCCTGATCGAGATCGCCCCCGGCCACTACGAGGAGTCCCTCACCGTGCGCGGCGAGGTCGAGCTGACCGGCCGGGGCGGAGCACCCGGCTCGGTCGTGGTGAGCCCGCCGCGGGGAACCGTGCTCGACGCCTTCGGCACGGTCAGGGTCCGCGGTCTCCTCCTGGTCGGCCGCGAGGCGGATGTCGTCGACTGCCTCGGGGGAAGCCTGACCCTGGAGCACACGGAGGTGCGGGCGCACGGCGGGGTCTGCGTGCACGCCCGGCGCGCGTCCCTGGTGACGCTGACGGACAGTGTGTTCCGCTACGGCCGGACCCTGTTCGCCGGAGCCGGCGGAAGCATCGAGCGGTGCGGTTTCCACGACGCCGCCGACAACGCGCTCGCGGTGATCGAGGGGGCCCGCGTCTCGGTCCGGGACAGCCGGTTCGAGGGCAGCCGGATCCACGGGGTCCGGGTCAGCGACGCGTGGGCCGAACTCGTCGGATGCGCGCTCACCGGCACCGAGAAGGCGGCCGTCATGGCCGACACCCGCGCCGAACTGACCATGTCCGGCTGCCGGGTGGACTCGGTGCACGCGGAGGCGGTCATGTTCATCGAGCAGTCCCGCGGGCTCGTGCGGGGCCTGCGCGTGTCCGACGCCGAACACGGCATCGGGGTCGCGAGCGGCGCCGACCCGGTGGTACGCGACAGCGTGTTCGCCGGCTGCCGCGACACCGGCATCAACGTGCAGACCACGGGCCGCGGCACGTTCGAGGACTGCGAGGTCGTCGACGCGGGCAGCGTCTCCGTGTTCTCCACCAACGGCGGCGCTCCGCGGGTGAACGGCTGCCGCGTCACGGGCGGCAACGTCGGGGTCGCCGTCGTCGACAAGGCTCGGGGACACTTCACGGGCGTGGTCGTCGAGGATCTGTCGGGCGTCGCCCTGCGCGTGTTCGACGAATCCCGGGCGGTCTTCGAGCAGACCCGTGTGGAGCGCTGCCCAGCGGGCCTGGAGGTGCGGGGCAACGGCGGTACGACGGCCCAGCTCACCGACGTGCGGATCACCGGCTTCGACCTGTCCGCGGTGGCGGTCACCGGCGAGGCCCGCGTCACGCTCACCCGCGTCTCGGCGGAGCACGGCCTGCTGGGCTTCGGCGTCGGCGAGGAGGCGTCGCTGCGGGTCCAGGACTGTGACGTCTCGGCGACGCGGGCCGGCGGGGCCGTCGCGTTCGGCCGGGCGAGGCTCGTCGCCCGCAACCTCACGGTCACCGGTTCGGAGGCGTTCGGCCTGTGCGGCACCGAGTCCGCGTACGTCGATGTCGCCGACAGCCGGTTCGAGGACTGCGCGGCCGCCGGGGTCACCTTCGACGAGTCGGGCGGCGGCCGGCTGGTGAACTGCTCGGTGACGGGCGCCCGGGGCATGGGCGTGCAGCACAACGGCCGCGTCGACCTGGTCTCGCTGCACACGTCACTGCCGGTGGTCGAGCGGGTCCCCGAACCGGCCCCTCCCGCGGTGCAGGTCGTCAACCACCACTACCACGGCCCGGTCTTCAACGCGGCCGTGCACGGGGTGCAGTTGGCGTGGAACAACGACGAGGTCACGCAGCAGATCATCGAGCCGGCCCCCACGCGGGCCACGCCGGGAACAGCCCCGCGAGCCACGCCGGAGGCCGGCCGGCGGACCATCCAGGAACTCGACGACCAGAACGGAGCCACCCCGTGAACGACCCCACGGACACCCCCATGGACGACCCCGCCGAGGTCCCCGCGGACGATCGCACCGACGGCGGGCGGCAGGTGCACAACTACCACGGCCCGGTGTTCAACGACCCCGTCTCCGGCGTCCAGCTGGCGTGGAACAACCGGTCCGTCACACAGAACCAGCAGAACAACACCGCTGTCGCCCCCGGTTTCGAGGCCCTCGCGGCCCTGATGACCGATCTGCTGCGGCAGTTGCCCGAGGCCGGGCTCACCGACCGGGACCGCGAGGACGCCCGGACCGCGGCCGAGGAGGTCCTGGCGGAGATCACCGGCCCCCAGCCGCCCGAGCAGGGCAGGCTCCGCCGTGCGGTGAACGGCCTCAAGGGAGCCCTGGCCCCCGTCGCCACCGGCGTCGCGGCGGGCACGGCGATCGGCGTCCAGGAGTGGGCGCAGTCGGTGATCGCGGGCCTGGCCGGTCTCGTCTGAGCGCCCCCCGGGGACGGCCTCCGGGATCCGGCCGGTCGTGCGGGGCGCGCGACCGGCCGGACGTCCGGCGGTTCAGGCCAGCTTGGCGGACAGGGTGATCGGTACGGCCTTCAGCGCCTGCGAGACCGGGCAGTTGACCTTGGCCTCCTCGGCGGCGGCGACGAACGCGTCGTCGTCGAGGCCCGGCACGGTGCCCTCCACGGTGAGGTGGATGCCCGTGATGCCCTCGCCCGGCTGGAAGGTGACGTCCGCCGAGGTGACCAGCTTGGTGGGCGGGGTACCGGCACCGGCCAGGGCGTGCGAGAACGCCATGGAGAAGCAGCTGGAGTGGGCTGCGGCGATCAGCTCCTCCGGGCTGGTCTTCCCGTTCGCCTCCTGGGTGCGGGCGGCCCACGTCACGGGCTGCTCGTCGATGGCGCCGGAGGAGTCGAAGGTGACGACCCCGTTCCCCTCGATGAGGCTGCCTTCCCAGACGGTGTGTGCGGAGCGCGTGGTGGCCACGGTTCTTCCTTTCGCATGGTTCTCCCGCAGAACGGGTTTGACGGGCCCATCCGATCACACTCGCCGTCACCGCACCCGGAAGACCGGCCCCCGAGGGGTGAACGGCAGCTGCCGGCCCTGCGGGATCAGGTACGCGTGCTCGCGCCGGACGCGCAGGGTGTCGCAATAGCCGTCGGTGATGACGAGGACCGGCGCGCCGCGCGGGAAGTCGTCCGCCCGGTGCAGGAGGTCGATGCCGGGCTGCAGGACCGTGCCGCCGCGGCCGTGCACGCGGACCCGGCCGGCGATCTCGGTGACCGGCACGTACCCGGCGTCGTGCGGGGCGGCGTCGCAGAACACGACCCGGGCGGCGGGTACGTCGCGGGCCTCGGCGTAGGAGGCGATGGCGCCGAGCGCCTTGCCGAGGAGGGTGCGGTCCATCGAACCGGAGGTGTCCAGGACGACGCCGAAGGTGCAGCGGGCGATCTCCTCGGCAAGGCGCTCGGCGCCATCGCCTCCTACGCCGAGGCCCGCGACGTACCCGCCGCCCGGGTCGTGTTCTGCGACGCCGCCCCGCACGCCGCCGGGTACGTGCCGGTCACCGAGATCGCCGGCCG
>NZ_MUBA01000207.1 GCF_002154575.1 Streptomyces bobili
AGCCCGAGCACCTCGCCGAGCCCCCGCCCCGCCAAGAGCACGCCGGCCGCCGGGAAGGCCCCCGCGCCGAGGCCGGGCGCATCGCGCACGCCGGTGGCGCAGGCGGCTCCGACCGACACCGGGGCGCAGGTGATCGCCCTCGTCAACAAGGAGCGGGCGGCGGCCGGTTGCGGCCCGCTCACCGACGACGCGAAGCTGCGGAGCGCCGCGCTGAACCACTCCGAGGACATGGACGCCCGCGACTTCTTCGACCACACCAACCCGGACGGCGCCGACCCGGGACAGCGCATCACCGCCGCGGGCTACCGCTGGTCCACCTACGGGGAGAACATAGCCAAGGGCCAGCAGAGCGCCGAGTCGGTCATGACGTCCTGGATGAACAGCCCCGGACACCGTGCCAACATCCTCAACTGCGACTTCAAGAACATCGGCGTGGGCATCCACGACGGAAGCGGCGGCCCCTGGTGGACGCAGAACTTCGGCGCCAAGCTCTGAGCGGGCTCAGCCCGCCGGCTCGCTCCCGATGAGGAAGACCTGCGCCGGGTTTCCGCCTGCGGCACACCGCTGCGCCATGGCCGCCGTTCCCGGCTCCGCGGCCGCCGCGGACATCCCGAGGCACAGTCCGTCGTCCAGGGCCGGGCGCAGCCGCCACTGACCGGCCGCGCCCGCGCGTTCGATGCGGAACAGCTGGGCCGGCCCGCCCGACCGGCAGTCGTCCCACGGCTCCAACGTGTTGCGGTACGGCCCGTCGGTGAGGACGGTGAGACATCCGGTGCCGTGCTGCGGATGACGCCACTGGATGCGGTACAGCCCGTCGTCCTGCCTCTGGAGGTACGTCCGCGGCGGCACTGCCTGGTCGCAGGGCCGCTGGACCGCGACCGTCTTGGACCGGTCGGCGCCGGTCATCCGGACATCCCCCTCGGTCACGCACAGGCCCGGCGTCCGCGCGGGACGGATACGGGCGTAGCCAACGGCCGGGCCGGGGCCCGTGGCCGCGGCCGTCGGCCGCACCGAGGCCTGGCTGCCCGCCTTCTCGCCGGTGGGCGCGCCGTCGCCCTCGGGCAGCAGCACGATCGCGGCCACGACCAGCAGGGCGACCGTGCAGAGCGAGGCCAGCGCGGCGAGCGATGCGGTCCCCACCCGCCTGCTCCCGACCGGAGCGAGCCGACGACGGCGTACGGAACGCCCCTCCGGTACGTCTGATGAAACCGGCCTATCCGGTTCGTCCCGCCGGGTCTCGTCCTGCGACGCGGCGAGGCGGTCGCGGGCGGCGAGCCAGCGCGGCAGGTCGGTCTCGGCGTCGCAGGCGCGGACCAGCGCGGTCACCAGTTCGGCGCGGGGCAGCGCCTCCCGCCGCAGCACATCGGCGACCGTGCTGCGCGCCAGGACGTCGCCGCGCCCGGCGGCCCGCTGTTCCAGCTGCCGGTACGTCAGCCCGCTGCCGTCCTTCAACCGCCGCAGCAGGGCGACGTATTCGGACGCGGTACGTGCCTCGTCCGGGTCCGATCCCCCCGAGATCGTCATGCCGTCATTGTCGTCACGGCAGTCCCGTCCGGCAACGAGGGTCCCGGCCACATCCCGGGCTTGTCCGGGCCGTCCGTCCGCCGGCCGTCCGACCAGCCCGGACAGGGGCGCGGCTGTCCCGGACAGGGCAGGCCCTTGCCGGACAAGATCCTTCCGCCCAGGCTCAGTTGCTGTCGCCGCGAACCGGGCCCACGGGGGTGGACCGGTCGGCGGCGATTCATCGACGTACAGCCGACGACAAGGAGTTCCGCATGCGTATCGACAGCCTGCGTACCCGCATCACCCCGCTCGCCCTCACGGCGGCCCTGCTCGGCGGTGTCACCGCCACCTCCGCCCTGACCGCCCCGGAGGCGCGGGCGGCGAGCGGTGGCTACTACCTCTACTTCAAGAAGAACCCGGCCAACCCGATCGACTCCCGGCTCCACCTGATGAAGAGCGTGCCCAACGCGGCGGACAGGGCGGTCGCCTCCTACCGCGCCGGCTCGGGCAACGGCAGCACGAACCCGTGCGCCACCGCCAGGGGCTGGCTGCCCAACGGCAAGTACAAGGTGGAGTTCCACCGCACGAACTTCGACGGCATCATCAACGGCTACGTCATCAAGGTGTCCGACAAGCGGTGCAAGAACAACGGCGCGAGCGGTACCAAGCGCACGGAACTCTTCGTGCACAGCGAGATGAAGCCGAACGGCGGGCAGGGCCGGATCGAGTCGGAGCGCTGGGACGGCACGAACGACTACTACTCCAACGGCTGCGTCAAGCTGAAGCCGGCCGACATCAAGAACCTGTTCGGCAAGGCGGGCCGCTACGGCTGGCCGAAGACGCTCACGGTCAAGTAGGCGATGGGCGACAGGCGACAGACCGACCCGCGGCCCGCGGGAACGCGCACGCGGGCACGTCCCGCCCGGACACCGGGCGGGACGTGGCCGCGTGCGGGTCGATCCGGAAGCAAGGTGATGAGCCCGGCATGGGCCGACCGTGGGACGGCCCATGGGGCACGGGATCAGAGCTGGCCGGAGGCCGAGATCGTGATCTTCGCGGAGGTGGAGCCGCTCTGCGAACCGAGGGACTCGATCTTCCGCACCAGCTCCAGGCTGGTGTCGTCGGCGACCTCGCCGAACACCACGTGCTTGCCGTCCAGCCAGCCGGTCACGACGGTGGTGACGAAGAACTGCGAGCCGTTGCTGTTCGGGCCGGCGTTGGCCATGGACAGCAGGCCGGGCCGGTCGTGCTTGAGCTTGAAGTTCTCGTCGGCGAACTTCTCGCCGTAGATGCTCTTGCCGCCCGTGCCGTCGCCGCGCGTGAAGTCGCCGCCCTGGAGCATGAAGCCCGGGATCACGCGGTGGAAGGAGGAACCGGCGTAGCCGAAGCCCTTCTCGCCCGTGGCCAGCGCGCGGAAGTTCTCCGCGGTCTTCGGCACGACGTCGTCGAACAGGTTGAAGTTGATGCGCCCTGCGGGCTTGCCGTCAATGGTGATGTCGAAATAGACCTTGGTCGTCATGCCCCCATCCTGCACGCTCCGGCGGCGGCTGCCGAATCCAGCCCCCGTGTCGGGGCGTACGGCGTCGCGGACAGCCATGTTGTTCATGTACGTGAACGCGTAGTGCCGGAGCCTTCCGCGCCGTATGGCGTCGTCCCACCCAGAGCGCGTCGACGTCGTGGCGGGCGCGCACATGTCCGCCCCCTTCCCGTGCCGCCTAGCCTCCAGCCGTCGGACTTCTCCCTCCTGGAGGCCCATTCATGGCCCTGCTCCCCGGCACCGCCCCGCCGACTCCAACGACTCCGCCGATCCCGCCGACTCCACGGTCTCCGGTGACGCGCCGACGTGTCGCCCTCGGCGTCGTCGCCCTGGCCGCCACCGCGGCCCTGCTGCCCTCACCCGCGGACGCGGACGCGGAGCTGGACCTGGACGCCGGGGCGGCCCTCGGTTCCGCCTCCGGTCACTGTGCGAGCCTGTCCCGCCTGCGGGTGCCGGGCGCGGCTCATCAACAGGCGGACTGCCTCGACGAGTTGACCACGGCGGGCACCGTCGCCTCGGGCCACACCGACCCGGCCGACTGGGCCGGACTGACCCCGAAGGGTCTGGCCGTCCCCAGCGGAGTGCCAGGCGTCCAGGTCGACGGCTACTTCCCCGACACCTCGACCACCAACACCAATCACGGCTGGAACCACGACGCCCAGTTCGTCGTCCGGCTGCCCGACCGCTGGAACGGCGGCCTCGTCGTGGCCGGCACCCCCGGCAACCGCGAGCAGTACGCCAACGACCGGGCCATCGCCGACTGGGTGCTCGCCCGCGGCTACGCCTACGCCGCCACCGACAAGGGCAACACCGGACTCGCCTTCCACCGGGACGGCGCCCGCCCCGGCGACGCCGTCGCCGAATGGAACGCCCGGCTCACCCAGCTCACCCGCGCCGCCCGCACGGTGGTCACCCAGCGCTACCACCGGCCGCCCACCCGCACCCTCGCCACCGGGATGTCCAACGGCGGCTACCTCGTGCGCTGGCAGCTGGAGAACCACCCGGAGCTGTACGACGGGGGAGTGGACTGGGAGGGCACGCTCTGGCGGGCCGAGGGACCCAACCTGTTCACGTTCCTGCCGTCGGCCCTGCGCCACTACCCCGCCCACGCCGCCGGCGGCCCCGCCGCCGAGCGGGCGCGCACGGAAATGCACCGGGCGGGATTCCCGGCCGGCTCGGAGTTCCTGTGGCCGTTCCATCACCAGGTCTACTGGGACCTGACCCAGCGCGTCTACCGCGAGGAGTTCGACCCCGCCTTCGACGGCGCCGCCGAGGCGGGCACGCCGTACTGCGCACCGGGGTCGGTACCGGGCTGCGACGCCGACTACGACTATCCGGCCCGGCCCCCCGAGGTCGGCGCGGCGGTGGAGCGCGTCGCGCTGACAGGCCGTATCGGCAAGCCGCTGATCACGATCCACGGCACCCTCGACGTCCTGCTGCCCATCGGCCGGGACTCCGACGTCTACGCCCGCATGGTCAGGGAAGCGGGCCGCGGCCAACTGTTCCGCTACTACCGGGTCGAGGACGGCACGCACACGGACGCGCTGGTCGACAGCTTCCCCGACCGGCTCCGCCCCCTGCTGCCCTGCCACCGCTCGGCCGTCACCGCACTGGAGGCATGGCTGGGGTCCGGGCACCGGCCGCCCGCGAGCCGGACGATCGCGCGGCCGGCGGACGCCGACCCGGCCACCCTGCTGGACGACTGCTCCCTCCGCGACTGACCCGCGCGCCCGCCCCGGCGGTGCCTCCGCCGGGGCGGGCGCGACCGGTGCTCAGGCCGCGAAGACCCGGCCTTCCTTCACCAGGTAGTGCGCGGGATCGGAGCAGCCGAGGGACGGAGTGAGCAGCAGGCTCACCGTGAGCGGCGCGGGTTCGGTGCTCGCCGTGGAGAACGCGCAGACGGCGCCGCTGCCCGTGAGCGGGTACCAGAACCAGCCGTCCACGTCGCCGACGGTGACGCGGTCCGTCTCCTTCCAGGCGCCGCCCGTCCGCTCGTACACCTGAAGGCGTACGGACGCGGCGTACTCGTCCTCGGCCGAGCGCAGCGCGGTCAGAGTGATCTTGTGGTCACCGCCGAGGACCGAGGAGGCGATCTGCCGTGACTGCGGCGCGGCGCTGCCGGTGGCCGACGCCCCGGCGGCGCCGAGGACGGTCGCGGACAGGGCGACGAGGCCGGCGGCGACGCCGAGTCGGGTGGTGCGACGGATGGTGCGGCGGTGGGTGCGGTTGCGTGCCAGGTTCATGTGTTCCCCCGCGGAACGGTTTCGCATGGATGATCGGAATCATCCCTTTTGGTGGAGAAGACACCTGAAACGGCTCGACGGTTGCACGGGGTGTGAGTTCCGGCCCGGCTCAGCCGGTGAGGAGCCCGTCCATCTGGCCGACGGCCTCCTTGAGGCCCTCCTCCATGCCCATGGTGATCAGCTGGTCCATCTGCTCGCGGGTCGCGAAGGCGGACCGGATCTCCATGCGCGTACCGCCGTCGTGCTCCGTCAGCCGCATGCTCATCGTGGTGGTGGGCAGCGTGGCGCTGGGGGTGCCGTCCTGGTCGGCGAAGCCGTCGGTGAACTCCAGGGAGGTGGGCGCCGCGACCGAGGTGACGCGCCACCAGCCGCGGTGCTTGTCGCCCTCGGGGCCCGTCATGAAGTACGTGACCTCGCCGCCGGGGGTCAGGTCGTGGTCCTCGAAGGTCGCCGGGTAGGTCGGCGGACCCCACCAGCGCTCCAGCCGGCGGGGGTCGGCCCACAGTTGCCACACGTTCTCGACCGGGGCGGCGAAGTCGGCCGTCAGGGTGAGGGTGAGGCTGTCGAAGTCCTTGTCCACGCTGGTCACGGTCATGATTCCGGTCCTTTCCTCGGGTCCTGTTCATCGGTGTGTGCTTCGGTGTGTTCTTCGCAGTGCCGGAGCCCCTGTGCGGGCGGTCGCGGCGTCGGGGACTCCTGCGCGAGCAGTGCGGACATGCGTTCCACCCTGCCCCTCCAGAGTGCTTCCAGCTCGTCGAGGGCCCGGCGGGCCTTCGCCAGGGCGTCGGGCTCGGTGCGGACGAGCTGCTCACGTCCCCGGCGCCGCTTGGACACCAGTCCGGCCCGCTCCAGCACCGTCACGTGCTTCTGTACCGCGGCGAAGCTCATCGGGTACTCCGCGGCCAGTCGCGACACCGACTGGTCGCCGTGCGCGCAGCGGCGCAGGATGTCCCGGCGGGTCGGGTCAGACAGGGCGTGGAAGAGGCGGCTCAGGCCTCCGTCGTCCGCATCATCTACAACCATTTGGTTGTAGGTTAGTCCTTCTCGCGCCCGGTGTAAACCGTCTCCCCGACGCCGCGGGGCGCGCCCGTCGCGGCCCCGCGGGAGAAGTCGTCCCCTCGGCGAGCGTGACAAAGAGGGCGGAGCGGGCGTTGAACCTCCCATGGAACAAGCCCTCTCCACAGCGGCCCCGCCGACGCCGAGCGACCGTGCAAGCTCGTGGTCCCGTGCTCGTCACGGCCGCGGCCCGACGGCCGGACGGAGCCGCCGATGACCGGGCACAGGCGTGAACACCGGCTGGAATACGAGGGGTTCACGTATCTCTGCCGGGTCAGCGAGTCGCCCGACCCGGTCACCGGGCCCCTCGTCGTGATCGGCGGCATGATGCAGGACCGCGGTTCCTGGGCCAACTACGAGAAGCTGCTGCTCGGACACGCCTCGCTGGTGACCGTGGAACTTCCGGGCTTCGGCGCGGCCGACCCGCTTCCCGCCGCGCACGGCTACGACTTCCTCGCCGCCGCCCTGCGTCACCTGCTCGTCGAACTCGACCTGCGCGACGCGAACCTGCTCGGCACCTGCTACGGCGGAGCGATCGCGCTGCGCTGCGCCCAGCGGTACCCGCAGCACGTGTCCCGGCTGCTGCTCGGCGCGATGACGGGCCGGCTGCCGCAGCTGTACCTGGGCATGATCCCGCGGTGGCGGGCGATGGTCGCGGAGGACCGGCGCGACGAACTCGCCGACAGCCTGATGGCGACGTTCGTGAAGCCGCCCGACCGCCGCATCCCCCGGCACTCCGCCGTGTGGCGCATGCTCAGCCACCAGTTCCGCACGCAGAGCGGCCAGGATCTCGCCAAGGCCTGCGACCACAACGCCCGCATGCTGCTGCACGAGTGGTACGAGCCGATCGCCCTCGAGGTCCCCGCCGTCGTCTACACGGGCGAGCAGGACCACCTCACCACACCGGAGCAGGGGCGGCGGCTGGCCCGCGAACTGCGTGCCCCGTTCGCGACGTTCCGCGACGCCGACCACATGTTCACCCTGGAGCAGGACGTCGCCCACGCCGACCTCATCCTCCGGTTCTGTACCGGCCGGCCCCTGACGGACCTTCCCTACCTCAGCCTCCTGGAGCATCCCGCCGACGCGGCAGCCGTCTGACGCGCGCCACCGACGCCCCGGCCCGCCGCACCGGGGCGTCGGACGGCCGCCCCCGGTCCCGGCGCCCTGAACCCGGCGTCTAGGGTGCCGTCATGACCTCGCGCGACTACCTTTCCGAACTGTTCTCGCTGGACGGTCTGACCGCCCTGGTCACGGGCGGCAGCTCCGGCATCGGCCGGGCCGTCGCCGGGGCACTCGCCCGAGCCGGGGCGAGCGTGGTCGTCGTGGCCCGCAAGGAGTCCGAACTCGCCGCCACCGTCGACGAGCTGACGGCCGACGGCGCGCGGGCGGCCTGGGTGAGCGGCGACCTGAGCACCCGCGACGGGGTGCGTACGGCGGCGGAGGACGCGGTCGCGGTGTTCGGTGAGCCCGACATCCTCGTCAACAGCGCCGGGATCAACCTGCGTCCGCCGATGGGCGAGCTGGACGAGGACGTGTGGGACGCCACGATGGCGGTGAACCTGGAGGCGCCCCATCTGCTCGGCCGGCGGTTCGGGCCCGGCATGGCCGAGCGGGGCTACGGGCGCATCATCCACATCACCTCGCAGCAGGCCCACCGGGCGTTCGTGAACAGCGGCGCGTACGGCGTCTCCAAGGGCGCGCTGGAGTCGCTGGCCCGCTCACAGGCCGAGGCCTGGTCGCCGTACGGCGTCACCTGCAACACGCTCGTGCCCGGCTTCGTCATGACGCCGCTGAACGCGCGGCTGTCCTCCGACCCGGAGAAGGTGGCGGCGCTGGCGGCGCGCACCATGGTCGGGCGCAACGGGCTGGCCGGTGACTTCGCCGGAGCCGCGGTGTTCCTGGCCGGCCGCTCCTCGGGCTATGTCACCGGGCAGTCGGTCTTCGTGGACGGCGGGTTCTCCGTCCACTGAGCGCTGGATCCCGACACGGGGCAGATGTGAAGGCCGGTCCCGCGCGCAGGGCGCAGGACCGGCCTTCACATGCTGACGGTGACGCGGGGTCAGTCCGTGCCGAACTCCATCGCGGCGCGGTCCAGCAGCTCGTCGTCCTCGGAGATCTCACCGCGCGAGGCGATGGCCTCGGCGCCGCCCTGCGGCATGTCCGGCATGGTGCCGATCAGTCCGGTGGCGGCGGCCTGCGAGGCGCCCATGGCGGGGCTGCCGGTGCCGATCAGACCGAGTCCGACGTACTGCTCCAGCTTGGCGCGCGAGTCGGCGATGTCGAGGTTGCGCATGGTGAGCTGGCCGATCCGGTCCACCGGACCGAACGCGGAGTCCTCGGTGCGCTCCATCGACAGCTTGTCCGGGTGGTAGCTGAACGCCGGGCCCGTGGTGTCGAGGAGCGAGTAGTCCTCGCCGCGCCGCAGCCGCAGGGTGACCTCACCGGTGACCGCGGAACCGACCCAGCGCTGCAGCGACTCCCGGATCATCAGCGCCTGCGGGTCCAGCCAGCGGCCCTCGTACATCAGGCGGCCCAGGCGGCGGCCCTCGGCGTGGTACTGGGCGATGGTGTCCTCGTTGTGGATCGCGTTGACGAGACGCTCGTACGCCGCGTGCAGCAGGGCCATGCCGGGCGCCTCGTAGATGCCGCGGCTCTTGGCCTCGATGATCCGGTTCTCGATCTGGTCCGACATGCCGATGCCGTGCCGGCCGCCGATCGCGTTGGCCTCCATGACCAGGTCCACGGCGGAGGCGAACTCCTTGCCGTTGATCGTCACCGGGCGGCCCTGGTCGAAGCCGATCGTCACGTCCTCGGCGGCGATCTCGACCGACGGGTCCCAGAACCGCACGCCCATGATCGGCTCGACGGTCTCCACCCCGGTGTCGAGGTGCTCCAGGGTCTTCGCCTCGTGGGTGGCGCCCCAGATGTTGGCGTCGGTGGAGTACGCCTTCTCCGTGCTGTCGCGGTAGGGGAGGTCGTGGGCGACGAGCCACTCCGACATCTCCTTGCGGCCGCCCAGCTCGGTCACGAAGTCCGCGTCCAGCCAGGGCTTGTAGATGCGCAGGTGCGGGTTGGCGAGCAGCCCGTAGCGGTAGAACCGCTCGATGTCGTTGCCCTTGAACGTCGAGCCGTCGCCCCAGATCTGCACGTCGTCCTCGAGCATCGCCCGGACCAGGAGCGTGCCGGTGACCGCGCGGCCGAGGGGCGTGGTGTTGAAGTAGGCGCGTCCGCCCGAGCGGATGTGGAACGCCCCGCAGGTGAGTGCGGCCAGGCCCTCCTCGACCAGCGCGGCGCGGCAGTCGACGAGACGCGCGATCTCGGCGCCGTACGCCTGGGCACGGCCGGGCACCGACGCGATGTCGGGCTCGTCGTACTGGCCGATGTCGGCGGTGTAGGTGCAGGGGACGGCGCCCTTGTCGCGCATCCACGCGACCGCGACGGACGTGTCGAGGCCGCCCGAGAAGGCGATGCCGACGCGCTCGCCGGTGGGAAGGGAGGTGAGGACCTTGGACATAGGAAGAGTATGCAGCATCTCGCATGATCATGCAAAGAGGGTTTTCCGGCATCGGCGTACGGCGATGCGTCGGTCTCCTCAGCCGCCGTCCGCCTCGGTCCCGCTGCCGGGCTCGTCGTCCCGCTCGCCCTCCGCCTGGGACGGCGTCGGGTGGTCCGGCGTGGGCAGGCCGGTCCTGTTCAGGGTGTCGGGTTCGTCGGGCTCGCCCTCGGCCTGACTGGGGGTGTGGTCGGTCATGAGCGGCGCTCCTCGGTGGTGGTGGTTCGGGGTGGGCACCGGGTGCCCCGGTGGCTTCCCCGTCAATCGGCCCGGCCGGGTGCGAGAGCGCGCAGGAGACCGTCCGCGGCGTCCGGCTCGCCGCCCCGCCGGAATCCGGCTCCGATCCGCCGGGCGAGGGCCCGGCCGGATGCCCCGCACCAGTCCCACCAGTGATCCAGCACCGCGGCGTCGAGCCGTTCGGCGGGCACCAGTGCGGGCCAGCCGCAGGCCCGCGCCTGCGCCGTCACCTTCGCGCCGCCCTCGACCGGATCGACGGCCAGCGCGGGCACCCCGGCACGCAGGGCCAGCACCATCCCGTGCAGCCGGTCGGTGACGACCAGGTCGAGCCGGGACAGCACCGCCTCCAACTGGGCGGGGGTCGCGCTCAGCCGCCAGTCGTGCACGTCGAGCCGGGTCTCCAGTTCCAGCCGGGCGCAGTCCCGGCCGGACAGCCAGCGCGTCACCCCCTCCGCGACCCGCTCGTGCCTGCGGCGCGCCCCGTACTCGTGCTGGCCGTGGGTGAGGATCACTCCGACGACGGGGCGCGCGGGCAGGGCGGGCGCACGGGCCGCCAGATCCGCGGTGGGCTCGGTGTCCGGGCCGTCCCGCGCCAGCACCCGGTGGAAGCCGGTGACGGCCGGACCGCCGGCGTCGAGGACCGACGTGCCCACGGCGATCCGCACACAGTGCGCGAACCGCCGGTGCAGTTCCTCGATCTGCGGCCCGTGCAGCGGACCGCAGACGAACACCAGATGCGAGTAGTCCTCGGGGCGTACCTGGGTCAGATGCGGTCCGGCCGGCCGGAAGCCGGGACTCCAGGCGACGTCGTGGTCCAGCCCCGCGCGCCGCAGCACGTCCTGCACCCGGTGCAGGGCCAGTACGTCCCCGGCGGTCGCCTCCCCGTCCAGGAAGCCGAACCACCCCGTCAGCAGGATCCGCACGCGCGCTGCCACAGGGGCCCGGGTGCCCTGCCCGCGGGGCCGGCAATCACCGCTGCCGGGGCGCAGGCGGTCGCGGCGCCGTTAGAGGGCGGCGCCGGAGGGTACCGGTGACGGGGCGGCGACGCCTCGCGCGCGGTCGCCGGGATGGCCGGGCCCGCACGGGCCGGGGATGCCGGAGTGACGGCCCTCCTACGGGTCGCGGTCGCTGTGGCGAGGGCCCGGTACCGGTCGGAGCCGCAGGGATCGCCGGGCCGGGAGCGGTCGGGATTCCGCAGCGAAGGCCCGGTACCGCTCGGGGTGGCGGGGATCGCCGACGCTTTCCCGGCCGGAGGCGCACGGATCACCGTGCCCGTGCCGGCCGGGCCGCGAGGGTGACGGCCCCGTACCGGTCGGAGCCGCAGGGATCGCCGGGAGGCACGCATGGACGCTTCGGTGGACCGGATCGCATGGCCGTGGGGCAGCCGTACGCCGTACGGGCGGCACGAGCCCTGGCCCGTGCGCGTGGACACCTACCTGGAGGCGGGGGTCGAGCCTGCGCGGGTGCAGCGGTGGGTGCAGACCGCGTCGATCCTGCACTCCGACGGCGACGCCATGGACATCGCCGTGCTCGACGGGCGCATGGTCGGGGTGCGCGGCCGGGCCGGCGACCGGGTCAACCGCGGTCGGCTGGGTCCGAAGGACCTCTTCGCCTGGCAGGCCAACGCCTCGCCGGACCGGCTGACCACACCGCTGATCCGGCAGGACGGGCGCCTCGTCGCGTGCGACTGGGACACCGCGCTGGAGCGGATCACGTCCCGCACACGCGAACTGCTGGCGGACCGCGGCCCGGGATCGATCGGCTTCTACACCACCGGGCAGCTGTTCCTGGAGGAGTACTACACGCTCGCGGTGCTGGCACGGGCCGGGATCGGCACCCACCACCTCGACGGCAACACCCGCCTCTGCACGGCGACCGCCGCCGAGGCGCTCAAGGAGACCTTCGGCTGCGACGGACAGCCCGGCAGCTACGACGACATCGACCACGCCGATGTCATCGCCCTGTTCGGGCACAACATCGCCGAGACCCAGCCCGTGCAGTGGATGCGGATCCTCGACCGGCTGGAGGGCACCGACCCGCCCCGCCTGGTCTGCGTCGACCCGCGCCCCACCAAGGTGGCCCGCAGGGCGGCCGTACACCTTGCCCCGCGCGTCGGCACGAACGTGGCCCTGCTCGACGCGCTCCTCCACGAGATCATCCGCACCGACCGCGTCGACCACGACTACCTCGCCGCGCACACGGTCGGATTCGACGAACTGGCCTCCCGCGTGAAGGAGTGCACCCCCGAGTGGGCGGCCCGGATCTGTGACGTGCCGGCCGCGCGGATCGGCGAGGCCGCCGAGATCATCGGTACGGCCGACCGGCTGCTGTCCACGGTGCTGCAGGGCGTCTACCAGTCCCACCAGGCCACCGCCGCCGCCGTCCAGATCAACAACCTGCACCTGCTCCGCGGCATGCTCGGCCGGCCCGGCGCCGGCGTCCTCCAGATGAACGGGCAGCCCACCGCGCAGAACACCCGCGAGTGCGGCGCCGACGGAGACCTGCCCGGATTCCGCAACTGGCAGAACGACAGCCACGTCGCCGACCTCGCACGCGTGTGGAACGTCGAACCGAGGACCATCCCGCACTACGCCCCGCCCACCCACGCCATGCAGCTGTTCCGCTACGCCGAGCAGGGCTCGATCCGCATGCTGTGGATCAGCGGCACCAACCCCGCGGTGTCCCTGCCCGAACTGGCCCGGATCCGCTCGATCCTGGAGCAGGACCGCCTCTTCGTGGTCGTACAGGATCTGTTCCTGACCGAGACCGCGCAGCTGGCCGACGTCGTGCTGCCGGCGGCGACCTGGGGCGAGAAGACCGGCACGTTCACCAACGCCGACCGTACGGTCCACCTGTCCGACAAGGCCGTCGAACCTCCCGGCGAGGCCAGGCCGGACCTGGACATCTTCCTCGCCTACGCCGCCCGCATGGACTTCCGCGACAAGGACGGCGCACCGCTGATCACCTGGCACGACCCGGAGTCCGCGTTCGAGGCGTGGAAACGGTGCAGCGCCGGCCGGCCCTGCGACTACACCGGTATCACCTACGACAAGCTGCGCGGCGCGAGCGGCATCCAGTGGCCCTGCCACGAGGGCGCCCCGGACGGCACGGCACGCCTCTACACCGACGGGATCAGCTGGGCCCACCCCGACGTCTGCGAGAGCTACGGCAAGGACCTGGTGACCGGCGCGGCCGACGACGTGTCCGAGTACCGCTCCCTCAACCCCGACGGGAAGGCCGTGATCAAAGCGGCCGGCTACCTCCCGCCGCACGAGATCCCGACGGAGGAGTACCCGTTCCAGCTCGCCACGGGCCGCACCCTCTACCACTTCCACACCCGCACCAAGACGGCACGCGCCCCCCAGCTCGACGCCGCCGCTCCCGACGTGTGGGTGGAGGCGTCCGTGTCCGACGCCGCCCTCCTGGGCCTCGGCGAGGGCGACCTGGTCGAGGTCAGCACCCCGCGCGGCGCCCTGCGCGGCCGGCTGCGGGTGACCGGCATCCGGCCCGGCCTGCTGTTCGTGCCCTTCCACTACGGCTACTGGGACACCAAGGCCGGACACGGCCCGGACGGCGACACGCCCCCGCGTGCCGCGAACGAGACGACCGTCACCGACTGGGACCCGGTGTCCAAACAGCCGCTGTTCAAGACGGCCGCCGCCGGACTCCGCCTCCTGGAACGCGCGGACGGCGAGCACGCCCCGGCGCCGACCACCACCGCGTCCGCTCCCGCTCGCGCCGGCACCGTACCGGCCACCACCGGCGGCACCGCCGCGCTCGCCACCGAAGCCACCGAAGCCACCGAAGCGGGCGAGGCGGGCGAAGTGGTCGAGGCGGGCGGCGACGGCCGTGAGGAGGGCGCCGTATGAGCCGGACCGACGGCATCAGCCTCACCCTCAGCGATCTGCACCACGGCGAGCAACACCTCGCCCGGCAGCTGACGGCGGTCGCCGAACGGCACCGCACCGACCACGAGATCCACCACGTCGCCACCGACCTCGCCGGCTGGTCCCGCGAACACGTCCGCAGCCTGGCCGAGGCCGGTCACGCCCACGGACTGGACCTCGGCGACCCCGCCGGGACCCCCACGCCGGGCCTCCTCGCCACGCTACGGGAGAAGGCCGCCGAAGCCGTGGGCCACCGCCCCGAGCCCGGCCTGCTGCTCCTGCGCGACCTGCGCGAACTCCACCTGGCCGCCGCCGGGAACTCCCTCTGCTGGGAGATGCTCGCCCAGGCCGCGCAGGCGACCAGGGACGACGACCTCCTCGCCCTGGCCTCCCGGTGCCACCCGCGGACGCTGCGGCAGATGCGCTGGACCAACACCATGATCAAGATCCTGTCGCCCCAGGTCCTGACCAGCCTTTGACGAGGGGACGCCGGGACGACCCGCCGGTCGCGGGTACCCGTCCGGCCGTGCGGCCGGACAGAAGGCGTCCGGCCCGGCAGAGCCGAGGAGGCACGGGATGGGACTGCGCAACCACGTCGTGGTGGTGACCGGAGCGTCCAGCGGGATCGGACGGGCCACGGCCGAGGCCTTCGCCCGCAAGGGCTGCGCCGTCGTGCTGGCCGCGCGCCGCGAGGAGGCGCTGGAGGCGGCC
>NZ_MUBA01000208.1 GCF_002154575.1 Streptomyces bobili
GGGGGCCTGTGGAGGAGGGGTCGTGCTCATGGGCACCTCGCAGGGGGGATGACGGAGGGTGCTGGGACTGAGCCGTGCCGTGCCGTGCGGTGCTGTGCCGGGCGGGAGCGGTGCTGAGTGGAGCAAGGTATCCAGCAAGGTAGAGGATCGTTGAACGATCCCTCAATACCCCTGTTGTTTCGTTCTCGTGTCTGCGGTTGAATTCCGGGCATGGCAGAGCAGCTGGCGGGACTGGCCGACGACCGCGCCCTCCTGGGCCGCACCAGCACGGCGGAACGCGTCGCGGACATCCTCAGAAGCCGAATCGCGGACGGCTATTTCCCGCCGGGGACCCGGCTGTCGGAGGACAGCATCGGCGGTGCGCTCGGCGTCTCCCGCAACACGCTGCGCGAGGCGTTCCGGCTGCTCACCCACGAGCGCCTGCTGGTCCACGAGCTGAACCGGGGCGTGTTCGTCAGGGTCCTGACCGTGGAGGACGTCGAGGACATCTACCGCACGCGCACCCTCGTCGAGTGCGCCGTCGTACGAGGACTGGGAAAGCCGCCGTACACGCTCAGCAACCTCGCCGAGGCCGTGGAGGAGGGACAGCGGGCGGCACGCGAAAGTGACTGGAAATCGCTGGGTACGGCCAATATCCACTTCCACCGGGCACTGGTCGCCCTCGCGGGCAGCGAGCGCACCGACGAACTGATGCGCAGCGTCTTCGCCGAACTGCGCCTCGCCTTCCACGTCGTCGACGACCCGCGCCGCCTGCACGAGCCCTACCTCGCCCGCAACCGGCAGATTCTCCGGGCGCTCGAGGCCGGCGACGGAGCGGAGGCGGAGAAGCTGCTCGGCGTGTACCTGGGCGACTCACGGGAACGGATCGTCGAGGTGTACCGGCGGCGGGTGGGCGACGATCCCAGCGACGGCTGAGGTTCTCCGCCGCGGGTCCGCTCGAGGCGCCACGGCCGAGGTTCCCTGGCCGCCCGCCAGTGTCTCGCACCGCTGTGACGTGGGTCGCTTCTGCGTCGTTTGGGCCGATGTCAGACCGAGGACCTAGTCTGTGCACCGTGACTTCGCCTGCATCGACGGACCGTGTTCCGCCCCAGCTCAGCGCGGGGCCGCGCCCCGCACAGGGCCCGGCCGCCGACGAGGGACTGGCGCGGCGGCTGCGCGCGCTCGCCTGCACCGCGCCGATCCACGACCTCGACGCACGCAAGGCCAACCTCGCCGGCGAGTACTCGGTCTACGGCATGGCGGAGATCGCCCTCGCCGCGATCGACCTGGTCACCCTGAACATGGACTTCGACACCGGCGCCGACCACGACCAGATAGTGGCCCGCCTGATCCCGCGCATCGCCGCGCAGGCCCCAGGGCGGCAGGCCGAGGAGCACGAGCGCGTCGCCCGCTGGGTCGTGGAGAACCTGATCAACGTCGGCAGCGTCGACCGCGGATTCCGCGCCGTCTACGGCACCTTCGCCCCGGACGGCACGTACGTCCGCCGCGACTACGACTTCAAGCTGATCGAGGAGGTCCCCGGGTACGGCGGCACGGTCTACCTCCGTACGACGGACGAGGCGGTCAACGTCCTCGTGGGCGCCCTCGACACCGACGTCACCAGCGCGCAGATCGCCGCCGAGGTCAAACTCGAGGTCCTCATCCACCGGGGCCGCCTGGCCGACGCCCAACTCGCCGCCGAACAGGCCCGCTACCGGACCGTGCAGTACTCGGAGACCCTGCGCAGGGCCCTGGAGGCGACCCGCCGCAACGTCCGCGCGGTGGACTGGCTCAACGCCGTGCCCGACATGATCGCCGAGGCCCTCGACCACGTCGCCGACCGCTACCGCCACGAGAACGCGATCCTCACCAACATCCGCAAGGCCCGCGACGAGATCGAGGACGCGGAGAACAAACGGCGGGCCGCCGAACTCGTCGACATCGTCAAGGACTGCATCCGCCGGCACACCCAGCTGCAGTCCCGGCTGCTGGAGGCCGGACCGCTGTTCCGCGCCGAGCAGGACCGACAGGCCTTCGCCACCCCCATGACCTCGTCGGGGACGGACCTCTACGGCCATCTCGTCGTGCCCGTACTGCCGTTGCCGCTGGAACAGGCGGTCCTGGTCACCGACGCCTACTTCGCGCGCGGGACCGGACTGCGCACACCGGTGTCCGTGCGCGTGGGTGACCTGGTCGACCTGCTGCTGACGCCGCCGGTGGAGCGGGAGAACCTCGGCGCGGAGATGCCCGAGCCCGACCTCATCGCGACGCCCGACGACAGCCGCTTCAGCGAGGAGCAGCTGGCCGCCGCGAAAGAACTGCTGGACCTGCCCGCGGACGCGCCCCGTCGGCTGTCGGGGCTCCTGGCGGAAGCGCGCAGGCGAGACCCCGAACTGCCGTATCTGGTGGCCCTGCTGGCCGTGCACGCGGCCAGTCCCGCGGTCGGCACCGCGTATCGGCAGGGCGAGCAGAAACTGCTGTTCGCCGTCGACGACGGGACCGAACTGGACGATCCGGAGTTCGGCGGAGCCGACCTGATAGTGGGCATGGCGCTGCTGGACGCGGCGGGGATGGCCGCGGACCGGACGGAAGCAGCATGAACCGGAACCGGAATCCCCAGCACGAGCACCCCCGCAGCAAGGAGCCGACACCGTGACCGAGTACGTCGACCGGAGTGAGCCCGAGGCCGTCGCGCCGGCCTCCGCCGCCGTCACCCCCGCCGACGCCGCCGACGCGGCGCGACTCGTCGCTTTCGGCCTCCAGCCCAGACTTCAGCCCGCGCGCGACCAGGAGTACGCGGACCTGCTGCGGCGTTACCGCGAGGACCCGCCGTTCGCGCGGCTCGCGGACGCCGTGGCCACCGGGCTGGGCCTGATCGTGCTGGAGGTGTCCCCGCGCGCGGGGATGGCCGTCACCGCCGCGGAGGACTCGGTGTTCGCCGTCCGCATGGGCGACTACGCGCGTCGTACGTCCGCGGACTCCGGAGACCGGTTCCTGCACGGCCTCGCACACCTCGCCGTCGCCGCGATGGCCTTCCCCCGGCCCGAGGACCTGGCCGACGACGGCTACATCGGCCGGGTCAGCGTCAACGGCGTGGACGCCTTCGTGCGCCAGGCCTGCCGCCGTCTGGAGGAACGGGCGGAGGAGCAGGGCGAGAACACAGACCCCGCGACCGACGCACCGGGTCTGGAGGCCGCCTGGCGGATCTGGGTCAGACGCAGCGCCGCCGGCGCCACCAAGGACGCCCGCCGGCTCGCCGGCTCGACGACCGGCATTGTCGGCAAGGCCGTCGCCTTCCTCACCGAATCCGGCTTCCTCCAGCGCACCGGCGACGACAACGGCGGCACCTACCGGACCACCGCCCGCTACCAGCTGCAGGTCCGGGACATGGCGGCGAGCGCGGCCATGGCCGAGCTGCTGGAACTGGGCATCGTCCCGGTCACCGACGGCACACCGACGCTGCTGCCCCCCGAGGAGTCCGACGACCTGGAGCTGGTCGCCGGCGCGGGCCTGCCGTTCCACTCCTGAGGCCTCAGCAGTTCCCGTAGCACCGAACCACCGCACCCTTCCCGAAGACTTACGAGAGTCCGCCATGTACGAGCTGTCCCGGGTCCGCCTCTACTCGATCGGGCCTGCCGGTGCGCGCTACGCCGACACCGTGCTTGACCTGCGGGGTGTGGGTGAGGTCGTGCCCGATCCCGCCCCCGCGCAGGCGGAGTTCTTCGAGGACGAGCCCGTCGGCCCGCCACGCCGGCCCGCGCCCGCCGGCGTGCTCTTCCTGGAGAACGGCGGCGGCAAGTCCGTCCTGCTCAAGCTGATCTTCTCGGTGATGCTTCCGGGCCACCGCAACACCCTCGGCGGCGCCAGCTCCGGCGTCCTGCGCAAGTTCCTGCTCGCCGACGACTGCGGCCATGTCGCGCTGGAGTGGCAGCACGTACTGACCGGCGAGTGCGTGGTCGTCGGCAAGGTCAGCGAGTGGCGCGGCCGGCAGGTGTCCAACGATCCGCGGAAGTTCGCCGAGGCCTGGTACTCCTTCCGGCCCGGCCCCGGACTCTCCCTGGACAACCTCCCCGTCGCCGAGTCCACCGCCGTACGGCCGTCCGCCGAGGGCCAGTCGGGCGCGCAGGGCCGACGGCGCACCATGAAAGGCTTCCGGGACGCTCTCACGGACGCCGGCAAGGCGTATCCGCACCTGGAGGTGCACTGGGAGGAGATCCACGACCGCTGGATCGAGCACCTCGGCGAGCTGGGCCTCGACCCCGAACTCTTCCGCTACCAGCGCGAGATGAACGCCGACGAGGGCGAGGCGGCCGGCCTCTTCGCGGTCAAGAAGGACTCCGACTTCACCGACCTGCTGCTGCGCGCGGTGACGGACACGCGCGACACCGACGGCCTCGCCGACCTCGTCGGCGGCTTCGGCAACAAACTGGGCCGACGCGCCGAACTGATCGCCGAACGGGACTTCACCGCCGGCTCGGTGGACCTGCTCGGGCGGATCGTCGAGGCCGCCGACACACGGGCCCGCGCGCGTGACGTCCACGCCGGAGCCGAGCGCCGCACCCGCACCCTCGCCCGCAGACTGTCCGCGCGCGGCCTGCGGGAGCGCACCCGCGCCGCCGACCTGGCCCAGCGGGTCACCGCCGCCGCCTACGCCGTCACGCACTCCGAGAGCGCCCGCGAGCGCAGCGCGCTCATCGCCGCCGAACTCGCCTTCCGGCACGCCTCGCTCGCCCTCGCAGCCGCCGAGAAGTCCGCCGCCGCGCAGAAGCGCGAACTCGCCGAGGCGCGCACCCTGCACGCCGCCTGGCAGGCCGCCGAGGTCTCCCTGCGCCAGCGCGCCGCCGCCGACCGGGTCGCCCGCGTGTCTGCCGCCATCCAGGAGGCCGAGCGGGATGCCGCCCCGGCGCTCGCCGCCCGCGCCAAGGCCGCCGTCGACCTCGTCCGGGCCCTGCACGGCGCCGCCGGGAGCGCCGAGACCCTCGCCAACGAGGAGGAGGAACGCTCCGCGGCGCTCCAGGAGGTCGGAGAGACCGCGCACCGCGACGCCACGTCCGCCGCCACCGAGGCACAGCGCGCCCGCAGCGAGGCCGGACACCTGCGCCAGCGCCTCACCGAGGTCGAGCAGGAGACCGCCGAAGCGGTACGCGCCGGCTGGCTGGACGACAGCGCGCCCGACGCCGACCCCGCGCGCGCGGCCCTCGCCGCCAGCGACGCCGAGAAGAGCGCCGTCGCCGCCTGGGACACCGCCCGCGAGGCCTCGCGCAAGGCCGCCGAGCACGCCCGCGAGGCCGCCTCCGCCGAGTCGCGCGCCGAGCTGACCGCCGCCCGCGCGGCCGACGCGGCGACGGGCGCGCGCCGGTCGTACGAGGCCGAGCGCGGGCTCGCCGAGGACCTCGCGGCCGAGGAGCGGCTGGCCGAACTGCTCGGCCTGACCGGCGCCTCGACCCCGCGGATCATCCCGCAGCCCCGCCAGGAGGACGAGGGCGACGGCACCGGACTCACCCCCGAGGACCTCGACCGCTACGCCGACGAACTGCGCGAACTCCTCGACGACACCGTCTCCTCCGCCGAGCGGCAGCTGTTCGACCTGCGGACCGCCGCCGCCGACGACTCCCGCATCCTCGGCGCGCTCGGCGACGGCGGACTGCTGCCGCCCGGCCCGGACGTGCTGGCGACCGTCGAGTACCTGGGCGAGCACGGCATCCCCGCCCTGCCCGGCTGGCGCTACCTCGCCCAGGCCGTCGACCCCGTCGACCACGCGCGGGTCCTCGCCGCCCGGCCGGAACTGGTCGACGGTGTGATCATTACCGACCCCGCCTCGCACGCACGCGCGCGTGAAGCACTCGGCGAAGCCGCCCTGCTGCCCCGGTCCGCCGTGGCCGTCGGCACCGCCGCCGCCCTCCTCGCCCCCACCCCGGCACCCGGCACCGACGCCGGCGACGTCTTCCTCGTACCGCCGAACCCGGCCATGCACGACGAACACGCCGCCGACGAGGAGCGGCAGGCGCTGCGCGCGCGGGCCGCGGAGCGGGACGAGGAGATCCGCCGGCTCGCGGCCCGCCTCGGCAAGGACCGGGAACTGTCGGCCCGGCTCTCCTCCTGGCGCACCGGCTGCCCCGCCGGGCGGCTCACCGAGCTGGCGCGGACCGCCGAGGAGGCGCGCGCGTTCGCCGAGGAGTCCGAGGCCGAGTTGGCCGAGGCCCGGACCGTGCGCGCGGAGGCCGACGAGGCAGCCGCCGAGGCCGCGCAGGCGCGCGACGAACGCCAGGAGGCCGCCCAGAAGGCCCGGCGCGCCGCCGACGCTCTCGCCGGGCTCGCCTTCCGGCTGCGCGAGCGCGCCGGCTGGCAGGTCAAGCTGCGCGAACTCGCCGACGAGGCCGCCGAGTCCGAAGCCCGCGCCCAGGCATGCCTGGAGCGCGCCCGCGCCGCCGACGAGGACCGCCGCGCCGCCCAGCGGGCCGCCGACGACTCCCGCCGCACCGCGCGTGCCCTGCGCGCCGAGCGCTCCGAGATCGCCGGCGCCCCCGACGACGTACCGGAGCCGGGACCGGGCGCGCCCAAGGCGTCCCTGCCCGCCCTGCGGGAGGCCTACCGGGCCGCCTCCCAGCTGTACGAGAAGGTCGGCGTGGGCGCCGACCTGCGGGCCGAACAGGCCCGCGCGGAGGGAGACGAGAGCGCGGCCCTGGCCGAGCTGGACCGGCTGAGCAACAAGGTCCGCACGCGCGCGGAGCAACTGCTCCAGTCACCGGACGGCTCCGACGGGCCGTCCCGGCAGGCCGCCTCGGCGCGCGCGGAGGAGCTGGTCCAGCTCCTGGAGACCCGCGTGTCCACCGCGAGCGAGCACCTCGGCCGACTGCGTGGGGAGGCCGAACGGCACGCGCCCGAGGACGGCGACGCCCACACCGAACTGCCCGCGGAGCTCCAGCCGCGCGACGCCGGGCACGCGCAGGCCCTGCTGCGCACCGCCACCGCCGAACTCGCCTCCCGCACCGAGACGTTGGCGCAGGCCAGGGAGGCGCACGCCGAGCTGCTGGACGCCCACCGCGCCGCCGAGGACGCGGCCGGCGGCTTCGACGAGATCGCCGCCATGCTCCGCGACCTGCTGCGCGAGCACACCCCCGAGGAGGAACAGGAGGCGCCGGAGCCCTACCCCGGCACCCTGGAGGAGGCCCGACGGTCCGCAGCCGAGGCCCGCCGGTCCCTGCGCGGCTGCGCCGCCGACCTCTCCGCCGCCGAGGCCGCTGTCCGCGAGGCGAGCGACATTCTCGTGCGGCACGCCAACTCCACCCGGTACGAGCAGGTGCGCACCCCCGCGCGGCAGCAGATCCGTGAACTGCCCGCCGCCGCGCTGCCCGAGCACGCCCAGAAGTGGGCGGACGCCTTCGCGCCCCGACTGCGCGTCCTGACGGACGAGTTGGCGCAGCTGGAGCGCAACCGCGACTCGATCGTGGACCGGCTGCGGGGTCTCGTGGAGTCGGCGCTCGCCACCCTGCGGTCCGCCCAGCGGCTGTCCCGGCTGCCCGAGGGACTCGGCGAGTGGTCCGGGCAGGAGTTCCTGCGCATCCGCTTCGAGGAGCCCGACCAGGCCACCCTCACCGAGCGGCTGGGCGAGGTCGTCGACGAGGCCACCCGCGCCGCCGTCAAGAAGAATTCCGACCTGCGGCGCGACGGCATGTCCCTGCTGCTGCGGGGCGTCGGCGCGGCCCTTCAGCCCAAGGGCGTCGCCGTCGAGATCCTCAAGCCGGACGCCGTGCTGCGCGCCGAGCGGGTGCCCGTCGGGCAGATGGGCGATGTCTTCTCCGGCGGCCAGCTCCTCACCGCCGCCATCGCCCTGTACTGCACGATGGCGGCCCTGCGGAGCAATGACCGGGGCCGCGACAAGCACCGGTACGCCGGCACCCTCTTCCTCGACAACCCCATCGGCCGCGCCAACGCGACCTACCTGTTGGAGCTCCAGCGCGCGGTCTCGGACGCCCTCGGCGTGCAGCTCCTCTACACCACCGGCCTGTTCGACACGACGGCACTGGCCGAGTTCCCGCTCGTCATCCGCCTGCGCAACGACGCCGACCTCCGGGCCGGCCTGAAGTACATCAGCGTGGAGGAACACCTGCGCCCGGGGCTGCCGCAGGTCTCCACCGGGGAGGCGGGGCACAGCGAGATCACGGCGACGCGGATGTACAAGCGCACGGCGCCGAGCACCCCGTAGCGGTGGCCGTGGCCGTGGCCGTGGCCGTGGCGGAGCGGGGAACCGCGAGCCGGTCCTGGCCGGTCACGCGGTTCCCCGCACTCCTAGAGCCTCCGGGCGTCCTCCTTGAGGAGATCCGCGCACTTCTCGCCGATCATCATCGTCGTGACGCAGGGATTGACGGTGACGAGGTCGGGCATCACCGACCCGTCCGCTACCCGCAGTCCGTCGACCCCCTTGACCCGCAGCCGCGCGTCGAGCGGGGCCGAAAGATCGTCGTCCGCGCCCATCTTCACGGTGCAGGACGGGTGGTAGACGGTGTTGTGGGTCTTGTGGATGTAGTCGAGCAGCTCGTCGTCGGTCCGCACGTCCGGCCCGGGGGCCAGCTCCGCGCCCGCCCAGCCGCTCAGCGCCGGCTGCGAGGCGATCCGGCGAGCCAGCCGCAACCCGTAGGTCATCACCCGCACATCGTGCTCGTGCGTGAAGTACCGCGGGTCGACCATCGGCTTGTCCCGGTAGTCCCGCGTCCGCAGCCGCACGGTCCCCCGCGACCTGGCCCTCGTCACGTTGGGCGTGAGGCAGAAGGCGTTCTCGGAGGTCGGGAAGCCGTGCCGGGCGGTGTTCATGTCGAACGGCACCGACCCGTAGTGGAACATCAGGTCCGGCCGGTCCAGGCCCGGCTCGGTGTCGTAGAAGATGCCCGCCTCCCACCACTGGGAGGAGGTGGCCGGCATCGGCTGCCGGGCCTCCCACATGATCACGCCCTCCGGATGGTCCTGGAGGTTCTCGCCGACCCCGGGTGCGTCGACGGCCACCTCGACGCCCACCTCACGCAGGTGCGCGGCCGGTCCGATGCCCGACAGCATCAGCAGCTTCGGCGAGTCGACCGACCCGCAGGAGACGATCACCTCGCGCCGGGCCCGTACCGTGCGCGTGTGGATCAGATCGGGGTCCAGGTACGTGGCGCCCACGCACCGCCGCCCGTCCAGCACGAGCTTCTTGGCGCGTACGCCCGTCCGGACCTCCAGGTTCGGCCGCTTGCCCATGACCGGGTGGAGATACGCCACCGACGACGACTGGCGGATGTTGTTCTCGTCGGAGTTGATCTGGAACCAGTTGGCTCCCCGGACCACCGTCGTACCGGAGTTGAAGGCCGTCGTGGGGATCCCGGCCTGCGCGCACGCCTCCAGGAGCGCCGTGCCGCACGGGTCCTCGCCCTTCAGCGTGCGCAGTCTGACCGGGCCCGTGCGGCCGTGGTGGTCGCCCGGAGCGTCGTTGGACTCCAGCCGCCGGTAGAGCGGGAAGAGGTCGGCCGCGCTCCAGCCCGTACAGCCCGCCGCGGCCCAGTCGTCGAGGTCCTCGGCGGGTGCCCAGAAGGCGATGCACGAGTTGTGGGACGAACAGCCGCCCAGCACCTTCGCGCGCGCGTGGCGCAGGAAGCTGTTGCCGCTGGCCTGCGGTTCTACCGGGTAGTCCCAGTCGTAGCCGGACTCCAGCAGACCCATCCAGCGGTCCAGTCTGAGGATGTCGTCGTCGCCGACGTCGCTCGGGCCCGCCTCCAGCACGCACACCGTGACGGCCGGGTCCTCGGAGAGCCGGGCCGCGACCACGTTGCCCGCGGTGCCGCCGCCGACCACGACATAGTCGAACTCGTCGATGCTCATGCCGGGCCTCCTAGTCGCCTGCCGGAGCGGGGGAAGGGGCCGTCGCGGCGGGCGCTTCCAGCCGGTGCTCGGCGAGGACCCCGGTCTTGTGCCGCTGGACGAACCAGTAGTAGGCGAAGCCGCCACCCGCGATCACGGCGACGAACAGGACGGCGCCCCACTGCAGGTACCAGTGGAAGGGCGCGGTCGCGTTGTAGACCGACGCCCGCGGCCAGATCAGGTTGATCGTCATGGCCGCGCCCCACACCACCGCGAGGATGTTGACGGGCAGTCCCCAGCGGCCGAGCGAGAACTTGCCGTCACCGGCGGGCTGCCACTTGCCGCGCAGCCGGGCCACCAGCATCGGCGCGGTCACGCCCAGGTAGGCGAGGTAGATCATGATGATGCCGATGCTGGTGACGACGGTGAAGATCTGCGGCTGGCGGATGTTGACCACCAGGATGGCCAGCGCCAGGATGCCGATGATCACGGTCGGCAGCACCGGGGTCTGGAAGCGAGGGTGGCACCGGGCCAGCCGCGAGGACGCGGGCAGGTTGTTGTCGCGGGCCATGGCGAACGCCAGCCGGATCGCCGCCGTGTGGACGGCGAGCGCGCACACCGTGACCGCGATCAGCACGCACCACAGCATCGCCTTGCCGGCCGTCGGACCGAGCACGTCCAGGACGATGAACTGCAGCCCGTCCGTCGAGAGCTTCTCGCCCTTCAGGCTGGAGACGCTCATGAGCGCCAGCAGCAGGATCAGTCCGCCCAGGACGAAGGAGGCGACGATCGCCCGGATGATCGCGCGGGGGGCGTTGCGCGAGGGGTCCAGCGACTCCTCGCCGAGCGAGGCGGCCGTGTCGAAGCCGTACATGACGTACGCCGATGCCAGCGAGGCCACCAGGAACGCGCCGAGGTACCCGGCTCCGTAACCCGTACCCGTGCTCTGGGTGTCCATGACGACCTGCGGGCCGCGCGTGATGTGGGCGGCGAACAGGACGATCAACACGACTGTGGCGATCAACTCGATGAACACGCCCGCGGTGTTGATCGTGGCCATCAACTTGACGCCGAAGGCATTGACCAGGGTCGTGAACAGGATCAACACCGCGGCCAGGATCACCGCGTTGGTCGCCACGTCGTACGTGCCGGTGCCGTCCCCCACGAACTGGAAGAACGACGAGATCTGCGGCAGGGTCAGCTGATAGGCGAGGGCCACGGCCGCGATCGACACGATCGAGGCGATCAGCATCATCCAGCCGGCCAGCCAGCCAAGATGCGGATTGCCTATCTTCTTCGACCAGTTGTAGACGGAGCCCGCCACCGGATAACGGGCCGCCAGTTCCGCGAAGCACAGGGCGACCGTGAACTGGCCGACGAAGACCATCGGCCACGACCACCAGTAGGCGGGGCCGCCGCTGCCGTAGCCGAAGTAGAACAGCTGGAAGGTGCCGGTCAGGATGGAGATGTAGCTGATGCCGGCGGCGAAGGTGTGGAAGTTGCCCAGGGTGCGCCGGAGTTCCGGTTTGTAGCCGAACTCGGCGAGTTCGGCGTCGTCCTGGCCTTGCTTGTCGGACGGTGGTTGCGCTGTCGTCGTCATGAGCGGACTCCTCGTGGGCCTGGGGGAGGGATGGGAGCGGCTCTGCGGGTGCCTCTGTAGGTGCCTCTGCGGGTGCTTGTGCGGGTGCCGGGACCGGTGGGTCGCCTGCGGGTGCTGCTCACGCGAACCAGCCCTGCGGTGCGGGGGCGGTGTTGCGCCAGACATGCTTCGTCTCGCGGTACTCGGCGAGCCCCGAGGGCCCGAGTTCGCGGCCGAAGCCGGACTGCTTGAAGCCACCCCACTCGGCTTGCGGGACATAGGGGTGGTAGTCGTTGATCCAGACGGTGCCCAGGCGCAGCCGGGCCGCCGTGCGCGCCGCCTTCGCCTCGTCGGTCGTCCATACGGCGCCGGCCAGACCGTAGATCGTGTCGTTGGCGAGCCGCACCGCCTCGTCCTCGCCGGTGAAGCGCTCGACGGTCAGTACCGGACCGAAGGACTCCTCCCGTACCACGCTCATGTCGGCCGTGCAGCCGTCCAGAACGGTCGGCGAGTAGTAGAAACCCTCGTCCAGGCCCGGTCCGGACGGCCGTTCGCCGCCGCACCGCAGGACGGCTCCTTCGGCGAGGCCCTGGGCGACGTAGGCCTCGACCTTCGCCCGGTGTGCCGCGGAGATCAGCGGCCCGGTCTGCGCCCGCTCGTCGAACGGTCCGCCGAGCCGGATCAGCGACGCCCGCCGGACGACCTCGTCGACGAACCGGTCGTGCAGCGAGTCCTCGACCAGCAGCCGCGCCCCGGCCGAGCAGACCTGCCCGGAGTGCAGGAAGACGGCGGTCAGCGCCATGTCGACGGCGGTGTCGAAGTCCGCGTCCGCGAAGACGATGTTGGGGTTCTTGCCGCCGAGTTCGAGGGCGATCTTCTTCACCGTCCCGGCCGCCGCCGCCATGAGCCGGCGCCCGGTCTGGAGGCCGCCCGTGAACGAGATCAGGTCGACGTCCGGGTGGTCGCCCAGCGGGGCACCCGCCTCCGGCCCCGCGCCGAGGACCAGATTGCCCACGCCCGGCGGCAGTCCGGCCTCGTCCAGCAGCCGCAGGAGGTGGATCGCGGTGTGCGGTGTCAGCTCGCTCGGCTTGAGGACGAAGGTGTTGCCGGCGGCGAGCGCCGGCGCCACCTTCCAGGCGGTCTGGAGCAGCGGGTAGTTCCAGGGCGTGATGAGGGCACACACACCGACGGGCTCATTGACGACGCGGCTGTCGACGTCCTCCCGGCCCGTGTCCACGACCCGGTCGGTCTCCTCCGTCACCAGCCGTCCGAAGTAGCGGAAGCAGTTCACGATGTCGTCGATGTCGTACGCGCTCTCCACCAGCCGTTTCCCCGTGTCCAGCGACTCGGCGCGGGCCAGCGCCTCCTTGTCGCGGACCAGGAGGGCGGCGACCCGCAGGAGAAGGTCCCCGCGCTCGGCCGGCGCCGTGCGCGGCCAGGGGCCGGTGTCGAAGGCGCGACGGGCCGCGACGATGGCCTCGGCCGTGTCCTTGCCGCCCGCCTCGTCCACGACCCCCACCAGGGAGCCGTCCGCGGGGCACCGGATCTCACGGGTGCGCTCGTCCAGAGCCGCCCGCCACGCGCCGTCAATGAACAGGTCGGACATCGCCGCCTCCGAGCTTCTCGACGAGCCACTCGTGGAAGATCCCGATGTGGTGCTCGTTGGGGACCAGCACACCACCCCCGCGGTAGGCCCGCGAGGACATTGCCGGCTGCGTACGTTCACACGCCTCGAAGTCCTGGACGTTCACCCGGTGGAACAGTTCCACCGACTTCGACACGTCGGCCCCGGAGTCCACCACCTCCGGCGCGTACAGCCAGTCGCACTCGACGACCGTGCGGTCCTCGGCGAGCGGGAACATGCGGTGCACGATGACGTGGTCCGGTACGAGGTTGATGAACACCGTCGGCTTGACGGTGATCGCGTAGTAGCGCCGGTCCTGGTCCTCGGCGACGGCCGGCAGTTTCGCGAACCCCTCGCTGCCGTCGACCGTGAAGCCCCGGACGTCCTCACCGAACTCGGCGCCGTGGCCCACGTAGTACTGGGCGGCGTATCCGTCGGCGAACTCCGGCAGTACTTCCGTGAGTTCCGGATGGATCGTGGCGCAGTGGTAGCACTCCATGAAGTTCTCGACGATCAGCTTCCAGTTGGCCTTGACGTCATAGGTGACGCGTTTGCCCAGGGCCAGGTGCTCAGTGCCGTAGTGCTCGATGGCGGCCGCGTCACCGAGCCGCTCGACGGCCGCGTGCATCACCGTGTCCTCGAAGGAGGGCGGCTCGTCGGCGAGGCACACCCAGGCGTAGCCGAGCCATTCGCGCAGGGCCACCTTGATCAACCCGTACGCGACCCGGTCGACGTCCGGCATCTTGATCAAGTTGGGTGCGGCGATCAACGTACCGTCAAGGTCGTACGTCCATGCGTGGTACGGACACTGCAGATTGCGGCGGACCTGGCCCGAATCCTCCGTGCACAGGCGGGCCCCGCGGTGCCGGCACACATTGAGGAAGGCGCGCAGTTCACCGGTGCGTGAACGGGTGACCAGTACGCTCTCCCGGCCGACCTGGACGGTACGGAAGGCGCCGGGTCCGGCGAGGTCGGCGCTGCGGACCGCGCAGAACCACATCGACTCGAAGAGGTGCTCCTGCTCCTGGCGGAAGATCTCCGGGTCCGTGTAGTACCGGCCGGGCAGCGTCGCGATCAGGCTGGGGGACAGAGGGGTCGTCGTCACGTGCGTGCTCCTCAGGGGGACGAGCGTGCTGCTCAGGAGGGACGGCGTGCTGCTCGGGTCGGCGGGACTGTGCCGGTCAGGGGGACGGCGTGCTGCCCGGCCGGGCGAGCGTGCCGCTCAGGCGGGCGCGGCGGTGAGGCGGGCGGGGTCGAAAAGGCCGATGGGGTGCGCGGTGGAGCCGGTCAGCGCCAGGTCGGCGAGGATCTCCCCGACGACGGGCACGAACTTGAAGCCGTGCCCCGAGAAGCCGCAGGCCACGGTCACGGCGTCGGGGTGCCCGGGATGGCGGGCGATGACGAAGTGTTCGTCCGCGGTGTTGGAGTACATGCAGGTCGCCGCCTTGAGGAAGGTTCCGGGGAGATCGGGGATGCAGCCGGCCATGTGGTCGGCCATGGCCCCGATCTCCTCCTCGTGCACGGTCCGGTCGATCGTCTCCGGGGTGGTGACCTGCCCCTTCCGGAAGAAGGCGACCTTGGCGCCGAGTTCGGGGCCGTCGATGGCGGGGAAGCCGTACACCTGGACGCCGGCCGCGTCCTCCCAGATGTAGATGGGATGGTTCTCCGGCAGGAAGGGCCGGGCGCCGCCCTTCGGCTGGAACCAGTACATGACCTGCCGTTCGACGGTGAACGCGATGCCGAGGTCGGTGAGGAGCTGCGGCGCCCAGGCTCCTGGGCAGATCACCAGGTGGGCGGCCGTGTAGGTGTCCTCGGCCGTGTGCACCCGAACGCCGTCGCGGTAGGGCTCCCAGCGCGTCATCGGCTCGTCGAAATGCAGGTCGGCGCCCTGCCGGGTGGCGAGCTGCAGGTGCGCGGCGACGGTGTTCTCCGGGCGGAGCAGCCCCGCCTTCGCCTCGTAGAGCGCCACTTCGTCGTCCTGCGGCGCGAGGGTGGGGAAGCGGCGCCGGATCTCCTTCGCGTCCAGCATCTCGTGTGGAAGGTCCCACTGCCGCGCCGAGCGCAGCGAACCCGAGACGGTCAGGGAGTCGGGGCGGCCGACCATCACCCCTCCGCCGAGGATCGCGATCTCCCGGCCGGTGGCCAGCTCCAGATCCGCGTACAGCTCGTAGGCGCGCAGCAGCAGCGGCACGTACGCCGGGTCCTCGAAGTACGACTGCCGGGTGATCCGTGAACCGCCGTGGCTGGAGCCCCGGTTGTGGACCGGGCCGAACTTCTCCAGGCCGAGGACGCGGGCGCCGCGGGCGGACAGATGGTGGGCGGCGGCGCTGCCCATGCCGCCGAGACCGATGACGACGACATCGTAGGTGGGGGACACTGCGTGCCTCCTAGGCTTCTGAGGGCGACATCCGGGGTCGGGATACGGGGTCGGGGTGCGGGCCGGGACCTGACGGCCTCTCAGCGGCGGATACGGGTCATCTTCGGGTCGAACAGCGGCTCCTCGGCGACGGTCGCGGGAACCTTCTCGCCGAAGTACTCGATGTGCACGCCCGTCCCGGCCGGGAGCACCGGCAGCCAGGCGTACGCGATGCAGCGGCCCAGCGTGTAGCCGTACGACGCGCTCGTCACGTAACCGGCGGGGGCGCCGTCGACGTGCACGGGTTCCTTGCCGAGGACCACGTGGGCCGGGTCGTCGAGGAGGAGGGGCGTGAGGCGGCGGTTCGACTCGGGGCGGTTCTCCAGCGCCTCCCGGCCGACGAAGCCGGCCTTGTCCATCCGGACCGCGAAGCCGACGCCCGCCTCGTAGGGGTCGTGCTCGTCGGTCATGTCGGTGCCCCAGGCCCGGTACCCCTTCTCCAGCCGCAGGGAGTTGAAGGCCGAGCGCCCGGCCGCGATCACCCCGAGGTCCCGGCCGGCCTCCCAGAGCGTGTCCCACAGGCGAAGCCCCAGGTCGTCGGTCGTGTACAGCTCCCAGCCGAGTTCGCCCACGTAGGACAGGCGCATCGCCGTCACCGGCACGTGGCCGATGTAGGTCTCCTTCGCGCGGAAGTACCCGAACCCCTCGTGGGAGAAGTCGTCGCGCGTCAGCGGCTGGACGAGGTCGCGGGCCAACGGGCCCCAGACGCCGACGCAGCAGGTGCCGGAGGTGATGTCCCTGATCTGTACGTCGTCCGGGGCGTGCCGGACCAGCCGGTCGAGGTCGGCGGGGGAGTTGGCCCCGATCTGGAAGCGGTCGGCGGCCAGGCGGGCCACGGTGAGGTCGGAGCGAATGCCTCCGGTCTCGTCCAGGAGGAGCGTGTAGGTCACCGCACCGGGCTTCTTGCGGAGGTTGTTGCTGGTCATACGGTCGAGGAAGGCGAGCGCGCCGGGGCCGGTGACCTCCAGTCGGCGCAGGGGCGTCATGTCGTAGAGGGCGACCTTCTCGCGGGTCGCCTTCGCCTCCGCGGCTGCCACGGGCGACCAGTAGCGGGCCGACCATGCGTCGCGCACGGGCGGCTCGCCGGGACCGAGCCCGTCGACGAGGGGCGCGTTCGCCTCGTACCAGTGCGGGCGCTCCCAGCCACCGCCCTCCAGGAAGAACGCGCCGAGCTGCTCCTGGCGGGCGTGGAAGGGGCTGACGCGCAGGGGACGCGGCTGCTCCATCGGCTGCAGCGGGTGCAGTACGTCGTACACCTCGGCGAACTGCTGCGATCCGCGCGCGCGGACGTACGCCGGCGAGCGCTGCGCCTCCTCGAAGCGGGTGAGGTCGCATTCGTGCACGTCGAGCGAGGGTCGTCCGTCGACCATCCACTCGGCGACCGCCTTGGCGACGCCGGCGGAGTGCGTCACCCAGACGGCCTCGGCCAGCCAGAAACCCCTGAGCTGCCGCGACTCACCCAGGACGGGCATGCCGTCCGGTGTGAAGGAAAAGACCCCGTTGAAGCCCTCCTCGATGTCCGCGTCGCGCAGGGCGGGGAGCAACCGGCGGCAGTCCTCCCAGCTGGGTGCCCAGTCCTCCTCCGTCAGGGGGTACGACGACGGCATGTCCATGTCCTGGGCACGCGCCTCGTCGTACGGCGGCACCGCGAACGGGTCGACGGGCAGCGGCCGGTGGGCGTAGGAGCCGATACCGATGCGGTCGGTGTGCTCCCGGAAGTACAGGTCGCGGTCCTGGAAACGCAGGATGGGCCGCGAGGCCTCCTCGGCGTGGTCACCGAGTTCCCGTAGCGCCTTCGTCTTTACGTACTGGTGTGCGAGAGGTTGCAGGGGGACGTCGATGCCGGCCATGCGTCCGATCACCGGGCCCCAGAAGCCTGCCGCGGAGACGACGTGGTCGGCGGGGAAGGTGCCCCGGTCGGTGACCACGGCCGTGACATGTCCGTCCTCCCGTTCGATTCCGGTGACCGTGTGGCGGTCCAGGAACCGGGCGCCTCGCCGCGCGGCCCGCTCCATCTGGGCGCGGGCCGCGAGGAGGGCGCGGGCCAGGCCGTCGTCCGGGGTGTGGAAGCCGCCGAGCACGATCGACTCGTCGAGCAGGGGCCAGAGTTCCTTGCAGCGGACCGTGCCGACGATCTTGCCGCGGATGCCCCAGGCGGCGGCGTAACCGGCTCGGCGGTGCAGGTCGGCGAGGCGCTCGGGCGTGGTGGCGAGCTCCAGACCGCCCACCTGGTTGAAGCACGGTACGCCGTCGATGCGCAGCGAACCGAACTTCTGGACCGTGTACTTGGCGAACTCCGAGAGCGTCCTGGAAGGGCTGGTCTGGAAGACGAGTCCGGGCGCGTGCGAGGTGGAGCCACCTGGGGCGGGCAGAGGGCCCTGTTCGAGGACGGTGACGTCGGTCCAGCCGCGGGCGGTCAGTTCGTCGGCGAGGGAACAGCCGACGATGCCGGCGCCGATGACGACGACTCGGGGGGTGGGGGAGGTGGTGCGGGGACGGTTCTCAGGCGTGCTGGACATGCCCCTCCTTGCCGGGGTGGGGTGAACGCGCTCAGGAAGTGCCGGAGGCTCGGGGCGTGCCGGTGTGGCTGAGGGGGTGCTTGGTGTCGACGTCGAGGTGTTGTCCGACGTCGATGTGAACGGTGGTGTCGGTGTCGGTGGGGAGGGAGA
>NZ_MUBA01000209.1 GCF_002154575.1 Streptomyces bobili
ACACCCGGCCGGCCGGGTGTCCTGCGGCTTCGGTTCGTCGGCCGTTCCCGCTTGTGCCGGCTTGGGCTCGTCGGTGGTCTCTTCCGGGGTGCCGTGCCGTTGGTCCGTGGAGGGATCGGGGACCTCGGCCGGGGTCTCCTGGTGTGCGGCCGGCGGGGGCGCGGGTGTCGCGTGGCGCTCGGCCGGCTCTTCGCTGTCGGGCCGCGGCTGCCCGCTCCCGCCGCTTTCCACCACGGTGTCCCCTCGTTGGTCGCGACTCCCGCTCCTGCCGGGCGGAAGGGTCTGGGACCGATGGTATGCGTCCGCCGGGACGCGTTCCGCCCCGGCACCCCCTGGGTTTTCACGGCTCCCGCCCGTGCCGTGGGCGGAGTGGGTTCGCTGTCGGTGGCGGGTCGTAAGGTCTTGGGCATGGAGAGCAGCAGCGAGGGTGTCGCCCGGTCCGGCGACGAGGACGGTGTGGGGAGCCTGCCGCAGGCGGGGGTCGGGGAGACGGTCGTGGTGGCGGTGGAGGCCGCCGGGGAGAAGGCTGTCACCGCGATAGCGCCCGCTTCGCTCTCGCCCTCGCGGGCGGGTGACTTCATGCAGTGCCCGTTGCTGTACCGGTTCCGGGTGATCGACCGGTTGCCGGAGAAGCCGAGCGCGGCGGCCACTCGGGGCACGTTGGTGCACGCGGTGCTGGAGCGTCTTTTCGACGCGCCTGCCGCCGAGCGGACCGCGCCGCGGGCCAGGTCGCTGGTGCCGGGTCAGTGGGACCGGCTGCGGGAGTCGCGGCCGGAGGTCGTGGAGCTGTTCGCCGACGATCCCGACGGTGAGCGGCTGTCCGGCTGGCTGGCCGAGGCGGAGCAGCTGGTCGAGCGGTGGTTCACGCTGGAGGATCCGACGCGGCTGGAGCCCGCCGAGCGGGAGCTGTTCGTGGAGACCGAGCTGGAGTCGGGGCTGAGGCTGCGCGGGATCATCGACCGCGTCGACGTGGCCCCCACCGGTGAGGTGCGGATCGTGGACTACAAGACGGGCAAGGCGCCCCGGCCGGAGTACGCGGAGAGCGCGCTGTTCCAGATGAAGTTCTACGCGCTGGTCGTGTGGCGGTTGAAGAACGTGATTCCCCGGCGGCTCCAGCTGGTCTATCTGGGCAGCGGTGACGTGTTGACGTACGACCCGGTGCTCGCCGATCTGGAGCGGGTGGAGCGCAAGCTGCTGGCGTTGTGGGAGGCGATCCGGCTGGCGACGGAGACGGGTGAGTGGCGGCCCCGTCCGACGAAGCTGTGCGGTTGGTGCGATCACCAGGCGCACTGTCCGGAGTTCGGTGGTACTCCCCCGCCGTATCCGTTGCCGGTGCGGCCGGTCGGGGGGACGGTCCCGGGGTAGGGCGTCGGTGAGGGCGGCCGAGTCCGGCGCGGTCGCGCAGGGCAGAATGGGGCCGGACTACCGAAGGAGACTTACGTGGCCATCCGCGTCCTACTGGTCGATGATCAGCCGCTGCTGCGTACCGGCTTCCGGATGATTCTGGAGGCGGAGCAGGACCTCGCGGTGGTCGGTGAGGCCGGCGACGGCCTCCAGGCCCTCGACCAGGTGCGGGCCTTGCAGCCCGATGTTGTTCTGATGGACATTCGTATGCCTCGTATGGACGGGGTGGAGGCGACGCGGCAGATCACCGGGCCGGGTCGGGACGGTCCGGCGAAGGTGCTGGTGCTGACGACCTTCGACCTCGACGAGTACGTGGTGGAGGCGTTGCGTGCCGGGGCGAGCGGGTTCCTGCTCAAGGACGCGCCGGCGAACGAGCTGGTGCAGGCGATCCGGGTGGTGGCCGCCGGTGAGGCGATGCTCGCGCCGAGCATCACGCGGCGGCTGCTCGACAAGTACGCCACGCATCTGCCGTCGGGTGACGAGCCTCTGCCGGACACGCTGCACACGCTCACTGACCGTGAGGTCGAGGTGCTGAAGCTGGTGGCGCGGGGTCTGTCGAACGCGGAGATCGCCGCCGACCTGTTCGTCAGTGAGACGACGGTGAAGACGCATGTCGGGCATGTGCTGACCAAGCTGAGCCTGCGGGACCGGGTGCAGGCGGCGGTGTACGCCTATGAGAGCGGGCTGGTGCGTCCGGGGGCGCAGTAGCGGCGGGGTCCACGGTACGACGGCACGGAGGGCGCCCCTTCCTGACAGGGGGCGCCCTCCGCGTCTTTTGGGGCTTCTCAGCCCTTCTCCAGCTCCCAGAAGCGGAAGACGGTGGAGGCGTCGAGGCAGTTCTCCAGGCCGTAGACGTTCTCCTGGACGACGGCGTACTGCTTGGCCTGCCAGATCGGGAGGACGGGGACCTGCTCGGCCACGATGTCCTGGAGCCGGCCGTAGTCGTCGGCGGTGGCGCCGCGGTCGCTCTGGGCGGCGGTGCGCGGGATGAGCGTGCCGGTGATGGCGGTGTCGGTGTAGTTGTTGCCCAGGACGTTGCCCTCGCCGAAGAAGGGCGCGGTGAAGTTGTCGGGGTCGGGGTAGTCGGGCACCCAGCCCTTGACGTAGACGCCGTACTTGCCGGCGGCGATGTCCTTCTCGTACTGCTGGTAGGCCACCGATCTGACGTCGGCTTCGAAGAGGCCGCTGGCGTTGAGCTGGGCGGCTATGGCCTTCAGTTCCTGGTCGGTGGCGGGGCCGTAGCGCGAGGGGGTGGACCAGAGGGTGAGGTCGACCTTGTCGGTGATGCCTTCGTCCTCGAGGGCGGCGGCGGCCGCGGTGCGGGAGGGGCTGGCGCCGTAGCGGTCGAAGAAGGCGGTGTTGTGGCCGGCGATTCCGGCCGGGATGATCGAGTACAGCGGGTCGGCTGTGCCCTGGTAGACGTCCGTGATGAGGGCTTCGCGGTCGATCAGGTGGGCGATGGCGCGGCGGACGCCGAGCTTGCCGGCGACGGGGTCGTCCATGTTGAAGACGAGGTGCTGGACTTCGGCACTGCTGCCCTCGACGACCTCGACGCCCGAACTGTCGTCGTTGGTGTCGGTGTCGGCGATGTCGGCGGCGGTGAGGCCCCGGTAGGCGATGTCGACGCGGTCGTCGAGGAGGGCCGTCTTGAGGCCGCTCTGGTCGCCGTGGAAGAACTTCAGGGTGACGCCGGTGTTCTTGACCTCGGCGGTGCCCTTGTAGTGCTCGTTGGTGGAGAAGGTGGCCTCGTCCTCGCCGAAGGAGTCCAGTCGGTAGGGGCCGGAGCCGACGGCTTCGCCGTCCTCGCGCAGGCCGTCGGCGTCGTACTGGCGGTGGTCGACGATGGAGCCCGCGCCCGAGGCGATCTTGCTGGGGAAGGTGGCGTCGGGGACCTTCAGCTTGAAGACGACGGTCTTCTCGTCCGGTGTCTCGACCTTGTCGAGCATGGGGAACATGATCGCGGGGCCGGCGGCGTCGTCGATGTCCAGCATGCGGTCGAAGGAGAACTTGACGTCCTCGGAGGTGAGGGCGTCACCGTTGCTGAATTTCAGGCCGTCCTTGAGCGTGCACTCGTAGACCTTGGTCCGTGTGTCGCTGAAGCCGCAGTCCTCGGCGGCGTCCGGCTCGGGTTCGGTGCCGCCCTTGGGGAAGCTCAGCAGCGACTGGAAGACGTTGTTGAACAACAGCCAGGAGCCGGGGTCGTAGCCGGAGGCCGGGTCGGTGGCCAGGACGTCGTCGGACATTCCGATGACCACGGCGGAGCCGTCGCCGCCGGAGCCGGTCACCTGTGAGCCGCAGCCGGCCAACAGGCCGGAGGCCAGCCCCGCCACGATGGGCAGGACCGGCCACTGGTTGCGCATGTTCACGTGCGTGTGCCTTGTCGTCGTTCTCGTGCTTTCCGGGGCCGTGGTGCACGGCCCCGGGCCGGACGGTCCGTCAGCCGCTGGTGCCGCGGGACAGCTCCCAGAGCTGGAGGGTGGCGGAGGAGTTCAGCACGTAGGCGGTGCCCGTGACGTCGTCGCGGGAGGCGACGTACTGCTTGCCCTGCCACAGGGGCAGGACGGGGACGTCCTCGGCGACGATGTCCTGAATCTCCGTCAGCGTCTTGCCTGCGGCCAGGCGGTCGGCCTCGCGGCGGGACTCCGGGATGAGCTTGTTGATGATCTCGCTGTTCTGGTACGGCGACTTGAGGAAGTTGTCCTTGTCGAGGAACGGCGCGATGTAGCTGTCGCCGTCGGCGAAGTCGGGGAACCAGCCCATGCCCCAGACGTCGTACTCGCCCTTGCGCTCGGCGGGGACGAAGGCGTCCCAGGGGGTGCCCTCGATGGAGACGTCGAAGAGGCCGCTGGCGTTGAGCTGCTTCTGGAGGAGCTCGAACTCCTTCTTCGTGGCCGGACCGTAGTGGTCGGTCGTGTAGTGCAGCGTCACCTTCACCGGGGTGGTGATGTCGGCCTTGGTCAGCAGGGTCTTGGCCTTGCTGACGTTGGCTTCGCCGTACTTGTTGAAGAAGGAGTTGGAGTGGCCGGTGACCGAGGCCGGGACGAGCGAGAAGAGCGGCTCGGCCTGCGAGCCGTAGACGTTGTTGACCAGTTCGCCGCGGTTGACGACCTGCGCCATGGCCTGGCGGACCGCCTTGTCCTTGACGGACGGGGCCGTGGTGTTGAAGGCGAGGTAGCGGATCTCCAGGCCGGCCAGCTCGACGATGTCGACGCTGTCGTCGGCGGAGGAGTCGGAGAGCTTCTCGATCTGCTCGGGCGACATGGTGCGGGTCATCACGTCGATGTCGCCCTTGTCGATGGCGGTGCCCATCTCGTCGGCGTCCGCGTACGAGACCATCTCGACCTTGTCGTTCTTCACATCGAGAGCACCCTGGTAGTTGGGGTTCTTGGTGAAGACGGCCCTGGTCATCTCGTCGCCGTCGGTCTTGGCCTCGAGGGTGTAGGGGCCGGAGCCGTCGACGGAGAAGCCGTCGCGCAGCTTGCCCTTCTCGTAGTCGTCGGGGTTGACGATGCCGGCGACCGGGGTCGACAGCTTGAACGGGAAGGTGGCGTCGGCGGTGTTGAGATGGAAGATGACTTCGTTGTCACCCTTGGTCTCGACGGTGTCGACCGTGGAGAGGAGGGCGAACACGCCGGAGTCGGCCTTGAGGGCGAGGGCCCGGTCGATGGAGAACTTGACGTCCTCGGCGGTGACGGCGTCGCCGTTGGCGAACTTCAGGTCCTTGCGGAGCTTGCAGGCGAAGCGCTCGTTGCCCGTGTCGGTGAAGCCGCAGCTCTCGGCCGCCTCGGGGACGGGGTCGCCCTCCCCCTTGGGCTGGATCATCAGGGTCTGCACGGTCTGGCGCAGGACGTTCCAACTGCCGACGTCGTAGGCGTAGGCCGGATCGAAGGGCGCCGGGGCGTCCTTGGTGGCGGTGAACCGGTCGGTGGTGCCCACGACGATGGCGTCGCCGCTGCCGCTGCCGCTGTCGGACCCGCCACAGGCGGCGAGCACGGGCGCGAGCAGACCTGCCACGGCCGGCAGCACCAAAGTCTTGCGGTTCATGCTCGAGTTTCTCCAGAGCTGTCAGGTCCGTGTACCCGGCATGCAGGGGTGTCGCGGCCGATCACGGGGGTAAGGGCGATGTTCTCGCGACGAGATTAGTCCGCACCTGCACCAGGGTTCGCAGCCACCGGAGTTGAAAGGCCATCACGCAGCGAAACCGGGTGTGGACACACCGAAAACCCGACAGTGGAATGATTCGTGCACGGTTCCATGAATCGGGACACAAGGGCACGCCCGCACCCCCCGAACGGGGGTGAACTGCACATCCGGGCGCCCGTGTCGAGACCGTTCGGCGTGGCGAAGTTCACACATGCGCCTGGGTGCGCGCGGAGCGGAATTCGGCCGTCTGCGTCGGCCTGAATTCACCGCGCGGGCACGCGCCGAATTCCCTCGCTATCGGCGGTGCACGCTGGGTGAACGGCTCCGGCATTTCTGTCATCGGAAGATCCCGGAGATGATCGAGATCACGAGGAGCGCGGATCGCGGAGATCACGCTTGATCTCCGCGCCGATCATCCGAGCGGCATCAGGGCACGCAGGAATGTCAGGTCGACCTGCTCCAGGGAGGGAACGACGGTCCGCCGGGGCGCCGGGGCGATGGGCGCGACGGAGGGCACGGCGACGACCTGGCAGCCCGCCGCCTCGGCCGAGGCGACCCCGGTCGCGGTGTCCTCGACAACGGCGCATCTGGCCGGATCCACACCCAGGCCGGCGGCGGCGAACAGATAGGGGTCGGGGTGCGGCTTGGTGCGCGACACCTCGTCGCCTGCCACCGTCAGCGCGAAGTGCCGGGGGCCCAGCGAGGTGAGGACGCGGTCGATGATGCGGCGGTGCGAGGCGGAGACGAGGGCCGTCGGGATCCCGTGCGCCGACAGCTCGGCCAGCAGCCGGGCGGCTCCCGGCATCAGCGGCAGGCCGTGTCCGATGCGCTCCTCGAAGCCCTGGTTGAGCAGGACGCTGAGTTCGGCGAGGGTGATGTCGGCGCCGGTCGCCTCGATCAGGAACCCGGCGCTGCGGCTCATCGGGCCGCCGACCACGACATGGCGCCAGGAGTCGTCGAGGGTGTGGCCGAGCCGGGCGAAGACCTCGGCCTCGACGTCCCACCAGAAGCCCTCGGTGTCCACCAGGGTGCCGTCCATGTCCAGGAGCACTGCCTGCAAGGCGGAGCCTTCGGCCGTCCGGGTTCCTAGTGCGGGGACCGTGCTGGTCATCCACGTACCTCCTTGAGGGACGAGCAGGCCGGTTCCCGAGAGGGAACCGGCCTTCAGTGGACCGACCAGTGTACGACTTATCCGATCAGTGTGCCGAACGTGTCGCGGCGGGGCGCGTGGGACGGCTCACCGTGCGTTGAAGTACTTCGCCTCCGGGTGGTGGATCACGATGGCGTCCGTGGACTGCTCGGGGTGCAGCTGGAACTCCTCGGAGAGGTGCACGCCGATCCGCTCGGGCCGCAGCAGCTCGGCGATCTTGGCGCGGTCCTCCAGGTTGGGGCAGGCGCCGTAGCCGAGGGAGAAGCGGGCGCCGCGGTACTTCAGGGCGAACATCTCCTCGATGTCGGCGGGGTCCTCGCCGGCGTATCCCAGCTCCGAGCGCACCCGGCCGTGCCAGTACTCGGCGAGGGCCTCCGCCAGCTGGACCGACAGCCCGTGCAGTTCGAGGTAGTCGCGGTAGGCGTTGGCCTCGAAGAGCTTGGCGGTCTCCTCGCCGATGCGGGAACCGACGGTGACGACCTGGAGGCCGACCACGTCGGTCTCCCCCGACTCCTCCGGGCGGAAGAAGTCGGCCAGGCACAGGCGGCGTCCGCGGCGCTGGCGGGGGAAGGTGAAGCGGGTCCGCTCGTTGCCCTGCTCGTCGAGGATGATCAGGTCGTCGTCCTTGGACACGCAGGGGAAGTAGCCGTAGACGACGGCGGCTTCCAGCAGGTTGTCGGTCTGGAGCTTGTCCAGCAGCCCGCGCAGCCGCGGCCGGCCCTCCGTCTCGACGAGCTCCTCGTACGTCGGGCCGTCGCCGGTGCGGGCCTGCTTGAGGCCCCACTGGCCCTTGAAGAGGGCGCCCTCGTCCAGCCAGGAGGCGTACTCCTTGAGCTGGATGCCCTTGATGACGCGGGTCTCCCAGAACGGCGGCTCGGGGACGGGGTTGTCGGTGGCGACGTCGGAGCGGACGTGGCCCTCCTCCGGGTGTTCCTCGACCTCGACGGCGCCGGCGCTCGCGCGGACCCGGCGCTGCTTCAGTTCGGGCAGCGCCGCGCCGGGCACGCCCCGCTTGACGCCGATGAGGGCGTCCATCAGGCGCAGTCCCTCGAAGGCGTCGCGGGCGTAGCGGACCTCTCCCTCGTAGACCTCGTGCAGGTCCTGTTCGACGTAGGCGCGGGTCAGGGCGGCGCCGCCGAGGATGACCGGGTAGTCGGCCGCCAGGCCGCGCTGGTTCAGCTCCTGGAGGTTCTCCTTCATGATCACCGTGGACTTGACGAGGAGACCGGACATGCCGATGACGTCGGCGCGGTGCTCCTCGGCGGCCTCGAGGATCGCGGAGACCGGCTGCTTGATGCCGAGGTTGACGACGTTGTAGCCGTTGTTGGTGAGGATGATGTCGACGAGGTTCTTGCCGATGTCGTGGACGTCGCCGCGGACGGTGGCCAGCACGATGGTGCCCTTGCCCTCCTCGCCCTCGACCTTCTCCATGTGGGGTTCGAGGTAGGCGACGGCGGTCTTCATGACCTCGGCGGACTGCAGGACGAACGGCAGCTGCATCTGGCCGGAGCCGAACAGCTCGCCGACCACCTTCATGCCGTCCAGGAGGGTCTCGTTGACGATCTCCAGGGCGGTGCGGATCTGGAGCGCCGCGTCGAGGTCGGCCTCCAGGCCGTTCTTCTCGCCGTCGATGATGCGGCGCTTGAGGCGCTCGTCCAGGGGCAGGGCGGCCAGTTCCTCGGCGCGGCCGGCCTTGAGGGACTTGGTGGTGGCGCCCTCGAACAGGGCCATGAGCTTCTGGAGGGGGTCGTAGCCCTCGCTGCGGCGGTCGTAGATGAGGTCGAGGGCCGTGCCGACCTCTTCCTCGGTGAAGCGGGCGATCGGCAGGATCTTCGACGCGTGCACGATCGCGGAGTCCAGGCCCGCCTTGACGCATTCGTCGAGGAAGACGGAGTTGAGCAGGACGCGGGCGGCCGGGTTGAGACCGAAGGAGATGTTCGACAGGCCCAGTGTGGTCTGGACGTCCGGGTGGCGCCGCTTCAGCTCGCGGATCGCCTCGATGGTGGCGATGCCGTCCTTGCGGGACTCCTCCTGGCCGGTACAGATGGTGAAGGTCAGGGTGTCGATGAGGATGTCCGACTCGTGGATGCCCCAGTTGCCGGTGAGGTCGGTGATCAGCCGCTCGGCGATCGCGACCTTGTGCTCCGGGGTACGGGCCTGGCCCTCCTCGTCGATGGTCAGGGCGATGAGTGCGGCGCCGTGCTCCTGGGCCAGCCGGGTGACCTTGGCGAAGCGGGACTCGGGGCCGTCGCCGTCCTCGTAGTTGACGGAGTTGATGACCGCGCGCCCGCCGAGCTTCTCCAGGCCGGCCCGCAGGACGTCGACCTCGGTGGAGTCCAGGACGATGGGCAGGGTGGAGGCGGTGGCGAAGCGGCCGGCGAGCTCCTCCATGTCGGCGACGCCGTCGCGGCCGACGTAGTCGACGCACAGGTCGAGCATGTGGGCGCCTTCGCGGATCTGCTCGCGGGCGATCTCCACGCAGTCGTCCCAGCGGGCCTGGAGCATGGCCTCGCGGAACTTCTTCGAGCCGTTGGCGTTGGTGCGCTCGCCGATCGCCATGTACGCGGTGTCCTGGCGGAACGGCACGTTCTGGTAGAGCGAGGCGGCGCCCGCCTCGGGGCGCGGGTCACGCGCGGCGGGGGCGAGGCCTCGGACGCGCTCGACGACCTGGCGCAGGTGCTCGGGGGTGGTGCCGCAGCAGCCGCCGATCAGGGACAGGCCGTAGTCGCGGACGAAGTTCTCCTGGGCGTCCGCCAGCTCGGGGGCCGTCAGCGGGTAGCTGGCGCCGTCCTTGCCGAGGACCGGCAGGCCCGCGTTCGGCATGCAGGCCAGCGGGATGCGGGAATTGCGGGCCAGGTAGCGCAGGTGCTCGCTCATCTCGGCGGGGCCGGTGGCGCAGTTCATGCCGATCATGTCGATGCCGAGCGGCTCCAGGGCCGTCAGGGCGGCGCCGATCTCGGAGCCGAGCAGCATGGTGCCGGTGGTCTCGACGGTCACGGAGACGATCAGCGGCACGTCGAGGCCGGCGTTGCGGCGGGCGCGCTGGGCGCCGAGCACGGCGGCCTTGGTCTGCAGGAGGTCCTGGGTGGTCTCGACGATCAGCGCGTCGGCGCCGCCGGCGATGAGGCCCTCGGCGTTCTCCTGGTAGGCGTCACGCAAGGTGGTGTACGCGACGTGTCCGAGGGTGGGCAGCTTGGTGCCGGGGCCGATCGAGCCGAGCACCCAGCGGGTGCGGCCGTCGCGTGCCGCGAAGGAGTCCGCCGTCTCGCGGGCGATGCGGGCGCCCGCCTCGGACAGTTCGTGGACCCGCTCGGGGATGTCGTACTCGGCCATGGCGGCGAAGTTCGCGCCGAAGGTGTTCGTCTCTACGCAGTCCACACCGGCGGCGAAGTACTCCTCGTGCACCGAGCGCACGATGTCGGGCCTGGTGACGTTGAGGATCTCGTTGCAGCCTTCGAGCTGCTGGAAGTCCTCGAGCGTGGGGTCCTGGGCCTGGAGCATCGTGCCCATTGCTCCGTCGGCCACCACCACTCGGGTGGCGAGGGCCTCACGAAGCTCGGACACACGGGTCCGGCTGTCGGCGGAAGGGGTCGGCGGCACAGAGGCCATGAAAGGGCTCCCTCGGGTGCGACGGCTGTCGGCTTCACGGCGCCCTCCGGTGACTCCCGGACCGTCCCGGGGGATCGGTCATGGAGCTTCCCGTGGAGGGCGCTCGCCGCCAGGGTAGCCGGGACCGGGGGCTTATGGTCAGGGCGTCCACGGGACGGACCCGGATGTCCTGGTGTCACCCGCGGGGGGCAAGTGGTGTGACGCGTATCGACCGACCATTAGCGGGAGGTCGGCATGGACCGGTAGTGTTCGACAATGCCGAACGACGGCAGCACTGGCTGCGCGTGGACGGCCGAGGGGACGGAGGCAGAACGGCGATGGCACGGAACATCCAGTCGCTCGAACGGGCGGCCGCGATGCTGCGACTGCTCGCGGGCGGCGAGCGGCGGCTGGGCCTCTCGGACATCGCCTCGGCCCTGGGCCTGGCCAAGGGCACGGCCCACGGCATTCTGCGCACCCTGCAGCAGGAGGGTTTCGTCGAACAGGACGAGCCCTCCGGCCGCTACCAGCTGGGCGCCGAGCTGCTGCGCCTGGGCACCACCTATCTGGACGTGCACGAACTGCGTGCGCGTGCCCTGGTGTGGACGGACGACCTGGCCCGCTCCAGCGGCGAGAGCGTCCACCTGGGCGTGCTGCACCAGCAGGGCGTGCTGATCGTGCACCACGTGTTCCGGCCCGACGACAGCAGGCAAGTCCTGGAGATCGGGGCCATGCAGCCGCTGCACTCGACGGCCCTGGGCAAGGTGCTGTCGGCGTACGACCCGGTCGCGCACAGCGAGGCCATGGAGGCCGACCGCAAGCCCTTCACCGAGCGCACGGTGTGTGAGCTGGAGGAATTCGAGCAGCTCCTCGATCTCACGCGCGCGCGGGGGTACGCGGCGGACGTCGAGGAGACCTGGGAGGGCGTCTCCTCCGTCGCTGCGCCCATCCACGACCGGCGGCGCATGCCGGTGGGGGCCGTCGGTATCACCGGCGCCGTGGAGCGCCTGTGCCGGGACGGTGAGGTGCGCCCCGAGCTGATCGCCGCCGTACGCGACTGTGCCCGCGCGGTGTCGCGCGATCTGGGCGCCGGACGGTTCTGAGACCTGCGCGGAGACACCGGGACGTCGGGACGGCGTTCCGGCTTTCGGCGTGCCCGCCGCATCCGGCCGGCACGCGCGCCGCGGCCCCTGGCATGCCCGCCCCATCCCGCCTGCATGACCGCCGCGCCCCCCCGGCACGCCTGCCGCATCCCCCGGCGGGCCCACTCACGCCTCTGGGCACGCCCGCTCCGGCACGCGTCGCCGTGACCGTCGCCGCCCTCGTGGCCGCGCGGCCGTTCCGGCCCTCGCCGTGCCCTGACGTGGACATACGCGGTGCGGTGGGCCCGCGCGCGAGCACGGGGACCGGCCCGCCCGGATCGATCTGCGGCAGCGATCAATAACGATCGTGCTTTCGATAACAGGACTCTTGACGCACCCGCGACGCCGGAGCAAGACTCCCGTCCATCGGTCGGCATTGTCGAACACCTACCGGCAATACGCGCTAGAGTGTGACAACGCCAAGGGCCGGCATCGCTCTCATCCGAGAGCAGCTCGAACTCCCGGAGGGACCCGGGGTTCGGTCCCCTGGACGAAGGACAAAGGAGTCGCGGGTGTCCAGCTCCGACATCTTCATCGGCGAAACCATCGGTACCGCCATACTCATCCTGCTCGGCGGCGGTGTGTGCGCCGCCGTCACGCTGAAGGCCTCCAAGGCCCGTAACGCCGGCTGGCTCGCCATCACCTTCGGGTGGGGCTTCGCCGTGCTCACGGCGGTCTACACCTCGGCGCCCCTGTCGGGCGCCCATCTGAACCCGGCCGTGACCCTCGCCCTCGCGATCAAGGACGGCGAGTGGAAGAACGTCCCGGTCTACTGGGCCGGCCAGCTGATCGGTGCCGCCATCGGCGCGGCCCTGGTGTGGGTCACCTACTACGGCCAGTTCCAGGCGCACCTCACCGACAGAGAGATCGTCGGCGGTCCGGGTGCGCAGGACACGACCGCCAAGGCCGTGGAGGCCCAGGAGAAGGGGGCCGGCCCGGTGCTCGGCATCTTCTCCACCGGCCCGGAGATCCGCAACGCGGTGCAGAACCTCGCCACGGAGATCATCGGCACGGTCGTGCTGGTGCTCGCCATCCTCACGCAGGGCCTCAACAACGAGGGCAACGGCCTCGGCACGCTGGGCGCGCTGATCACCGCGCTGGTGGTCGTCTCGATCGGCTTGTCCCTCGGCGGCCCGACGGGCTACGCGATCAACCCGGCCCGTGACCTCGGTCCGCGCATCGTGCACGCCCTGCTGCCCCTGCCCAACAAGGGTGGCTCCGACTGGAGCTACGCCTGGATCCCGGTGGTCGGTCCGCTGATCGGCGGAGCGATCGCGGCAGGCCTCTACAACGTCGCGTTCGCCTAGGAACATGAGTTCAGGAACATGAGTTCAGGAACATGAACCTCACGTTGCACACCGAGCACGCGCCGTACGTACCGCTCGTCAACCACGGAATCTCCGGGAGCACACTGTGACCGACGCCCACACCGCCGGCCCGTTCATCGCCGCGATCGACCAGGGCACCACCTCCTCGCGCTGCATCGTCTTCGACCGCGACGGCCGGATCGTCTCCGTCGACCAGAAGGAGCACGAGCAGATCTTCCCGAAGCCGGGCTGGGTCGAGCACGACGCGACCGAGATCTGGACCAACGTCGAGGAGGTCGTCGCCTCCGCCATCGCCAAGGCGGACATCACCCGCGACGACATCAAGGCCATCGGCATCACCAACCAGCGCGAGACCACCGTCCTGTGGGACAGGAACACCGGTGAGCCCGTCCACAACGCCATCGTCTGGCAGGACACCCGTACCGACTCCCTCTGCCGCGACCTGGGCCGCAACGTCGGCCAGGACCGCTTCCGCCGCGAGACGGGCCTGCCGCTGGCCTCGTACTTCGCCGGCCCGAAGGCCCGCTGGCTGCTCGACAACGTCGAGGGGCTGCGCGAGCGCGCCGAGGCCGGGGACATCCTGTTCGGCACCATGGACAGCTGGGTCATCTGGAACCTGACCGGCGGCGTCAACGGCGGACGGCACGTCACCGACGTCACCAACGCCTCGCGCACCATGCTGATGAACCTGCACACCCTGGAGTGGGACCCGAAGATCGCCGAGTCCATCGGTGTTCCGCTGGCGATGCTCCCGGAGATCCGTTCCTCCGCCGAGGTCTACGGCGAGATCACCGGCGGCAAGTTGGGCGATCTGCTCGGCGGCATCCCGGTCGCCTCCGCGCTCGGCGACCAGCAGGCGGCCCTGTTCGGCCAGACCTGTTTCGCGGAGGGCGAGGCCAAGTCGACGTACGGCACCGGCACGTTCATGCTGATGAACACCGGCGACAAGATCATCAACTCGTACTCCGGGCTGCTGACCACCGTCGGCTACCGCATCGGTGAGAACAAGCCGGTCTACGCCCTCGAGGGCTCCATCGCCGTCACCGGCTCGCTGGTGCAGTGGATGCGCGACCAGATGGGCCTCATCTCCACCGCCGCCGAGATCGAGACGCTCGCGCTGTCGGTCGAGGACAACGGTGGCGCGTACTTCGTGCCGGCCTTCTCCGGACTGTTCGCCCCCTACTGGCGTCCGGACGCCCGCGGTGTCATCGCCGGCCTCACCCGGTACGTCACCAAGGCGCACCTCGCGCGCGCCGTCCTGGAGGCGACCGCCTGGCAGACCCGCGAGATCAGCGACGCCATGACCAAGGACTCCGGCGTCGAGCTGGCGGCCCTCAAGGTCGACGGCGGCATGACCTCCAACAACCTGCTGATGCAGACCCTCTCGGACTTCCTGGACGCGCCGGTCGTGCGTCCGATGGTCGCCGAGACGACCTGCCTCGGCGCCGCCTACGCCGCCGGCCTCGCCGTCGGCTTCTGGACCAGCACCGACGACCTGCGCGCCAACTGGCGACGGGCCGCCGAGTGGACCCCCCGCATGGACGCGGACACCCGCGACCGTGAGTACAAGAGCTGGCTCAAGGCCGTCGAGCGGACCATGGGCTGGATCGCCGACGAAGACTGACGAGGAGTAAGAACCGCAATGACCACTGAGTCCACCCTGCAGTCCGTGCCTGCCCTCGGCACGCACCCGGCCTACGGCTCGAACCCGAGCCGTGCCGAGACCCGGGAGCAGCTCGCCAAGGCGTCGTACGACCTCCTCGTGATCGGCGGCGGCATCCTGGGCATCTCCACCGCCTGGCATGCCGCGCAGTCCGGCCTCAGGGTGGCAGTGGTCGACGCCGGCGACTTCGCCGGCGCCACCTCCTCCGCCTCCTCCAAGCTGCTCCACGGCGGTCTGCGCTACCTGCAGACCGGCGCGGTGAAGCTGGTGGCGGAGAACCACTTCGAGCGCCGTGCGGTGTCCCGCCAGGTGGCCCCCCACCTGGCGAACCCGCTGACCTTCTACCTCCCCGTGTACAAGGGCGGGCCGCACGGCGCGGCGAAGCTCGGAGCGGGCGTCTTCGCCTACTCCGCGCTGTCGGCCTTCGGCGACGGCGTGGGACACCTGCTGTCGCCGGGCAAGGCCCAGCAGGACGTGCCCGAGCTGCGCACCGAGAACCTCAAGGCCGTCGCCGTGTACGGGGACGACCAGATGAACGACGCCCGGATGGCGCTGATGACGGTCCGTGCGGCCGTCGAGGCGGGCGCCGTGGTGCTCAACCACGCCGAGGTGACCGGGCTGCGCTTCACCAAGGGCCGGGTGACGGGAGCCGAGCTGCGCGACCGTCTCTCCGGTGACGAGTTCGGCGTCAGCGCCCGGCTCGTGCTCAACGCGACCGGGCCGTGGGTGGACCACCTGCGCCGGATGGAGGACCCGAATGCCGCACCGTCGATCCGGCTGTCGAAGGGCGCGCATCTGGTCCTGAAGCGGACCTCTCCGTGGAAGGCCGCGCTGGCGACCCCGATCGACAAGTACCGGATCACCTTCGCCCTCCCCTGGGAGGACATGCTGCTGCTCGGCACGACGGACGAGGTCTACGAGGGTGACCCGGCGGACGTCGCGGTCACCGAGAAGGACACCGCCCAGATACTCGACGAGGCCGCGTTCTCCATCCGCGACCAGCAGCTCGACCGTGATCTGATCACGTACGCGTTCGCCGGTCTGCGGGTGCTGCCGGGCGGTCCCGGTGACACGGCCAAGGCGAAGCGGGAGACCGTGGTGACCGAGGGCAAGGGCGGGATGCTGTCGGTCGCGGGCGGCAAGTGGACGACCTTCCGGCACATCGGGCGGACCGTCATGCAGAAGCTGGAGGCGCTGCCGGGCCACCCGCTCGGTGACGACTTCGAGCCGGTCTCCTCGCTGCCGAAGAGGATGCCGCTGCCGGGCGTCGCCAACCCGCGCGCGGTCGCCCACCGGCTGCTCGTCGACAACCCGGCGCCGGGTCCGCGCATGGCCGCCGACACCGCCAGGCACCTGGCCACGCACTACGGTTCGCTGGCCTTCGACATCGCCCGCCTGGCGAACGAGAACCCGGAACTGAGCGAGCGCGTCCACCCCGACGCTCCGGAGATCTGGGCGCAGGTCGTCTACGCCCGCGACCACGAGTGGGCCGAGACGCAGGACGACGTCCTGCGCCGCCGTACCACCCTGACGATCCGCGGCCTGGCCACGGACGAGGTCCGCGCGAAGGTCCAGGACCTGCTCGACAAGAAGTAGCCGCTGCGGCGGTACGACGCGAAAGGGACGGCTCCTCGGGGAGGGGCCGTCCCTTTCGCGTGCGTGCCGCGCCGAGGCGCTGTCAGACGAGCGCCCTGATGTGGTCCGCAGTGCTCAGTTCCTCCCGGCGCAGGATCAGTTCGCGGCCCAGGAGCAGGGCTCGGCGGGAGGCCGGGGCCGGGGCGGGCAGGGTGGTCAGGTCGGTCAGGTGGGCGAAGCCGATGATGCGGCGGACGATCTCCGTGCCGGCGTAGCCCACCGCGTCCGTCCAGACGCGGCGCAGGAAGCGGTCGAGGTAGGCGTCGTCGAAGAAGGTGTCGACGCGGGTCGGCCACAGGCGGCGGAACTCGGTCTCGAAACCGTCCCAGGACAGGCGGAGCTGGTCCGCGTGGTCGGCGAGGGTGCCGAGCGCGCGGGCGCGTTCCTCGGAGACGAGCGCGTTGGCCCAGTACAGGCCGAGGTCGTAGCCGATCGGGCCGACGAAGGAGAACTCGGGGTCGAAGACCCGCACCACGGGGGCGCCTTCGCGGGTGCCGACCATGACGCTGCCGGTGTGCAGGTCGCCGTGGAGGAGGGCCTGCGCGCTCGTCATGAAGGTGTGCCGGAGGTCGGCGACCTCGGTGCGCAGCGCCGCGTCCGCGCGGAACTCCGCCGCCAGGTCGTCGAGTTCCGGGAGCCAGTGGTTGTGCTCGTGCGTGAGGTACGGCTCGGAGAGGACCACGTCCTCGGTGATCTTGCACAGCTCGGGGCTGACGGAGGCGGCGATCAGGGCCTTGCGGTCGGCGGAGGGCATGCCGAAGTCACTGGTGGTGAAGGACAGCTGGGCGACCAGTTCGCCGATCCGCGCCGAGGTGTGCGGGCCGTAGGACGCGCCCTCGTTGAGGAGGGTGCGCAGGACCTCCAGGTCGGACATGTCCTCCATGACGAGGGCGTGGTTCTCGGGGTTGTAGCCGAGGATCGCCGGGATCTTGTCGGGGGCGACCTCGGCTATCTGCGCGTAGGCGCGGGCTTCGGCGTCCGCGCGGTCGGGGCTCATCGGCCAGGACGGGCCGGCGACACGGACCCAGGGCAGGGCCTGCTTGACGGCGAGGCTGCGGCTGCCGTCGGTGCTGCGGGCGAGGAAGACCCGGTTCATGTTGCCGTCCGACACCTCGCGGACGTGGATGTCGTCCACGTCGTCCCAGTGGCCCCGATCGCGCAGGTAGCCGGGGATGTCGTCGGTCTCCAGGATGCGGTAGCCCATCGTCGTTCTCCTCAGGACGTGCGGCGCTTGGACAGGGTGAAGCTGAAGACCAGTGCGAGGATCAGCACCGCGCCCTCGACGACGTCCTGTGTGTAGTAGGGCAGGCCCTTGATGGTCAGGCCGGTGGTGATGATGCCGATGAGCACCGCGCCCAGGGCCGTGCCCCAGACGTTCGGGCGGCCCCTGCCGAGGACCGAGGTGCCGACCAGGGCCACCGCCACCGCCTCCAGCAGCTGCGAGGTGCCGGCCGACACGTCGCCCTGCCCGATACGGGACGCCAGGATGAGGCCGCCGACGGAGGCGAGGACGCCGGAGATGACGTAGGCCAGCGCCCGGTACGCGCCGACTCGGATGCCGGCCAGGCGGGAGGCCTCCGGGTTGGCGCCGATGGCGTACAGGACCCGGCCCCAGCGGGTGCGGGCGAGGAAGACCCAGGCGACGACGGTCAGCCCGCCGAAGATCAGCACGGAGACGGGGATGCCGAGGACCGTGCCGCGGTCGATGCGCAGGAAGCCGTCGGTGAACCGGCCGGGCGCGGTCGACCCGTCGGACATCGTCATGCCGGGGGTGATGGACTGGCCGTCGACCAGGATGAGCTTGCCGCCCTGGATGACGAACATGGTGCCGAGGGTGGCCAGCATGTCGGGGATCTTCAGTACGACGATCAGCAGCGCGTTGAGCAGGCCCGCCAGGGCGCCCGCGGCGAGGACCGCGAGGATCGCCACCGCGCCGACCTGGTTGTGGACCACCATCGACTGGGCGGCGACCGAGACGCCGAGGCCGGCCACCGCGCCCACCGACATGTCCATCCCGCCGACGGCCATGGTGAACGTGACGCCGAGGCCGAGGATCGCGGCGACGGAGACATAGCGGAGGGTGTCGAGGAGGGTCGCCGACTCGCGGAAGGAGCCCTCGCTCAGCGCGAAGTACAGGAAGAGGACGACCGTGACGAAGATGAAGCCGTACTTGATGACGGCGTTCTGGACGCGCACGGCGGTGGAGGCCGCGGGCGGGATCGCCGCCTTGGCGGGGACCTCGGTGCTGTGTGTGGTGGTCATGTGGGTGCTGCTTCCTTCGGCGGCCGGTGTCGGAGCGACTGCGACTGGAGCGACTTCGACTCGGAGGGGCTAGGACTCGTAGGGCCCGGACTCGGCAGGGCTCGGACTCGGCAGGGGCTCAGACGGAGACGGCGATGGTGCGGATGACGCGGTCGCGCTCCGCCTCGTCGCCGTACGCGTCGAGGTGGATCTCACCGGCCGCGAGCACGACGACCCGGTCGGCGATCTCCAGGACCTCGTCGACGTCGGCGGACAGGACGAGCACGGCGGAGCCGTCGGCGGCCAGGGCGCGGGCGCGGCGGCCGATGTCCCGGCGGGCACCGATGTCCACGCCTCGGAACGGCTCGTCCAGGATGAGGACACGCGGGGTCTCGGCGAGCCAGCGGCCGACGACGACCTTCTGCTGGTTGCCGCCGGAGAGCTGCTCCACGGTGCTGTGCTCGTCGCGGGTGACGACGCCGAGTGCGTCGATGGTGTCGCGGCCCAGGGCGTCTTCGCGCGAGCGGTTCACCAGGCCGCCTCTGGACAGGGCCTTGAGGAACGGCAGCGAGATGTTCTGGGCGAGAGACCAGCCGGGCACGAGGGCGTCGGCGTGCCGGTCCTCGGGGACCAGGTGGACGCCGGCCCGGATGGCGTCGGAGGGGCGGCGCGGCGCGTAGGGCCTGCCGTCCAGCTCGGCGGCCCCGGTGGCGAAGGGCTCGGCGCCGAACAGGCCTCGGGCCAGCTCGGTCTTGCCCGCGCCCAACAGGCCGACGATGCCAGTGACTTCGCCGGTGCGCAGGTCGAGGTCGAGCGGTTTACGGCCCGCGAACAGGCGGACCCCGCGCAGGGAGAGGGCGACCTCGCCCTGGGCGCCTTCCCTGACGGGCCGGGCGGTGGTGGTCTCCTGGGTCTGGGCGAGCATCGCGCGCAGGGCCGCGTCCCAGTCGAAGGGTCTGACCTGGTCCTCGGTGAGGTGTCCGTCGCGCAGGACGACGAGCCGGTCGGCGAGCGCGTCGATCTCGCCGAGCCGGTGGGAGACGTACAGCACGGCGATGCCGTCCTCGCGCATCCTGCCCACCAGGGTGAACAGGCGTTCCGCCTCGGCGGCGGACAGGGCGGAGGTCGGCTCGTCGAGGACGAGCAGCCGGGGGCGCGTCGCGAGGGCGCGGACCAGGATGAGCAACTGACGGTCGGAGATGCCGAGTTCGGTGACGTCCCGCTTGAGGACGGCGTCGCTCCAGCCCAGGCCCAGGGATGCCTGGATCTCGCGGGCGCGGGCGAGGGTGGCGCGGCCGTTGATGAACGGGTTGCCGCGTTTTTGCGCCAGCTCCTCGAAGACGAGGTTCTCGGCGACGGTGAGTCCGGGGACGATGCCCTCACCGATGCGCTGGTGCACGGTCTGGATACCCAACCGGCGTGCGGCCGAAGGGGAGTTGAGGGACACGGCCTGGCCCGCGACCCGCACCTCTCCCCCGTGGTCCCGGTGGACGCCCGAGAGGATCTTGATCAGCGTGGACTTGCCGGCGCCGTTCGCCCCGAGCAGCGCGACCACGGTGCCGGGGGCGATGTCGAGGGAGACGGAGTCGAGCACGGTCCTGCCGCCGAAGGCCATGCTGACGTCCCGCAGGCCGACAGCCGCCTCCGTGCCGGCGTCAGTGGGCGACATTGGAGATCCAGTCGGCGGTGGAGACCTCGGACAGGTTCAGCGCGGGCAGCGCCTCCCGCAGCTGGTCCATGTTCGCGATCTTCTTCTCGCGCAGGAAGTCCTGGGTGATGGCGACGGCCGGGAACTCGACGGAGGTCTTGCCCAGTTCACCGGCCAGCTCCAGCGCGGTGGTGCGCACAACGGCGGCGCCGACCGCGGACGGGTCGGTGCCCGCCGTGGCGACCCACGGGCTGCCGGCGGCGGTCATCTGCTGGATGTCGGCGTTGGAGACGTCCGCGCCGAAGACCTTCACCTTGTCCTGGAGCTTCTTGTTCTGCACGGCGAGCACGGTGCCCTTGGCGAGTTCGTCGTAGGGCGCGAAGACGCCGGCCACGTCGGAGTGCTGGGTGAGGGCGGCGGAGACGAGGGGAACGTTGTCGGTGGCCGTGGAGTCGGTGACCTTGCCGACCTTGAACTCCTGCTTCCAGGCGCTGGAGTCGACCGCCGTCTTCCAGACCGAGTCCCGCTTGTCGAGGGCGGCGTACCCGGCGACGTTGACGTAGCCGACCTTGGCACCCTTGCCGAGGTCCTCGGCCATCACGTCGAGCACGGCCCTGGCCATGCTGGCGTCGTCCTGCTTGGTGGAGACGACGCCGTCGGTGCCGGTCTCCACGTCGTAGACGACGACCTTGATGCCCTTCTTCACGGCCTTGTCGATCTCCGGCTGGATGGTCGCCGGGAAACCGTGGTCGATGATGATCGCCTTCGCGCCGGAGTTGATGGCCGAGGACAGGTCGGTGGCCTGCTTGGCGTTGTCGGCCTGGGCGTCGTACACCGTCAGGTCGATACCGAGGGCCTTGGCCTGGGCCTTCGCCCCGTTGCCCCACTGCTCGAAGTAGTCACCGGCGCCGCTCTGCCGGACCAGCGCGACCTTGACCGGGCCCGCGGCGAACGGGGCGGGCTTTTTGCCGGTGGCCGCGGCGGCGGGGGCGGCGCTGGTGCCGGTGTCCTTCGAGGCGTCCGTGGACTGCGAGCAGCCGGACAGCACGAGGGCGGAGACGGAGGCCAGCGAGAGCGCGGCGAGAGGCAGGCGGGCACGGGACATGAGGGGCTCCAGGTACGGGGTGACGCGAAGGGAGGAAGAACCGAGGGTTGCGCGGGCCCGGAGCCGAAGAACGGGAATCGGCCACCCTGTTGCGGGTGGCGGGAACGGCCCCGCGAGTGGGGGGGCGCGTCAGAGCTCCGGGCGGGTCAGCGACAGCGGGCCGTGGTCGACCGGAGCAGGTCCACGTACAGCCGCCGCACGAGCAGCAGCGTCTTCATACGCAGATCATGAGAACGTTTTCAGCCACCGTCAAAGAAATGGACACCGAATCTCGCCATACGAGACAACGACAATGTCACAGTCGGTGTACACGGCATCGGGAGTTACCATCACGGAACCGGCACCGTGCCCTGGCGTGTCGCGGTCGAGTGACTCTCCTCCTCCGCCGCCCTCCCCCACTCTGCTTCCACTCCACTTCCAGACTCCTGGAGTTGACCCATGACGCTGCTGACGACCTGGTCCGAGTCCGGACCGGAGACGCTGGTCCGCCGCACCTCCGCCCCCGCCGAGATCGCCGCCGCGCTCGCGCCGCTGGGCGTGCGCTACGAACAGTGGCCGGTCCGTGAGGACGTGCCGTCCGACGCCGACAGCGAGACGGTGTTCGCCGCGTACGCCCCGGAGATCGACAGGCTCAACGCCGAGGAGGGCTTCACCACCGTCGACGTGCTGGGCCTGCACCCCAGCGACGACCCGGAGTTCCCGGCGAAGGCGAAGGCCGCCCGCGAGAAGTTCCTCCAGGAGCACACCCACGACGACGATGACGAGGTGCGCTTCTTCGTCTCCGGGTCCGGCATCTTCTACCTGCACGTCGCCGGCGAGGTGCACGCGGTCCTCTGCGAGAAGGGCGACCTGCTGGGAGTGCCGCGCGGCACCACGCACTGGTTCGACATGGGCACCAGCCCGTCGTTCACGGCGATCCGCTTCTTCCACGAGGAGGACGGCTGGATCGGCAGCTTCACCGGCTCCTCCATCGCCTCGCGCTTCCCCGACTACGACACCATCGCGGCCGCTCACGCGGCGGACAGGGCAGCCGCGTGAGCGTGCGGAACCCGCTGCACTTCCCCGTGGACGCCGTGGTGCTCGACATCGAGGGCACCACGAGCGCCACGGGCTTCGTCGTGGACGTGCTCTACCCGTACTCGCGGGCCCGCTTCGGCGAACTGCTCACCGAGCGGGCCGGCGAGCCGGCGGTGGCTCGCGCGATCGCCCAGGTCCGGGAGCTGACGGGCGAGCCGGAAGCCGACGCGACGGCGATCGAGAAGACGCTCAACGCCTGGCTCGACGAGGACCGCAAGGCGACCCCGCTCAAGACACTCCAGGGCGTCGTCTGGTCCGAGGGCTTCGCGCGCGGCGACCTCGTCTCGCACTTCTACGACGACGTCGTACCGGCGCTGCGGTCCTGGCACGCGGCGGGCAGCGCGCTGTACGTCTACTCCTCCGGGTCGGTTGCGGCGCAGCGGGCCTGGTTCACGCACAGCCCGCAGGGCGACCTGATGCCGCTCGTATCGGGGCTGTACGACACCGAGAACGCGGGCCCGAAGCAGGACCCGGCGTCGTACCGCCGGATCGCGGAGGCGACCGGGGTCGCGCCCGGCCGGCTCCTCTTCCTGTCCGACCGACCGGGTGAGCTGGACGCGGCCCGTGCCGCGGGCTGGTACGCGGTCGGCGTCCGGCGGCCCGGGGAGCCGTACTTCGAGCAGGGCGTCGGCGACCACGCGCAGGCCGGGACGTTCGACGAGATCACCGTCAGCACCAACGGGAGCACCGTATGACCGCCGAGATCACCGCACTGGACCTGGAGGAGGCGGGGGCGGTCCTCGCCGCCGAGTCCGCCCGCTTCGCCTCCTTCGGCTGGATGCGCGGCACGTCCGGCAACCTGTCGGTGGTGCTCACCCGTGACCCGCTGCGCCTCGCGGTCACCGCGAGCGGCCACGACAAGGGTGAACTGACGCCCGCGGACGTGGTGCTGGTGGACGGTCAGGGCGCGGCCGTGCACGGCGGGAAGCCCTCCGCCGAAGCCGAACTGCACGCGCGTGTGGCCGAGCTGACCGGTGCGGGCGCCGTGGTGCACGTGCACACGGTGGCGTCCGTGGCGATGGGCCACCGGCATCCGGGCGGGATCGTCTTCAAGGACGTGGAGATGCTCAAGGGCGTCGGGCAGCCCGCCCACGACGTGGAGGTGACGCTGCCGGTCATCGCCAACAGCCAGGACATGAAGGTCCTCGGCGACCGGCTGGAGGCGGCCCGCGACCCGCGGATGCCGGCGGTGGTCGTGGCCGGCCACGGCCTGTACGTGTGGGGCGAGTCCCCGCGGCAGGCCCGCCACCACACCGAGGTCGTGGAGTGGCTCCTGGAGCTGGAACTGACGCGCCGCTGAACCGGCGCGTGCGACGACGCGCGAGGGCCCGGCCGCCGAGCGGCCGGGCCCTCGCGCGTGGTGCGACGGGCGCTACCGCAGATGCTCCCCCGGCAGTTCCCCGGCCGAGACCTCCAGTACGCCGCGCTCGGTGACCAGCCCCGTCACCAGCCGGCCCGGCGTGACGTCGAAGGCCGGGTTGTGCCCGCGCGAGGCGGCCGGGGCCGTGCGGGTCCCCGCCCACTCCAGCACCTCGGCCTCGTCGCGCAGTTCGATGTGGATGCCGTCGCCCGACGGTGTGGCGAGGTCGACCGTGGTGGTGGGCGCCGCGACGAGGAACGGCACGCCGGCGTCCGCGCAGGCCAGGGCGACGCCGACGGTGCCGACCTTGTTCGCGGTGTCGCCGTTGGCGGCGATGCGGTCGGCGCCGACGACGGCCGCGTCGACCTGCCCGCGCAGGACGGTGCCGGCGGCCGCGCCGTCGGCCTGGACGTAGTGTGCGATGCCCTCCTGGACCAGCTCCCAGGCGGTCAGCCGCGCCCCCTGGAGCAGCGGGCGGGTCTCGTCGACGTAGACGACCTCCAGACGGCCGCGGGCGTGCAGTTCGCGGATGACGCCGAGGGCGGTGCCCCAGCCGGCCGTCGCCAGGGCGCCGGTGTTGCAGTGCGTGAGGATCCTCAGCGGCCGGTCCTCGCCGACCCGCTTGAGCAGCCAGTCCGCGCCGAAGGCAGCCATCGCCCGGTTGGCCTCGACGTCCTCGCGCTGGACGGCGGCGGCCTCCTCCAGCACCGCGTCGAGGCCCTCGCCGAAGCGGGCCATGACCCGGTCCACGCCCACCATGAGGTTCACGGCGGTGGGGCGGGCCGCACGGACACGGGCGACGGCCGCGCGCACCTCGTCAGGGGTCCAGCCCTCCCGTTCGCCCTGGAGCAGCGCGATCGCGACGCCGTAGGCGCCGGCGGCGCCGATGGCCGGGGCGCCGCGCACGACCAGGCGCCGGATCGCGTCCACCAGGGTGTCCACGTCCTGGACGTCCACGGTCTCGGCGCGGTGCGGGAGGACGGTCTGGTCGATCAGTGCGAGGCCGGTTCCGGTCCACTCCACCGCGCGCAGTTCCTGGGACATGACGAGGCCACTCCTGATGTTCCTATGGTGTTCGACACCGTACATGACCTCGAAGAACGCTCACCGAAGCGAGGGATCCCGCCGCCGGGCGGGGCCGTGCGGCACGCCGCCCCCCGGAGCGGGGCACCGATGGCCCCGGTGAACGAAGGTGAATGAAGGTGAGTGAACTCGTCGCCGGTGGCCCGGAGTTCCCACCGGGGAGCGGACGCCGAGGTCAAGCCTTCGAGCGGCTTCCGGCGAGGGGTGTCCGGGGGTGGTGAACGGGGCAGTGATCCGTTCACCGAGCCCGTGCAAGGGGGCTGCGGGCGCCCCCGCCGGACGCCGTAAGGTTGGGTGGTCAGGCGAGGGCACGTCGGAAGGAGGCGCTGGGTGATCGAGCTCGAGGGGGTTCCCGAGCTGATCGACCCGGTCATGGTGGCCGCGTTCGAGGGCTGGAACGATGCCGGCGACGCCGCCTCCACCGCGGTCGCACATCTGGAACGGGAGTGGAAGGGCGAGGTGTTCGCGGCGCTGGACGCCGAGGACTACTACGACTTCCAGGTGAACCGGCCCACGGTGTGGATCGATGCCGGAGTGCGAAAGATCACGTGGCCGACGACAAGGTTGTCGGTGGTGCGGGTCGGCGGCGAGAAGCCGCGCGACCTCGTGCTCGTGCGGGGCATCGAACCGTCCATGCGCTGGCGCTCGTTCTGCAACGAGTTGCTCGGCTTCGCGCACGAGCTGGGTGTGGAGCTGGTCGTCATCCTGGGCGCCCTGCTCGGCGACACCCCGCACACCCGTCCGGTTCCGATCAGCGGCACCACGTCCGACGCGGACCTGGCCCAGCGGATGGACCTGGAGGAGACCAAGTACGAGGGCCCCACGGGCATCGTCGGCGTCCTCCAGGAGGCGTGCACGCACGCGGGCGTGCCGGCGGTCAGCCTGTGGGCGGCCGTACCGCACTACGTGTCGCAGCCGCCCAACCCGAAGGCGACGCTGGCTCTCCTGAACCGGCTGGAGGACCTGATCGACGTGCGCATCCCGCTGGGCGAGCTGCCCGAGGACGCGCGTGCCTGGCAGGTCGGCGTGGACCAACTGGCCGCGGAGGACAGTGAGGTCGCGGAGTACGTCCAGACGCTGGAGGAGGCCCGCGACACCGCGGAGCTGCCGGAGGCCTCGGGTGAGGCGATCGCCCGGGAGTTCGAGCGGTACCTGCGGCGCCGGGACGGCGGCGGACCGCCCGGCCCCGGCGAGCGGACACGGCCCCCGAAGCCGCCGAAGCCGACCGGGGAGAGCGCCGGCGAGACTGCCGACGACGACGATTCGCCGGAGGAGTAGGACCGGCGGACGCACGAACGGGGC
>NZ_MUBA01000021.1 GCF_002154575.1 Streptomyces bobili
TCTTCTCGTGGGACGGCGCGGGCGAGGACAGCCAGCGGCTGTTCTCCCACTTCCGCAAGGTGGCGAAGGACAACAACGCCACCATGACCTACTTCCTCAGCGGCGTGTACCTGCTGCCGGAGCACAAACGCGACCTCTACAAGCCTCCCCAGCATTCGCCGGGCCGCTCCGACATCGGCTTCAACGACGAGCAGGGCATCGCCGACACCGTGAAGCAACTGCGCCAGGCATGGCTCGAGGGCAACGAGGTCGGCACCCACTTCAACGGCCACTTCTGCGGCAAGGGCGGTGGCGTCGGCGAGTGGTCGGTCGAGGAGTGGAAGGAGGAGATCGCCCAGGCCAAGCAGTTCGTGAAGACCTGGAAGACCAACACGGGCATGGCGAAGGCGGCCCCGCTGCCCTTCGACTACGACAAGGAACTCATCGGCGCCCGCACCCCCTGCCTGGAGGGCCAGGAAAACTTCCGTAAGGCCGGCCGGGAGCTGGGCTTCCGCTACGACACCAGTGGCGTCAACAACCAGGTCTGGCCCGGCAAGAAGGAGGGCCTGTGGGATCTGTCCATGCAGCTCGTGCCCTTCCCCGGCCACTCCTTCGAGCAGCTCACCATGGACTACAACTTCATGGTCAACCAGTCCGGCACCGCCACCCAGGGCGACCCCGCCAAACACGAGTACTGGGGCGACCAGATGCGTGACGGCCTGCTCAGGGGTTTCCAGCGGGCCTATGACGGCAACCGCGCACCGCTGATCATCGGCAACCACTTCGAGTCCTGGAACGGCGGCACGTACATGCGCGCCATCGAGGAGGTCGTGGAGAACGTGTGCACCAAGGAAGAGGTGCGCTGCGTCTCCTTCCGGCAGCTCGCGGACTGGCTGGACGCCCAGGACCCGCAGACCTTGGCCAAGCTGCGCGGCCTCGGAGTCGGTGAGGCCCCGAAGCAGGGCTGGGCGTCCTTCCTCTCAGGCAGCCCGGCCCCGGCCCCGAAGGGTGTGCCCGGGGCGCCGGCGGTCAAGCGGTAGCGGTCGGTCGTAGGTGGCGCTGTCGCGCGGGGGTAGGCCCTCGCGCGACCGTCACACCGAGGCGGTCACGCTCTCGCCGAGGACGAAACCGGGGTCGACCTGCGCGGCCAGGTCCGCCCCGGTGCGCTCGTTCCCCCATGACTGGGCGTTCTTCAGATGGAAGTGCACCATCTGGCGTGTGTAGCGCTCCCGGTCGCGCCGCTCGTACGCCGAGTCGGCGGCCGTCCGCAGCAGGTTCAGGGCGCGACGGTTGGTGTCCTCCAGGGAGTCGAACCGGGGCGGCCGGCCCTTCTCCATGGCGCGCACCCAGTCCGAGTGCCCGAAGGTCACGAGCAGGTCGTCCCCCACCTCGGCGCGGAGGAAGTCGAGGTCGTCCTGCCCCTGCACCTTGTTGCCGACGACCTTCAGCTCGACGCCGTAGTCACGGGCGTACTCCTTGTACTGGCGGTAGACGGAGACCCCCTTCCGGGTCGGCTCGGCGACGAGGAACGTGATGTCGAAGCGGGTGAACATGCCGGAGGCGAAGGAGTCCGAGCCCGCCGTCATGTCGACCACCACGTACTCGTCGCGGCCGTCCACCAGGTGGTTCAGGCACAGCTCCACCGCTCCCGTCTTGGAGTGGTAGCAGGCGACCCCCAGGTCGGCGTCCGTGAAGGGGCCCGTGACCATCAAACGGACGGCGCCACCATCGAGTTCCACCGGCCGCGCGCACGCGTCGTACACCGGGTTGTCCTCCGACACCCGCAGCAGCCGCGAGCCCTCGCCGGGCGGGGTCGTCTTGATCATCGTCTCGGCGGAGGTGATGCGGGGGTTGGTGCCGCGCAGATAGTCCTTGATCAGCGGCAGCCGGTCGCCCATCGCGGGCAGTGCGACGGCCTCGGCCTCGTCGAGTCCGAGGGCTGGGCCCAGGTGCTGGTTGATGTCCGCGTCGATCGCCATCACCGGCACGCCGAGGGTCGCGAGATGGCGGACGAACAGGGACGACAGGGTGGTCTTGCCGCTGCCGCCCTTCCCAACGAAAGCAGTTTTCATGTTCAGCAAGCGTAGTGCGAGGAGCGGCCTGCTCGGCCCACGCGCGTGAAGAAGACCACTCCTTCGTGGGGTCCGCGGCTCCGTTGCGTAATGTCGTACTCATGAGTACGACAGGCGCTACCGCCGATCCGCTCGCAGCCCTGGGATCGCTGCCCGGGGTGGCCGACTCCGTCGAAACCGTGCGCAAGGCCGTGGACCGGGTCTACGGGCACCGCATCATGCGACGCCGCAGCACCGCGATCACCTCCGAGGCCGCCCTGCGTGGCTCCCGCGGCTCCGCGGCGCTGTCCGGGGCGGACTGGGCCCTGGAGGAGGTGCGCCGGCGCAGCGACTTCGGTGCCGACGACGAGGCGCGCGTCGTCGGTGCGGCTCTGCGGCTGACCGCCGAGGCGGGCCAGCTGCTGTCCATCTGGCGGCAGTCGCCTCTGCGCGTGCTGGCCCGGCTCCACCTGGTGGCCGCCGCGACGGACGGCGACGAGGTGGGCCGGCCGCGGCAGGCGGGAGAGGCGGTCGACGAGCCGCTGGTCGAACTGCCGCCGCCGAGCGCGGACGAGGTCTCCGGCCGGCTGGAGGGGCTGTCCGAGCTGATCGTCACGGGAAGTTCCGCGCCCGCCCTGGTCACGGCCGCCGTCGTGCACGGCGAGCTTCTCGCCCTGCGCCCCTTCGTCTCGCACAACGGCCTCGTCGCGCGTGCGGCGCAGCGCATCGTCCTGATCGGCAGCGGCCTCGACCCCAAGTCGGTCTGCCCCCCCGAAGTGGGCCACGCGGAACTGGGCCGGGCGGCCTACCTCGCGGCCCTCGACGGCTACGTCTCCGGTACCCCGGAGGGCATGGCGGCCTGGATCGCGCACTGCGGCCGGGCGGTCGAACTGGGAGCCCGCGAGTCGACAGCGGTGTGCGAGGCGCTCCAGCGCGGGGCGGCGTAACGGAAGAAGGCTCCCCGAAGGGAGCCTGAACAGGGTTGCGGCGGTACGAGTTCTCGTACCGCCGCTGGCATGCTCACCGGGTTACCAAGCGTCCTCGATATATGCCCATCAGGTCGGGAGCTTCGCCCGTCACCTGGTGCGGCTGGCCCGTAATCGACGGGTCGACGTCGCGTGGGTGCTCGATGCTCATGCTTCGGTCCGTGGGGCCAAATGCGGTATTCAGGTAATCCTCTCGGATGTCCTTGGTCTCGCGGGCCGTTGAATCCTTTGTACTCCAGGACCCGGGCAAGCGGAAGTGCTGGCGCCGGTTCTTTACTTTTACCCTCAAACAGGTGGGAAACGGGCGCAGGTGAGGGGGTGGGCGCGACTCAGGCGGTCGCCGCTGCCCGCCGCCGGCTGGCGTACCAGACGAGGCCGGCCGTGGCCGCCGCGGCGCCTACCGCCGCCATGGCGACGAGTGCCGGACGGGGCGGGACCGAGAACCCCGGAATCCGCTGCTTGAGCCGCACCGGGCGGTGGAAGTCCAGAATCGGCCACCCGCGGGCGACGGCCTCTCGGCGCAGCGTGCGGTCCGGGTTCACGGCGTGCGGATGGCCGACCGCCTCCAGCATCGGCAGATCGGTCGCCGAGTCGCTGTAGGCGTAACAGCGCGAGAGGTCGTACCCCTCGGACTCCGCCAGTTCCCTGACCGCCTCCGCCTTGGTCGGGCCGTACGCGTAGTACTCCACCTCGCCGGTGAAGCAGCCGTCCTCGCCCACGACCATCCGGGTGGCCACCACGCGGTCCGCGCCGAGCAGTTCGCCGATCGGCTCGACGACCTCCGCGCCCGACGTGGACACGATCACGACGTCGCGGCCGGCGGTGTGGTGTTCCTCGATGAGGGAGGCCGCCTCGTCGTAGATGAGCGGGTCGATCAGGTCGTGAAGGGTCTCGGCGACGATCTCCTTCACCTGCTGGACGTTCCAGCCGCGGACCATCGCGGAGAGGTACTCGCGAGTCCGCTCCATCTGGTCGTGGTCCATACCGCCGACGAGGAAGACGAACTGGGCGTATGCGGTGCGCAGGGCGGCCCTGCGGTTGATCAGCCCGCCTTGGTAGAAGGACTTGCTGAAGGTGAGCGTGCTGGACTTCGCAATGACCGTCTTGTCCAGGTCGAAGAAGGCCGCTGTGCGGGGCAAGGAGTGGTTTTCCACACCCTTGAGCATAGGGCCAGCTCATTCGGCGTAAGGTCGGCGTGTGGGTTTGCCTGAGAAGGCTCTCGGGTACACCATGGAAGTCACGGATCGTTCGCGACCGTGCTAACCCGGTCCGACTC
>NZ_MUBA01000210.1 GCF_002154575.1 Streptomyces bobili
CGCGTGCGGCGGGACCGGCGGTGCCGCCGGTCCCGCCGCACGCGACCTGGGAGCAGATGGAGTCGACGGCCGCGTCGATCCTGCGGGGCGACGCGGACCGGGGTTCGGTGCTGAAGCAGGGTTTCAAGGCGAAGGTGCAGGAGTTCCTGCCGGGGCGCGAGCGGAGGTGACCGCGTCCGCGACTCCGGCGGGCGGGACCTCGTGTCGGTTGCCGTGCGCCGGGTACGCGGTGGGCCCGCACCCGAGGATCTGGAGGGAGACACATGCAGCGAGGCAGCGACCGGCTGAGTGTCCACCGGGACGACGAGATGAAGCACGAACTGCAGGGCCTGCTCAGGTCCGGGCACCCCACACGGTCCGAGGAATGGCACGACCCCGAACCGTCCGCCGAGGACGATCCGGCGGTCTGGGGCGGACCGGTGGTGCCGGGGGACGCGCGGGCGTCGCTGGCGACGGTACGTCTGGAGCTGGCCCGCATCCTGGGCCGCAGCGCCTTCCCGGCCGGCCCTCAGGAGCTGGCCCGGACCCTGCGCCGCAAGCACGCGCCGGACGCGCTCGTCGACGCGGTGCGCCGGCTCCCGGACAAGCAGCGCTACACCACCGTGCAGGAACTGGCCCGGACCCTGACGAAAGGCGGCACGTGAGCGGGCCCGGTCCGGTCACCCGTCACCATCACCATCACGGCCATACCAGGAAAGGACGTTGAACGATCATGCGCATCGCGTTTCTGACGGCCCCCGAGGGCGTCGAGCAGGTGGAGCTGACCGACCCCTGGCAGGCGGCGAAGGACGCGGGACACGAGCCCGTGCTGGTGTCGACCGAGCCGGGTGAGGTCCAGGCCTTCGACCACCTCGACAAGGCGGACACGTTCCCCGTCGACGAGGTGGCCGGGCGGGCGTCGGCGGACTCCTTCGGCGGGCTCGTCCTGCCGGGCGGGGTCGCGAACCCCGACTTCCTGCGTACCGACGACCATGCGGTCTCGTTCGTCAAGGCGTTCTTCGAGCAGGGCCGGCCGGTCGCCGCGATCTGCCACGCCCCGTGGACGCTGGTCGAGGCGGACGTCGTACGCGGCCGGGTGCTGACCTCGTGGCCCAGCCTGCGGACGGACATCCGCAACGCGGGCGGTACCTGGGTGGACGAGCAGGTCAAGGTCTGCGACCACGGGCCGAACAAGCTCGTGACCAGCCGCAGGCCGGACGATCTGAAGGCGTTCTGCGAAACGTATCTGGACGTGTTCGCCCGGGAAGCCGCCTGAGCGGCTCGACCGGCCACCCCGGGTGACGTCGGGAAAACGGTTCCGGCAGGTGTTTCAGGGCCTGCCGGGGCCGTTTGCCGTGCCGGGGCCCCACTTGCCGACCGGGGTGCCCGAGCGGTCCGTACCGTCGGCCTTCCCGGTGCGTTCCCGGGCGCCGTCGCGGGTACGGCCCGGCGAGACGAAGCGGCGCGGGTTGCGGCGCAGGTACTCGCCCTCCAGCTTCGCCATCCGGTCGTTGTGGGCGCGCAGGGCGTCGTTCGAACCGTGCAGGAGGGTGTCGTGGCGGGTGCGGTGGATCGTCTCCAGCTCCTTCATGAGCTGCTGGTCGTCCAGCCGGTCGGGGTCGACTCCGGTCATCGTGGTGCCCCACTCGTCGTGTTCGTCCATGGGGCCCGAGTACCCGCCGGGGGCGCACAGACATCCGGCCGATGTCCGGGAGGAGCCATGGATCTCGCGTCTCTGCCTCCACTGTACGAACATTCCGGCTCCTGGGCCCTCCGTCCGCGTCCGCACCTCCCGGCACACCGAGAGCACCCCTGACGAGCGTCACCTCGCGGCGGACGCCACGTCCTAGCGGACGCGCTCCACGCGGCGCTCGTCCCACACCGGCTCCGGGGTCTCGCGGACCCGCCCGTCGCTGCCGAAGACCAGGTAGCGGTCGAAGGAGCGGGCGAACCAGCGGTCGTGGGTGACGGCGAGGACGGTGCCGTCGAAGGCCTCCAGTCCTTCCTGGAGAGCTTCGGCGGACTCCAGGTCGAGGTTGTCGGTCGGCTCGTCGAGGAGCAGGGCGGTGACGCCCTCCAGCTCCAGCAGCAGAATCTGGAACCGGGCCTGCTGGCCGCCGGACAGCCGGTCGAAGGCCTGCTCGGCCTGCTGGGTCAGCTCGTAGCGGCGCAGCCGGGACATCGCCGCGCCCCGGTCCTGGGAGTGCTCCTGCCACAGGATGTCCAGCAGCTTCCGGCCGAGCAGCTCGGGGTGCGCGTGGGTCTGCGCGAAGTGGCCGGGGACGACCCGCGCGCCCAGTTTCCACTCCCCCGTGTGCGCCACGGTGTCGCCGGCCAGCAGGCGCAGGAAGTGCGACTTGCCGGAGCCGTTGGAGCCGAGGACGGCGACCCGTTCGCCGTAGAAGACCTCCAGGTCGAACGGTTTCATCAGGCCGGTCAGCTCAAGTCCCTTGCAGGTGACGGCCCGCACGCCGGTCCGGCCGCCCTTGAGGCGCATGGTGATGTCCTGCTCGCGCGGCGGCTCGGGCGGCGGACCGGCCTCCTCGAACTTGCGCAGCCGGGTCTGGGCGGCCTGGTAGCGGGAGGCCAACTCGTGGCTGATGGACGCGGCCTGACGGAGGCTCAGGACGAGCTTCTTCAGCTGGGCGTGCTTCTCGTCCCAGCGGCGGCGCAACTCCTCGAAGCGGGCGAAGCGTTCCCGCCGGGCCTCGTGGTAGGTGGCGAAGCCGCCACCGTGCACCCAGGCGTCGGCGCCGGCCGGTCCCGGCTCGACGGAGACGATCTTCTCCGCGGCGCGGGAGAGGAGTTCGCGGTCGTGGGAGACGAAGAGGACCGTCTTGCGGGTCTCCTTCAGCCGCTCCTCCAGCCACCGCTTGCCGGGCACGTCGAGGTAGTTGTCCGGCTCGTCGAGCAGGAGCACCTCGTCGGTGCCGCGCAGCAGCGCCTCCAGCACCAGCCGCTTCTGCTCACCGCCCGACAGGGTGCGCACCTGACGGAACTGCGCCTTGTCGTAGGGCACGCCGAGGGCGGCCGTCGTGCACATGTCCCACAGCGTCTCGGCCTCGTAGCCGTGCGCCTCGGCCCAGTCGGAGAGGGCCTGCGCGTAACCCATCTGCGCGGCCTCGTCGTCCACGGTCATGATCGCGTGCTCGGCCCTGTCGACAGCCTTCGCGGCCTCCTGGATGCGCGGCGAGGACACCGACACGAGCAGGTCGCGTACGGTCGTCTCGTCCCGTACGGAGCCCACGAACTGACGCATCACGCCGAGCCCGCCACTGACGGTGACCGTCCCGCCGTGCGGTTTCAGCTCGCCGGAGATCAGCCGGAGCAGGGTCGTCTTGCCGGCGCCGTTGGGTCCGACCAGCGCGACGACGGCCCCTTCACCCACCCGGAAGGACACATCACCGAGCAGGGTCCTCCCGTCGGGGAGGTAGTACTCGAGGTGCGCGGCTTCCAGATGTCCCATGAGGGTGCATTCTGCGGTCCGCGCACCGGATGCGGCAAACCGTTATGGGCGCGGTCCCCGCAGGCCGTCGGATCGTCCGGCCGGGCCGAGCGGCTCACCGGCGGGTCCGCCCTCGCCCGCGGGGGCCACGGTCGCGCCCGCCCAGGTCAGGGCCTTGAACCCGTCGGACGGGGAGCCGTCGAGGACGATCACGCCGGTGTTGGCGAGCGGGTGGGCGGCGGCAAAGGGCACGTCGACGTTGAGCGCTCGGGCGGCCGTCCAGGTGCGGATCGCGGCGCCGTGGCTGACCAGGGCGACGGTACGGGCCCCGCTCGCCGCGGCCTCGGCGACCACGGCGTCGTAACGCTCCAGGAACTCGGTGCCGCTCTCGCCGCCCGGCATGCGCAGCCGTACGTCCCCGGCCGCCCAGGCGAACACCGTGCGCATGTACCGCTCGCCCGGCTCGGAGTCGCCCGGCAGGAGTTCGAGGTCACCGGCGGTGATCTCCCGGATGCCGTCGCGGACGAGGACGTCCAGGCCGTGGGCGGCGGCCAGCGGCGCGGCGGTGAGCCGGGTACGCACCAGCGTGGAGGCGTACAGGGCGTCGATGTCCTCGCCGGCGAGGGCCTCGGGCAGGGCGGCGGCCTGCCGCTCGCCGAGCCGTGTCAGGCCGGGGCCGGGGACGGCGGTGTCCAGCAGCCGGTCCACGTTGGAGGGAGTCTCGCCGTGGCGGACCAGGAGCAGACGCATGCGCTCACCCTTTGATGTCGTGCCGCCCCGCGCGGGAAGCGGCCCCTGAAGGGTACCCGCGGGCCATGGCCCGGACGTCGACCCGGCGAGGGCTCGCCTCGCTGAGCCCCGACCCGGACCCACCACGGCCACGCCCTTCCTGACGCACCATCAGTCCATATCCCAGAACGAACTGTCTCAGCATGCGGTTGCCTGCGTACGGTGGCACACGTCAGCCCCCGGGCCCAACCGAGCCCGGGGACAGGGCCGTCGAGAAAGGGCTGAGCCATGCCGGGAGCACGGGAGAGCGCCGTCTACACGCACGGACACCACGAGTCGGTACTGCGGTCGCACACCTGGCGGACCGCAGCCAACTCGGCGGCGTACCTGCTCGACTCACTGAAGCCGCACATGAGGATCCTGGACATCGGCTGCGGTCCGGGCACCATCACCGCCGACCTGGCCGAACTGGTCCCCGACGGGCACGTCACCGGTGTCGACCACGCGCCCGGCATCCTGGAGCAGGCCCGCTCCACGGCCGCCGCCCGCGGCCTGACCAACATCGACTTCGCGGTCGCCGACGTACACGCCCTGGAGTACCCCGACGACACGTTCTGCGTGGTCCACGCCCACCAGGTGCTCCAGCACGTCGGCGACCCCGTGCAGGCGCTGCGCGAGATGCGCCGCGTCACCCGGCCCGGCGGGTACGTCGCCGTCCGCGACGCGGACTACGAGGCCATGACCTGGTATCCCGCCTCCGCCGGGATGGACGACTGGCTGGACCTGTACCGCACGGTGGCCCGCGCCAACGGCGGGGAGCCCGACGCCGGACGCCGGCTGAAGTCCTGGGCCCTGGAGGCGGGCTTCACCGACATCACCGCCACCTCGGCCACCTGGACCTTCGGCGCCGCCGACGAGCGGGCCTGGTGGAGCGGCCTGTGGGCCGACCGCACCCTGGCCTCCGCCTACGCGGAACGCGCCACCGCGGGCGGCCACGCCGACGCCGTACGGCTGCGGGCCGTCTCCGACGCCTGGCGGGAATGGGGAAAGCGGGAGGACGGCTGGTTCGCCGTTCTGCACGGAGAAATTCTGTGCAGAAAGGACGCCTGAATCACGAATTCAGGGAAACACGGGACAGCAGGAGGTTCGAAACTATGGTTCCCATTCTGCTGGTACTGCTTCTGGTGCTGATCCTTTTCGGTGCCGGATTCGCGGTGGATGTGTTGTGGTGGATCGCGATCGCGGTCCTCGTTCTCTGGCTCCTGGGATTCCTGATGCGCGGAACCACCGCGGCGGGCGGCCGGGGCCGTTGGTACAGGTGGTGAATCAGCCCCGGGAACCCCGGATGTTCCGAGCATTCTGAATATCCGGAGACTTTCTCAGTCCCGGGGCAGCAGCGGCCCGAGCGGCCCGAGGTCCAGATTCAGGTCCTCGGGCCGCAGGCCGTACCGCTCGCGCAGTTCCGTCATCCGGTCGTCGAGCAGCATCAGCGTGAGCCCGATCCGCTCCTCCTGCTCCTCGGACAGATCGCCCTGGTCGAAGCGGCGCAGCGCCTGCCGTTCCATCAGCTGGCGCAGCAGTTCGACGACGGTCAGCACGAGCTTGATCAGGTCGCGCTCGACGGTGTCGGGTTCGAGGTCGAGATGACGCTTGCGCGGCGTGCTCACGAAAGGTCCCTCCAGGGCGACGGAACATTCTCGTTCACCGAGCTGATCAGGGCGTTCAGGTCGATACGGACCAGGTCGACGTCCGCGATCCGCAGGGTGATGTCGCCCGTGATGACGACGCCGCCGGCCAGCAGCCGGTCGAGCAGGTCGACGAGGGCGACCTCACGGCGCTCCACGACGGTCATGAGCCCTCCCCGGCGGCACTCCCGGCGCCCTCGGCGGTGTGCGTCCCCTCGGCAGTGTGCGTCCCCTCGGCGGCCTGCGTTCCCTCGGCGACGTGCGTTCCCTCGGCCGCCGCGGGCTCGACGAAGGAATAGGCCGCCCACGGGCCCGTGAGTTCGACGCGCATTCCGGGTTCCTCACCCTTCGTGCGGTCCACGATTTCCACGAATTCCTCGGATTTGGCGCGGGGCACCAGATAGGCGGCATTCAGTACGTTCTGTCCCGAGGCCTTGGAGAGGGCGGAGTTCTGCGGTGCGTGAAGACGGGCCGCTTCGGCATGCTCCGACAACAGGGAGTGCAACCGGCCGGCGAACCGTTCCGCCCGCTGCCAGGTGTCCTCGTGCTCCCGCGCCTTGACGCGCCGCTGCCGGAGATAGTCGCGGCCCGAGGCGGGTTTCGGCGCCGGCCGGTCGGGGCCGGCGCTCTCCTCCTGGCCGGTGGGCTCGACGTACACCTTCACGCCCCATTCCACGCGCCCCTCCAGCCGGTCCAGGGTGCGCAGGAAGACCTCCTCACGCTCCTCGATCATCACGCGGACGCCGCTGTCGTCACGGAAGACGGTGGCGAGCCGCAGCGGCAGCGGCGTGGTGACCGCCGTCAGCGCGTCGATCACCTGCTGGTGACCGCGCGCGGTGGCGGCGAGCCAGTCCAGATCCTCCAGGTGGGCGCGGAGCGGCTCCTCGGCGAAGTCCCGTTCGGGCACCTGGCTGACGACGGCGATCAGACCGTGGTGGTGCAGCAGCTTGGCCGGTGCGCCCGCCACGCCCGTCAACTCCGCCTGGAGCGGGGCGGCGAGGGGCCGGCAGACGGCGTACACGTACCGCAGTGCGGTCACGGTGCCTCCTCCCTGGTGGGGGTGCGGCCCGGCTGCAGTTCCTCCAGCCGGGCCAGCCGCTCCCGCAGCTCCGCGTTCTCCCGCGTGAGCTGGTCGCGCCTGGCACGGGTGGACAAGGCCGGATCGTCCTCCCACCAGTCGATGCCCATCTCCCTGGCCTTGTCGACCGAGGCGACGATGAGGCGGAGCTTGATGGTGAGCAGTTCGATGTCGAGCAGGTTGATCCGGATGTCACCGGCGATGACGATGCCCTTGTCGAGGACCCGTTCCAGGATGTCCGCGAGGTTGGCGCCGCTGCTCTGGCCGTACGGTTCCGGCATCCGGCCCGCCATGCTCATCGCCGGCTCCTGTCCTCGTCGTACGCGGGCTCGTCCTCGTACTCGTCGGCCTCCTCGTACTCGTTCTCCGGCTCACCCTCCTCCTCGGCCTCGTCGGCTTCCTCGTACTCGCCCTCGGGTTCCTCCTCGTCGTACTCGCCCTCCGGCTCGTCCTCGTCGTACCTCTCCTCGGACTCCTCGGACTCCTCGGACTCGCTCTCCTCCTCGGCGAGCGCGTCCTCGTGGGAGCGGACGACCTCGCCGTCGCGGATCTCGCCGCGCCAGCCGTCCTCGGCCTCTCCCTTGAGTGTGACGAACCTGGCGAAGTTCTTCAGGTCGAGGCGGGCACGGCGGCCCTGGGCACGCCAGATGTTGCCGGTCTTCTCGAACAGACCGACCGGGTAGTACTCGATGACCAGCAGGACGCGGGTGAGGCTGTCGGCGATCCGGTGGAAGGAGACGACACCCTTGGTGGTGCCCTTGGCACCCTCCGACGTCCAGGAGATCCGGTCGTCCGGGAGCTGCTCGGTGGTCGTCGCCTTCCAGCTCCGGTTGGACCAGAACACCTTCAGCTGCCAGTCGCTCGTGGTGTCGTCGGCGCGGCTCGCGCTCTTGACGCCCTTGGCGAAGGTGCTGAAGTCCTGGTACTGGGTCCACTGGTCGTAGGCGGTACGCAGCGGCACGCCCACGTCGATCTGCTCCATGATGACGGTGGGCTTGCTGCCCGAGCCGCCTTTGCGCTTGCCCTTGCCGCCGCCCAGGTTCTTCAGGGCGCCGGTGACGCTGTCCTTGGCGCGGGAGGCGCCGAGTTCGAGCGCGGTGCGCACCGGGCCCTTGCCGTCGGCGAGCTTGCGGCCGCCGTCCAGGGCGAGCTTGCCGAAGCCGGGGCTCTTGCCGTCGGCGATGTCGTTCAGCTTCACGGTGGTCTCGCCGAGCTTGCGGCCTACGCCGGCCAGCACGCGCTCGGTCTGCGCGGCGAGGTACTCCTGCACCTCCGCCTTCAGCCGGTCGGCGGCCTCGCTCTGCGCGACCCCCGTCAGCGGGTTGCCGCCGGCCGCCTTGCCTGCGGTTCCGCCGGCCGCTGACGTGGCCGATCCGAGGGTCTCGGTCATCGCTCACCGCCTCCCTTCGGGCGCCGGCCCCGTGACGTGGTCTTCTCGGCCGTCTTGCGGGCCGACGCCGCGGTCCTCTGCGCGGGCGACGTCCTGGCGGGGGCCTTCTTCGCGGTCTTCTTCGCCGCCGCCTTCTTCGCCGACGCCTTCACCGGTGCCTTCCTGCGCGGACGCTCCTCGCCGTCGTCCGCGGCATCCTCCGCGTCCCCGTCCCGGCCCTCGTCCGCGTCCCCGTCCCGGCCCTCGTCCTCGTCGCGCGCGGACTCCGGCTCGTCGTACTCCTCGTACTCCTCGTCCGTCGCCCTGTCGTCCTTGCCGCCCCCGCCGCTCCCGCTCTCCTCGGCGTCCTTCCGGGTGCCCACGTCGGGGACGACTCCCTGGAGCTGGTCGCGGACCTGGCCCGTACGGCTGTGCAGCCGGTCGGCGAGGGCGTTCATCTGGCGCTCGACCATCGCGCCGGAAGCCGCCTTGCCGACCCCGCGCAGGTCCTGGCGCAGCTCGTCGCCGATCTCCTTGAACTGGGGGTTGTCCTTCAGCTGCTGGGACACCACGTCGGCCAGCGCGCGCGGGGTCAGGTTCAGCCGCTTGCCCGCGACCATCGAGCCCACGGCGAAGGCCAGTTTCATCTTCTTCGTACGTCCCAGGACGTATCCGGCCCCTATCGCGAGGCCCAGTCCCACTCGGTTCATCGTGCCGTCCCGTCGTCGGTTCCCGCGCTCCTGCGCATGGCGATGTCCAGCCGGTCGAGGAGTTCGTCCTCCATCAGGTCGAACTCCTCCTCCGTGATCTCTCCCGCCCCCAACTGCTCTTCCAGCCGGGAGAGTTCGGCCCGCACGGTGGCGGGGTCGTAGTAGATCCGCTCGGCCTCCCGTACGACCTGCTGGATCACCCAGGAGGTACCGCGCACCGGGGCGAAGGGCAGCAGCAGCACCTCTGAGATCAGGCCCATCTCCCTGCTCCTTCCGCTTGCGCGCCCGCTACTCGGCCGCCGGGACGGCCGGCTTCGCGGGGCCGGGTTCGACGAAGCTGTACGGAGGCAGCGGGCCGTTCACCCGCACCTCGAGATGAGGGTGGGCCGCACGGAGTCCCTCGGCCGTCTCCAGGAACCGTGCGGCCTCGTCGCGGTCCACGAGGAAGGAGATGTTGGCGAGCCAGCCGGTGGACTCGGGGCCCGGCTCGACCCCCGTCGAGAGGGGTTCCAGCAGCCGGTGGATCTCCGCCGCGTCCTCCGCCTCCCGCGCCTTGACCGCCGCGGCCACCATCTCGCCGAGCTGCAGCTTCTGCTCGTACGTGCCGCCGCCCGCCTGCCGGTTGGCCTCGGCCAGCGCGCGCAGTTCGGGGCTGTCCGCCATGACCTGGTGCAGTACGGCCTCCTCCACATGGGAGGCCTTGACGTTGTACTCGACCTTGTTCTCCAGGGCCCTCAGCCGCTCCAGGTAGTGCTCGGCGCGCTCGGTGAGCACCCCGGTGACCGCGTCGTCGTCGGGGGCGACGCTGCCGAACCGCATGGGCAGCACACAGCCCGCCGCTCCGGTCTCGCCCAGGACGGCCTGGTGGGCGAGCAGGTCGCGGCGCTTGGGCCGCAGGTTCTCCGGGGTGTCGCTGACGATCGCCGCCAGGTCGCCGGCGCGGAGCACCCGCACCGGCAGCGGGGGCTCCCCCACGCCGGCCAGGCCCTCCGGGAGGGCCGGGTGCGAAGCGGCGGTGACGCCGTAGACATACGTGCTCACTCCTGCTCCTCCTTCCGGCGTGCGGAGGTCGCCTTGCGCGGACGCGGCCTGGACTCGGGCTCGCCGCTCTCCTCACGGGCCTGCTTGAAGGCACCGGAGATCGTCTCGGCGGCGCCGGACAGCGCGCCCTTCGACTTGCCGCGCGCACCGGACTCGGTGACGTCGCCGACGATCTCGGGCAGGCCGGGGCTCTTGCGCGGGCCCGCCTCCAGGTCGAGGCGGTTGCACGCCTCGGCGAACCGCAGATAGGTGTCGACGCTGGCCACGACGACGCGTACGTCGATCTTCAGGATCTCGATGCCGACCAGAGAGACCCGTATGAAGGCGTCGATGACCAGCCCCCTGTCGAGAACAAGTTCCAGTACGTCGTAGAGGCCGCTGGAGCCGCCTCCACCACCGGACTGTTGTGCCGGGACCACGGTCATGCCGACCGCACCTCCTTGTATGTGGTGAGTGGTGTTCGAACCCGTACCGTGTCCGGCCGGGCGTACAGGCCTACGGGCCTACCGGCCGCCGGGCCGGTGGGTGTCGGCCCGCCCGCGTTCGTACCGGCGGACGCGCCGGTAGCCGGTGAGCTGCCCCTGCGGGTCGAGTTCCACCTCGTAGCTCGCCATGAGGCTCATCGTGTCGGGCACCCGTTCCAGTTCGAGGACCTCGACCTCCAGGGACCAGCCGTCCGCGGTCTGCGCGAACGACGAGACGCTCTCGGCGGTCATGCCGGTCAGCTCGGCCAGCTGGGCGCGCGCCTGGCGCAGCACGTCCATCGGGCTCGGCCGGTCGTCCGTCACCGTCTCGTCCTTGCCGTCGCGGTCGTCGTCGTCCTGGGCCCCGCCCTTCGGGGCCTTCGGTGAAGTCCGTTTCTCTGTCGCACCGTTGGTGCTTCTCGTGTTCGCCATGACCACCTCTCCCTTCCGGGTGGCCGCAAGGTCCCTCGTCAAACCTTCACAGGCGTACGCGTGCGCGGCACGGGCCGGACGGCCCGCGCACGGACGGTGTGCGGACGGGGGTGTGCGCACGGAGGGTGTGCGGTCAGCCACGCAGCGCGTCGAGGCGGCGCCTGGCCGGTCCCAGGGCCCGGCCTCGCCTGTTCACCCCGGACCACGGCTCGGTGCGGGCCTGCTCGACGGCGTCGGCGATGGTCCAGCGGCGCGGGCCGAGGCCGGGGTCGTCGAGCTGGTCCCAGGTGAGAGGCATGGCGACGGGCGCGCCCGGCCGGGCGCGCACCGTGAAGGGGGCGACGGCGGTCTGCGCGTAGCCGTTGCGCTGCACGTCGAGGTAGAGCCGCCCACCGCGGTCCTTCTTGCGGGCGGCGGTCGTCAGCCGGTCCGGGTGCTCGGCGGCGAGCAGGTCGGCGGTGTCGCGCGCGAAGGCCCGCACCTCGTCGAAACCGTGCCGTCCGTTCAGCGGGACGACCACGTGCAGTCCACGTGAGCCGGTCGTCATCAGCGCCGAGGGCAGCCGCACCTCGTCGAGCAGTTCGCCGAGCTGTCGGGCCGCCTCCCGCACGGCCTCGAAGTCGTCGCCGGACGGGTCGAGGTCGAAGATCATCAGATCCGGACGGTCGGCCCGGCCGGCCCGTGCCGGCCAGCGGTGCAGGGTGAGGCAGGCCTGGTCGGCGAGGTAGAGAAGGGTGGCCACGTCGTCGCACACGGTGTGCAGGACGGTGCCGTCCTCCTTGGCGACCTCCACCCGGGTGATCCACTCCGGGTAGTGCTCGGGGGTGTTCTTCTGCATGAACCGGGGACCGTCGACGCCGTCCGGATGCCGTTCGAGCATCAGCGGCCGGCCGCGCAGCTGCGGCAGCATGAACGCGGCCACCGACCGGTAGTAGGCCACCAGATCGCCCTTGGTGTACTCCCTGCCGTCGGCACCGGCCGGGAAGAGCACCTTGTCCGGCCGGTGGACCTCGATCGTACGGCGTCCGGCACGCAGCGTCCGGACGCCGTCACCGGCGGAACGGCCTCCGTCACCCACCGGACGACCGCTGTCGCTCATCGAACGACCGCCCTCTCCACCCGCACCCTCACGGGACGACTGCCGTCTCCACCAGCAGCCGGGCGGAGGCGGCGATCGCGTCGGCGTCGATGCCCGCCGCGCGCAGCTGCTCGCCGGGCGTCGCCGAACCGGGCATCATGCGCACGGCCAGCCGCACCAGGCGTGGCACGGGGCGCCCGTCGGTGAAGGCGTCGAGAACGGCGTCGCCGAGGCCGCCCTCCTCGTGGTGGTCCTCGACGGTCAGGAGGCAGCCGGTCTCCTCGGCGGCCCGCCGCAGGGTGGCCCGGTCGACGGGCTTGACCGAGTACAGGTCGATCACCCGGACCGGGACGCCGTCGGCGGCCAGGGCGTCGGCTGCCTTCAGTGCCTCGTGCACGGTGACACCGGCCGCGACGACGGTCAGCCGGTCGCCGCCGGAGGAACGCAGCACCTTGCTCCCGCCCACCGGGAACTCTTCGTCGGGCCCGTAGATCACCGGGCTCTCGCCGCGCGAGGTGCGCAGATAGCGGATGCCGTCGAGCCCGGCCATGGCGGCGACCAGCCGGGCCGTCTGGTTGGCGTCGCAGGGGTACAGGACGGTCGAGCCGTGCACGGACCGGAACATCGCCAGGTCCTCCAGGCCCATCTGCGAGGGCCCGTCCTGCCCGATCGCCACCCCGGCGTGCGAGCCGACCAGGTTGATCCCGGCGCCGCTGATGGAGGCCATCCGCACGAAGTCGTGGGCGCGGGTCAGGAACGCCGCGAAGGTGGAGGCGTACGGCACCCACCCGCGGGTGGCCATGCCGACCGCGCTCGCCACGAGCTGCTGCTCGGCGATGTAGCACTCGAAGAAACGGTCGGGGTGGTCCTTGGCGAAGAACTCGGTGCGGGTGGAGTCGCCCACCTCGCCGTCGAGGGCCACGACGTCCCCGCGGGCGGTGCCGAGGGCGGCGAGGGCCTGCCCGAAGGCGTCGCGGGTGGCGACGCCCTTCTCCGGGTCGCCCTTCTCCCAGCGGGGCAGGTCGAGGCGGCCGGTGGGCACGGAGTGCAGCATGCGGGTGGCGGGCGGCTCGTGCACCCGCACGCGCAGACCGCGGATCCCGCCGAGTTCCGCGATCGCCTCGTCGGCGTCCGGCAGCGGCTTGCCGTGCAGTCCCTCGCGGTCCTGGACGGCCTCGACGCCCTTGCCCTTGAGGGTGCGGGCGAGGATCGCGGTGGGCTGGCCCCTGGTGGAGAGCGCCTCGCCGTACGCGCGGTCGACGGCGTCCACGTCGTGCCCGTCGACCTCGACGGTGTGCCAGTCGAAGGCCTGGAAGCGGCGGGCGTAGGCGTCCAGGTCGTGACCGTGCCGGGTGGGGCCGCGCTGGCCGAGCCGGTTGACGTCGACGATCACGGTGAGGTTGTCGAGGTGCTCGTGGCCCGCGTGTTCGGCGGCCTCCCACACCGACCCCTCGGCCATCTCGCTGTCCCCGCACAGCACCCACACCCTGTGCTCGGAGTGGTCCAGCCGCTTGCCCGCCAGGGCGATGCCCACACCCACCGGCAGCCCCTGGCCGAGCGAGCCGGTGGCCGTCTCCACCCAGGGCAGGCGCCGCGGGGTGGGGTGTCCTTCGAGGCGGCTGCCGAGTTCGCGGAAGCTGAGGAGTTCGTCGTCGTCGATGGCTCCGGCCGCCTTGTACGCCGCGTACAGCAGCGGGGAGGCGTGCCCCTTCGAGAGGACGAAACGGTCGTTGGCCGGGTGGGCGGGGCGGTCGAAGTCGTAGCGGAGGTGGTTCGCCAGCAGGACGGCCATCAGGTCCGCGGCGGACATCGAGGACGTCGGATGCCCGGACCCCGCGGCGGCGGAGGCACGGACGCCGTCCACCCTCAACTGCTGTCCGAGTTCGGTGAGTTCGGCGGTGTCCATCGGGTTACCGGTCTCCTTCCTGAGGGGCGGAACGCGTCGGGGCGGACCGTGTCGGGGCGGGCTGCGGGCGTGACTGCTCCGCGTCCTGCCGGTGCTCCGCGGGCTTCGCGGCCTGACGGTTCCTCTTCGCCGGCTCGCTCCGCACCGGTTCGGGTGTCGGCGAGGTGATCGTGCGGGAGGTGTCGTCACCGCCACCGCCGCCCACCGCCTTGCGGCCACCGGCCGAGGGGGCTCCGGCTCCGCCGGACGCCGTGTCCGTCTCCCGCCGCTCCCGCCCGTCCGGCACCCGCGCCAGCTCCGGCGACGCCGTGTCCAGCGGCACCGACCAGGACCGTACGAGGCCCAACTGGACCGCCTGGCGCGGCAGTACGGCGTCCAGCAGCCAGTCGGCCGCGACGCGCACCCGGTTGCCGGGCATGGCGGCCAGGTGGTAGCCGCGGGTGACCGCCCCGGCGGGCAGGCCCGACAGCGGGATGCCCAGCGGGTTGGCGGCGGCCTTGACCCCGCCGAGGTCGACGACGAAGCCCATGTCCTTGTGCCGGTAGGGCCGCAGCTCGCGCCCGGTCAGCGAGGCGGCGATGTTGTGCCCGGCGACCTTGCCCTGCCGCCAGGCATGCTGCGCCGTCATCGGCGTGTACGCTCCCGGCTTCTCCAGATCGGGTACGGCGGCGGCGTCACCGCAGGCGAACACCTCGGGCCTGCCCGGCACCTGGAGGGTCGGCTCGACGAGGAGCCTGCCGCGCTCCATGGGCAGTCCGAGGGACTCCGCGAGGGGGTCGGGCCGTACGCCCACGCACCACACGAGGGTGCGGGTGCCGACGAACTCGCCGTCGGTGAGCAGGACTCCGTCCGGGGTGACCTCCTTCACGGAGGTCCCCATCCGCACGTCGACGCCCCGCTCGCGCAGCACCCGGTCGGCGGTGCCCGAGAGCCGTTCGTCCAGTTCGGGCAGGACGCGTTCGGCGACGTCGAGGAGCAGCCAGCGCGGCCTCATGCCCTTGCGCAGGGGGTGGGCGCGCACCAGGGCGTCGGTGAACAGCTGCCCCTGCGCGGCGACTTCGGTGCCGGTGTAGCCGGCGCCGACCACCACGAACGTGCAGCGCGCGGAGCAGAGCGGGCCCTCGCCGTCGGAGGAGGCCAGTTCGACCTGGCGGGTCACGTGGTCGCGCAGGTAGAGCGCCTCGGGCAGGCCGCGGAAGCCGTGCGCGTGCTCGGCGACGCCGGGGATCGGCAGCAGCTTGTTGACGCTGCCGGCGGCCAGCACCAGCCGGTCGTAGCCGAGGCTGCCCCGCTCCCCCTCGGGGCCGGTGTAGTGCACGGTGCGCCCGTCGAGGTCGATGCGGCCGGCCTCGCCGAGCACGAGCCGTACGTCGGGCAGGGTGCCGGCGAGGGAGACGGTGACCCGGCGCGGTTCGAGGATGCCGGCGGCCACCTGGGGCAGCAGGGGCAGGTACAGGAAGTAGTCGGTCGGGTTCAGCAGGGTGATCTCGGCCCGGCCGCGGGCCGCCCGCGCGAGGGTGCGGGCGGTGCGGTACCCGGCGAAGCCGGCTCCGACGATCACGATGCGGGGTCGACTCACGTTCGCCTCCGGTGACCCCCACGCCGTCGGGGCCGCGGGGAAGTGTGTCGTACGGGAGATTTCCGCGTCCCCCGGGCCGGGCCCGCCAAACGTTCCGCCGGGCCCGCCGGGTCCCCCGTGGTCGGCCCGGTTTCCGGCCCGCGCGCGGGGTAACCCGGACGGCGACCGCCCACCCGCCGCACCACCGCGGAGGTACCCCCCATGCCCGAGTACGGCTATTTCCTGTCCTGCGAGGAGTTCGGCCCCGCGGACCTGGTCGAACAGGCGCGAATGGCCGAGCAGGCCGGATTCACGGCGCTCTGGATCTCCGACCACTATCACCCGTGGAACGACGCGCAGGGCCAGAGCCCCTTCGTCTGGTCGGTGATCGGCGCGCTGTCGGAGGCGGTGTCGCTGCCCATCGAGACGGCCGTGACCTGCCCGACCGTACGGATGCACCCGGCGGTGGTGGCGCAGGCCGCCGCGACGAGCGCGGTGATGACGGGCGGCCGCTTCCGGCTGGGCGTCGGTTCGGGCGAGGCCCTCAACGAGCACATCCTGGGCGACGCGTGGCCGCCCACGCACGTACGTCTGGACATGCTGGAGGAGGCGATCCAGGTCATGCGGCGGCTGTTCACCGGCGAGGAGGTCAACCACGCCGGCACCCACTACACGGTGGAGAACGCCCGCCTCTACACCGTCCCGGACGAGCCGGTCCCCATCGACATCTCCGGCTTCGGCCCCAAGGCGACCTCCCTCGCGTCGCGGGTCGGCGACGGCTACATCACGATGATGCCGCAGGACGCGATGGTGGAGCAGTTCCGCAAGGGCGGCGGCGGCGCCAAGCTCGTCAGCGGCGGCACGAAGGTCTGCTACGGCCTCGACCGCGAGGAGGCGGTCCGTACGGTCCGCAAGCTGTGGTCGAACCAGCTGCTGCCCGGCGAGATGGGCCAGGTGCTGCCCACCCCGAGCCACTTCGAGCAGTTGGAGCCGCTGATCACGCAGGAGATGGTCGCCGAGAACACGGTGTGCGGCGACGACGTGGACGACCACGTGACGGCGCTGAAGGCGTTCGCCGACGCGGGCTTCGACCGGATCTACGTCAACCAGATCGGCCCCGACCAGCGCGGCTTCTTCGACTTCTACCGCACGAAGGTGCTGCCGCAACTGCCCTGAGGGGATCGACCGGGCGATCGACGTTCAGGCCCGGTGGTGCGGCGCCTCGGGGTCGATGCCGCCGGGCCGCGGCGCCTCGTCGGGCGGGGTCGGCGGCATCGGCGGGTAGGGCGCGCCGAGGCCGGTGGCCGCCCCGGCGGGCGGTACGACGGGCGGCGGCTGTGCGGCGTCCGCGGCGCCGTGGTGGGCGCCGTGGTGGGCCGGGTGGCCGTGGTCGGCCGGGCGCGGGTGCGGGCGGGCGGCGCCGCGCAGGACGTACGCCAGCACGCCGAGGATCGCCGCGGTGATCAGTGCGGCGGCCCAGTCGGGCAGCCCGATGCCGAGGGCGAGGCCCACGGCCAGCGCGAGAGCGGCCCCCGCGTACAGGGCGAGCGCTCCGGAGGCGGCGTACAGCATCGCCGTACGCCGCTGCTTGCGGGTCTGCTCGCGCAGTTCCTCGCGGATGGTCTCGCGCGCCACCTGCGCCAGTTCGTCGACGAGGTGCTTGTCCAGATGCTCCAGGTGATCGATACGCTCCATTCCGTGCGGGTACCCGGGGCCCCCGGCCGGTAACGCCGCCGCGCCACCGAGGGGATCGGGTGAAGGGATCTCCACCGCGCGCCTGCCCAACTAGGCTCCCCGCATGAACATTCTGGGAGCCACCCTGCGTGTCTGCGTCGATGACCTGGAAGCCGCCGTCCCCTTCTACGAGCGCCTCGCGGGTACTGAGGCACTGCGCTTCGAGCGCGGCGGCGTGCAGGTCGCGGCGGTCGGCTGCTTCCTGCTGATGAGCGGTCCCGCCATGGAGCTGGAGCTGCTGCGCAAGGTCGCGGCGACGATCGCCGTGACGGACGTGGACGAGGCGCTCAGAACGCTCGGCGAGCTGGGCGCGGACATCATCGCGGGCCCGGTGGCGACTCCGGCCGGCCGCAACCTGATCGTGCGGCACCCGGACGGCTCCGTGTACGAGTACGTGGACCGCCGTCCGGCGTGAGAACGGGCCCGCCGGCCCGCGGGACCGTCGGCTCAGCACCGCTCACCCGGAAGGGCGCGCCGCCGAGCGTGTGGATCGCGGGGAGCGCATCTCGGCGGTGAGCGCCCACCGCTCGTGATCGCGCCAGTCCCCGTCGATGTAGATCATCTTCGGGGAGAAGCCCTCCAGGCGGAACCCGCAGGAGCGCGCCAGCGCGATCGAGGCCGCGTTGCCGGGCTGCACGTTGATCTCCAGCCGGTGCAGCCGCATCGGCCCGAAGGCGTGGCCCACCACGAGGTCGAGGCCCTCGCGCATCAGTCCGCGCCCGGCGGCGTGCGCGAAGGCGCCGTAGCCGAGGGCGCCGCACTGGAAACCGCCTTCGACGATGTTGTTGATGTTGATGAACCCGGCGACGGCCCCGTCGTCCAGGGTGCACACGAGGAACCCGGCCTTCGTGGGGTCCTTGATCAGGCGTCCCGCGTAGGCCCGGTACGCCTCGGCGCCGGCGGGCGGGAACAGCCACGGACGGTGCAGGTCCTTGCTCTCGCGGACCCGTGCGGTGAACTCGTCGCCGTCCGCGTAGGTGAAGTGGCGTATGCCCACGCGGGGGCCCTCGGCGAGGTGGCGGGATGCGATGTGCGGCATCGGGCCAGCGTACGACGGCGTCAGCCGCGCCGTTTGGCGGCGTACGCCCCGCACAGCGCGCCGACGGCCCCGGTGGCGAGGATCGCCGTCCACAGCGGCACCGTCACCGTCACCTCGGGGACCAGCAGCGTGATCCGGGTGGCGCCGGTGTTCTCGAAGATGAAGATCAGGGCGAGGACGACGAGGGCCAGGACGGTGATCCGGGCGGGCGCCGGCGCGCCGCCACTGCCGCCGGTCCTGCCACCGCTCGCCCCGCCGCTCTCGGAGGTCTTCGGGCTCATACCGACCAGGGTGGCCCTGCGGGCACCCGCACGCGCGGCGAGGGCCGCCCACGGGTGACGGGCCGTCTCCACCCAGCGTCGGCCGCCGGGCCCCCTCGGGGTGACCGGCCGGGCCGTCCGCGTCAGCTCAGCGCCGGCGCGTCGAGGGTGAGCGTGCCGGTGTCGGCGTCGAGTTCCGCGGTGACGCCGAAGGGCACGGTCAGGGCCCCGTCGCAGTGACCGAAGCCGAGTTCCTCGACGACCGGGATACCGAGCCCGCCGAGCCGGTCGGCCAGTACCGGCCGCAGTTCCTCGTAGGGCCCGCACTGCGCCCAGGAGCCCAGCGCGATCCCGGCGACGCCGTCGAGCCAGCCGGTGCGCAGGAGTTGGGTCAGCGCCCGGTCGACGGCGTACGGCCGCTCCCCCACGTCCTCCAGCAGCAGCAGTCCGCCGCGGGCGCCGGGCCGGGTGTGCGGGGTGCCGTACCCGGTGGCGAGGAGGGCGAGGCAGCCGCCGAGGGTGACGCCGCGGGCTCGGCCGGGGGCGAGGGCGGTGCCGTCCGAGGTCAGGATGCGCACGGTCTCCGGGGCGAACAGCGTGGCTCTCAGGTGCTCCTGAGCGCGGGCGTTCTTCACGAAGTCGATGCCGGCGGCGACGGGTCCGTACAGCGTGACCAGGCCGAGGCGGACGGCGAACGCCTCGTGCAGGGTGGTGCTGTCGCTGAAGCCGAGGAACACCTTCGGCCCGGCGGCCCGCATCGCGTCCCAGTCGAGGAGGTCGACCACGCGCTGGGCGCCGTAGCCGCCGCGCGCGCAGATCACCGCGTCGACGCACGGGTCGCACCAGGCGCGCTGGAGGTCGGCCGCCCGCTCGGCGTCGGTGCCGGCCAGGTAGCCCAACTCGCCGTGCCGGTCCAGGACATGGGGTGCGGCGAACGGGTCGAGGTCCCAGCCGCGCAGCAGGTCGAGGCCGGCCTGGAGCCGCTCCTCGACGACGGGTCCGCTGGGCGCGACGACGGCCACACGGGCGCCGGGAGCGAGCCGGGACGGCCGCAGGAGGTCCTTCACTTCGCCAGCTCCAGGGTGGGAATGCCGGGCACCCGCAGCCCGAACACCTGCGCGTACAGGGACAGTTCGGCCTCCAGGGCGCGCACCACCGTCTCGGCCCGCCGGAAGCCGTGCCCCTCGCCCTCGAAGGCCAGGTAGGCGTGCGGCACCCCGCGGCCGGCGATGCGGGCGATGAGCCGTTCGGCCTGCGCGGGCGGGCAGATCACGTCGTCGAGGCCCTGGAGCAGCAGGAACGGTACGCCGATCCGGTCGGCGTGCTCGACGGGCGAGCGTTCCAGGTAGCGGCCGGGCACCTCGCCGAGGGGGCCGACGAGGGTGTCGAGATAGCGCGACTCGAAGTCGTGGGTCTCGCCGGTGGCCCAGGCCGTGAGGTCGAGGACGGGGTAGAGGATGGTGCCGCAGGCGTAGACGTCGGTGCCGGTCAGCGAGGCGGCGGCGGTCCAGCCGCCCGCGCTGCCGCCCCGGACGGCCAGCCGGTCGCGGTCGGCGGTGCCCTCGTCGGCGAGCGCGAGGGCGACGGCCGCGCAGTCCTCGACGTCGACCACGCCCCACTGCCCGCGCAGCCGGTCCCGGTACGCGCGCCCGTAGCCGGTCGACCCGCCGTAGTCGACCTCGGCCACGCCGATGCCGCGGGAGGTGAAGTAGGCGATCTCCAGGTCCAGCACCAGCGGGGACCGGTCGGTGGGCCCGCCGTGCGCCCAGATGACGTACGGCGGCAGTTCGGCGCCGGGGGCGACGCAACCGGGGTTGTGCGGCGGGTAGACGTGGGCGTGGATCTCGCGGCCCTCGGGGCCGGTGAAGACACGGATCTGGGGCTCGGGGTAGTGGGCGGGATCGACGGTGTCGTCATGGGCGGCGCCGATCACCCGGGCGCGGCCGGTCCGGGTGTCCAGTTCGACGACCTCGTGGGCGCTGCGGGGGCTGGCGCCGACGGCGACGACCCGGCCCGATCCCGCGGCCGGTGGGAGCCCGCTCTCGCTCGTCTCGCCGTGCACGGCGAGGGTGGGGGCGAACTCGGTCCAGGGTCCGGCCACGTCGACGACCTCGCCGGTCTCCAGGTCCAGGACGCCGAGGGCGGCGGCCCCGCGGCCGTGCACGACGGCGACGGTGCCGTCCGTCAGCGGGGCGAACCAGCGGTGGCCGAGCTTCCAGAGCGGTCCGCCGAACTCCTCCTCGCGCGGACAGACGGGGTGGTGGTCCCGGTACAGGTTCCACCAGCCCATACGGTCGCTTGTATACAGTAGACAGCCATCTGTCGACCATTCGACCTGGGCGATCGACTCCTCCGGCCCGCCCGCCACCACCTCGGGATCGCCGAACGTGCCGTCGGCACCGACCTCGGCGACCAGCACCCGCGTCCCGTCCCACGGCATCCGCGGATGGTCCCAGGCCAGCCACGCGGCCCGCCGCCCGTCGGGCGACAGCCGCGCCCCGGTGACGAACCGCCGCCGGTCGTCCGTGAGTTCCCGCACCGCGCCGCGGTCCCCCGCAGCCGAGCCGTCCAGCGGCACCGCGGCCAGGACGCGCCGCACCTCGGTGGGACCCTCGCCGGTGAACTCCTCCAGCACGCACCACACTTCGCCGAGACCGGGCCGCAACCGCGGCTCCGCCCAGCGCAGTCCGCCGCCCACCCCCGACACGGGCGTCAGCGGACGGGGCTCGCCGCCGGGCTCCCAGGCGTACAGCCGCTGGTCGGCGAAGTGCACGAACACCACCAGGGTCCGGCCCTCCCGCACCTCGCCCGCCCAGGGCTGTCCGCCGTACTCGTGGACCCTGCTGCGCACGTTCCACGGCGCGGGCAGGACGGACTCCTCCGTGCCGTCCTCGCGGCGTCGCACGAGGGTGCGCCGGCCGCCCTCGGCCGGGCGGGGCGCCGTCCACCACACCTCGTCGCCGACGAAACCGACGTACTCGGGACGCCCGTCGTGCGCGGCGGCGAGCGCCGCGTCCAGGGGCGAGGGCCAGGCACCGTACGGCAGGATCCGCATGTCTGTCCGCTCCTCAGGGTCTTTCGTTCGGATCAGGCCGTGCGCAGGAAGCGGTCGAGCACGTCGACGCCGAAGTGCAGCGCCTCGACCGGGACTCGTTCGTCGACCCCGTGGAAGAGGGCCTGGTAGTCGAGGCCCTCGGGCAGCTTCAGCGGCGCGAAGCCGTAGCCGGTGATCCCGAGCCGCGAGAACTGCTTGGCGTCCGTGCCACCGGACATGCAGTACGGCACCACGGCCCCCTCCGGCGCGAACTCCTGGACGGCCGTACGCATCTTCGCGAACGTCGGCGAGTCCACCGGCGCCTGCAGCGCGACCTCGCGGTGCGCGAACTCCCAGCTCACGTCCGGCCCGGTCAACGCGTCGAGGGTGGCGCGGAACTCGTCCTCGCAGCCCGCGAGATACCGGCCGTCGACGTACGCCACGGCCTCCCCCGGAATCACGTTGATCTTGTAACCGGCGTCCAGCATGGTCGGGTTGGCGCTGTTGCGGACGGTCGCCTCGACCAGCTTGCCCGCCGGGCCCAGCTTCTCCAGCAGGGCGTCCACCTCGTCCAGGGTGGCCTCGATGCCGTACAGGGCGGCGAGTTCGGTGAGCGCGGCCGTCACCGTCGGGGTGAGCCGCAGCGGCCACTCGTGCTCGCCGATGCGGGTGATCGCGGCGGCCAGCCGGGTCACCGCGTTCTCCCGGTTGACCTTGGAGCCGTGCCCGGCGCGTCCGCGCGCGGTCAGCTTCAGCCAGCCGGTGCCGCGTTCCCCGGCGGCGATCGGGTAGATCTCGCGCCCGGCGCCGTCGTGGAAGGTGAAGGCGCCCGACTCGCTGATGCCCTCGGTGCAGCCCTCGAAGAGGTGGGGATGGCGGTCGGCGAGGAATCCGGAACCGTCCTCGGCGCTGGCCTCCTCGTCGGCCGTGAAGGCGATGACGAGATCACGCCGGGGCCGGACGCCCTCGCGGGCCCAGGACCGGGCCACGGCGAGGATCATCGCGTCCATGTTCTTCATGTCGACCGCGCCGCGCCCCCATACGACGCCGTCGCGCACCTCGCCCGAGAAGGGGTGCACGCTCCAGTCGGCGGCCTCGGCGGGCACCACGTCCAGGTGACCGTGGACGAGCAGGGCGTCCGCGGACGGGTCGGTGCCCTCGATGCGGGCGACCACGTTGGTGCGGCCCGGAGTGCGTTCCAGCAGCGTCGGCTCCAGGCCTGCCCCGGCGAGCTGCTGTGCCGCGTACTCGGCGGCGGGCCGCTCCCGGCAGTCCCCGCCGCCCCGGTTGGTCGTGTCGATCCGGATGAGGTCGGAGGTGAACCGCACGACCTCGTCCCTCGCCTGCCCGTCAGCCATACTGCTCCTCCACCGCGGCCGAGACGAGTGTCGTGACCGCCTTGAACGTGCGAATGCCCTCGTACATGGTGCCGCTGGTGTAGTCGACCCTGCGCTCCCCGGTCCGCGCCACGCCGGGCACCACCGTCGCTGCCATCGCCAAATGCTCGGCGTCGAACTCCAGGGCGACGGTGAACGGCCCCCCGTCCACCGGTTCCTGACGGACCGCCAGCGATGCCGCCTCCTTGGCGGCGGCGCGGATGTCGGCGGCGGTCCTGGCCGGGGTCCGGCAGACCGCCGCGTACCGCGACACATGGTCCTTGACGGCGACCTTCATCGCCTCGGGCGCGTACCCGAGGGCGTCCTCGCAGGCCACGTCGTCACCGGTGACCAGCACGACGGGCACCCCGTACTCCGCGACGACCCGCGCGTTGAGCAGCCCCTCGCTGGCCCGTACGCCGTTCAGCCACACCCCGGTGATGGAGTTGGCGAGGTAGGTGTGGGCGAGGACGCCCTCCGCGCCGGCGCCCGCGTGATAGCCGACGAACGCGATGCCGTCGACGTCGCCGTGCTGGACGCCCTCCACCATGGACAGCGACTTGTGCCGCCCGGTCAGCATCTGCGCCCGCTCGTCGAGCCGCTCCAGGAGCAGGTTGCGCATCGTCCAGTGCGCCTCGTTGATCAGCACCTCGTCGGCGCCGCCGTCGAAGAACCCGACAACGGCCGCGTTGACGTCGGAGGTGAAGAACTCCCGGCAGCGCTCCCACTGCGGCGTCCCCGGCAGCACGTCGGCCGGCCAGGTGACACCGGTGGCGCCCTCCATGTCCGCGCTGATCAGGATTTTCATACCCACGACCGTCCTCTCCGGGAAAACCCCCTGAGCTTAACGGGCTCCCTCACCACCGCCGCGGGAGCGCCCCCCGCGGGCACGCCGCACCGCGCCCGTCCGCCCCGCTCAGGCCGCCGCCGGGGCCGCCGCCCGCCGCTCGGCCTCGGCCAGCAGGCCCGTCAGGGTGGCGCGGGCACGGGCCACTCGGGAGCGGACCGTGCCGACGGGGCAGCCGGCACGGCGGGCCGCCTCCTCGTAGGACAGACCGAGGAGCTGGGTCAGGACGAAGGCCCGGCGCCGGTCCGCGGGCAGTGCGGCGAGCAGGTCCATCAGGACGACTCCGTCGTCGAAGCCGGGCAGTCCGCGCGGCTGGGCGAGTTCGGCGGCCGGCCGCCAGTCCGG
>NZ_MUBA01000211.1:0-45193 GCF_002154575.1 Streptomyces bobili
CGGTGAGCGGATCGACATCGGTTGGGACCGTCCCGTCAGCATGCGGGAGGTGGCCGAGGTGATGGGCCGCCGGGCCGGAAGGGAGATCAAGGTGTGGGCCGTACCGTCCGCCGTCGCCCGCGGCGCGGGAGCCGTCGCCGGCCGCTTCCTGCCCCTGGTCAAGGACATGGCCGCGATGTTCCACTGGTTCGAGACCGGACGCTACGTCGCCGACCCGAGCCGCCAGGAGCAGTTGTTCGGCCCCGTTCCCACGGCCGAGGAGGCCCTCTCCCGGTTCGCCGACGAGCTGCGCACAACACCGCACCGGTGACAGGCCCGCCTCCCGAGCGGTCGACGAGAAACGACGACGTCACCGCCCGCGGATCGGGGCGCCCGTGGCGGTGGCGGTGTGCCGCGCCCGCCGGGGTATGACCGGCCGGTATGGCATCGGCGAAGCAGTTCGGTCGATGCGTCAGCGCACGCCCACCGCATCGAGCAGGGTGGCCACCGTGGGCCTGACGAGCCCGGTCAGGTGGTCGGCTCCGATCCCCGCGCGGGCGCTGGCACCGTCGAACACCAGGATGAGTTGCCTGGCAAGCAGGTCGGGGTGGCTCGCCCCACCCTGTTCCGCCTCGGCCCGGAAGAACGCTGTCAGGTTCCCTTTGACCCGGTGGGCCACTTGGCTCGCAGGGTGGGCCTGGTCTTTGAGTTCGATCTGAGCAGCCAGGTACCGACAGCCCTGGAAGCCGGGCGCGCCCGCCTGCTCCTCCAGCTGGGCGAAGACGTGCAGGATCCGCTCGCGGGGTGAACGGCCGTCGTCCGTCACGGGCAGGAGGGTCGCCACGAAGGCGGCGGCGCGCTCCTCCAGGCTCGCTGCCAGCAGTTCGTCCTTGCTCTCGAACAGCTGATACATGGAGCGCTTCGACACTCCGGCCGCCCTGCACAGCGCGTCGACGCCGATACCGACGCCGTCTCGGTAGGTGAGGGTGGCCGCCGCCTCCAGCAGCCGCTCCCTGGTGCTTGACTTCACTTCGGTGGTCACACTGCGAGGTTAACGCGATATGGACGAAATGGAAACCGATCGGTTTGCAACGTCGTCGGGGTGATCTTCGAGCCGTCCACGGCCGAGCGGCCCGACGAACTCCGCAATGCCCTTGCCGACGAGGCCCCCTTCGAAGCGCGCCAGGACAGGGGTGTAGACCGCTACGGCGCCATCGCCTGCGCGCGGGCGGAGGACGCGACCCTCGGTTGTCGGCAGACGTCGGCCACGGGGCGAACGCGTACCACGGGCCAAGGCCGCCACCCTGGACGGTGTCAGGGCCGGTCGTGAGAGGCGGACCATGGCGCGGTAGAGAGCAGCGGGCCGGGGCGCTCCGGGCAGTGCGGGGATCGGTGCGCCGGGGGCGGCGTAGGAGCGGATCATGTGGCCGACGAGGCGGCGCCAGGTGTCGGGGGCGACGTCGCCGGTGACGGTGACGACTCCCGCGTTGGCGATGAGCAGGATGGCGACGTCCTGGTGGGTGAAGGATCACAGCACTTCCCCAGATCCGCGCCGAACTGGCGAAGCCATGAGCTGGAGCCGTCCCCGCCACGGAGGCCACCTGCCAGCGCGGTGCACGAAGAGCCCCCTGTCGGATTGGAACCGACGACCTTCGCTCTACAAGGGCGATGGTCTTCTCGAAATTCGCCTGGGCGGGGACGCGGTACAGCCCCTGACAGCCGGGACCGACCGGCCCATCGCCCCTCGACACAGCGCGGGTGGCGGCACCGGCCGTCGGCCCCACCGTCGCACCCCGGAACAAGCAGGCGTCGTCTCGGAGCAGCCCCGCCTTCCTGCGCTGCTTTACGCCTTACGGACACCGATCAGCGCAGGCGACAGGGCGTTCCCCACAGTGGGTCCGGCAAGCCCGATCTCGGTAGGATCAGGCTCAGTGGGCGATCACGGGCTCGCCCTCCGACGGCGCCAGAGCCTTGTTCGGCATCAGGAACGCTGTGAGTACCGCGCCGACGACGAAGATCCCGGCGCCCCACGCCAGGGTGGCCGTGTAGCTCTCGACCCCGGCCTGCGCCACGGTGAGCGCGCCGGGCTTGTGCGAGGACAGGTAGTCGGTCGCGGCCGACGAGGCAACGGTGGTCAGCAGTGCCGTGCTGATCGAACCGCCCACCTGCTGGCCGGTGTTGATCAGCGCCGAGGCGACGCCGGCGTCCTCGTGGTGCAGGCCTGAGGTCGCCCCCTGGAACGCGGTGGTCATCACCCCGCCGATACCGAGGCCCAGCAGGATCATGCCCGGCATGATGTCGGCGACGTAGCCGCTGTCCAGCGCGAGCTGCGTCAGCAGGGCCATACCGGATGCTGCGACCAGGAAGCTGACGCTGACCACGACCTTCGGACCGACCCTGGGCAGCAGCAGCGAAGGCACCGTGGTCGACGAGGCGACGATGCCCGCGACCATCGGCAGGAAGGCGAGACCGGCCTCGATCGGCGAGTAGCCGATGCTGGCCTCCAGGTAGTAGGTCAGGAACAGGAAGATCGAGAACATCCCCATGCCCGTGACGAACACGGCCAGGAACGAACCACCTCGGGTCCGGTCCAGCACGACGCGCAGCGGCAGCAGCGGATGCGCGACCCTGAGCTCCAGCCACACGAACACGGCCAGCAGCACCACGCCGACGATCATGGAGCCGAGGGCGACCGGGTCGGTCCAGCTGGTGGATTCGACGTGTGCGAACCCGTAGACGATGCCGAACAGTGCGGCACTCACCACGACGGTGCCCGGAATATCGATTCTGGGCCGCTCGGTGACCACGGGCTTGGCCAGCCACAGCAACGCACCGGCCAGCGCGACGCCCGCGAAGATGACGTTCACGTACATCACCCAGCGCCACGACGCCCATTCGGTGAGCATGCCGCCGAGCAGCAGTCCGACCGCGGCGCCCGCACCGGACAGCGCACTGAAGATGCCGAAGGCCTTCGCCCTCTCGGCCGGCTGGGTGAAGGTCACGCTGAGCAGCGACAGTGCCGCAGGCGCGAGCAGCGCGGCGAAGACGCCCTGGGCCACCCGTGCCGCGACGAGGATCTCGAAGCTGCCGGCCGCGCCGCCGACGACGGATGCGCCCGCGAAACCGATCAGGCCGGTCACGAAGGTCGTACGCCTGCCGAACAGGTCACCGAGTCGCCCCCCGAGCAGCAGCAGGCTGCCGAACGCCAGGGCGTACCCCGTGATGACCCACTGCCGGCTGCCGTCACTGAAACCGAGGTCGTGCTGCGCCTCGGGCAGGGCGATGTTCACGACGGTCGCGTCCAGCGTGACCATGAGTTGCGCCACGCCCAGCACGACGAGCACCAGCCAGCGCACCGCGTGTGAGCCGCGGCGGCCCGAGTCTGTTTTCCCGGAGGCGGGCGCCCCGCGATCGAAGGTCGTAGTCATGTCTTCCCTTTACTGCTGGTCACAGGCTGAGCACCGGTCGGAAACCGATCTGTTTCCAGATAGGAAAACAGATCGGTTTCCTCAGTGCAAGTGGAGGGGGGTCCGGCCCGTTGAGCGAGCGGGCGGAGAGCCGGCGGAGGGCTTCGACGGCGTGCGGGATCAAGGCCCGCATCTCGGCGCCGTACCCCGTGCCGAACCGGCAGCTCGATGGCTCCTGACCGCTACCACTCGTCGGAGAGGCTGTCGGCGAGCGCCTGGATCTGCGGATCATGGGGCCAGCGTGCGACGAGTGCCGTCACGGCCTCTCGCTGCAAGTCCCGGTCGGAGTCGTCGACGGCCCGCTCCCGCAGCAGCTTCTCGGTGACGGGGTCGTCGCGCCAACCGCCTGCCAGTGCCTGGACTGCCGCGCCTCGGCTGATCGGGCCGGTTCCGCTGGTGATGATTCGGCGGAGCAGCTCGCCGGTCTCCGGGTCGCGCCAGCCCGCCGCCAGGTCGTATATGGCGGCGGCGCGCAGGTGGTCGTCCGGGTCGTCGATGGCGCGCCGGCGAAGCAGGACGGCGGTCTGCCGGGTGCGACAGTTTGTGACGAGGGCCTGGACGGCGGTCCCACGGACGTGGGGTTCAGGATCGTTCACGGCCCTGTCGTGCAACAACTCGACGGTGTCGGGGTTGTCGCTCCAGCCGGCTCCCAGCGTCCGCACCGCCGCCGCGCGTACGAACTCGGCGTTGCCGTCAACTGCGAGCCTGCGAAGCAGCGACTCGGTTGCCGGGTCGCTGCGCCATCCGGCGGCGAGGGCGAGAACGGCCAGCTCGCGGGCTCGCGACGGGCCCTTGGCTTGGGCGACGCCGCGTAGCAGCGCCCGGACGTCGGGATGGTCGGGCCAAGCCAAGTAGGCGGCCAGCAGCGCGGCCTGTACCACCGGCTCGCTCGTGTCGGAGGTGACGAGCTCACCCAGCCACGGCAGCGTTGCGGGATGGGTGTGCCATTCCGTGGCCAGTGCCCGCACCGCGGCCACGCGGACGGTGCCGTCGGGGTGGTTTCGGGCCTGTTCGCGTAGCAGCACGGGGGTCTTCGCGTCGGTGCGCCGGTCGACGACGAGGGGCTTCAGCACGGCATGTCGCGGATCCTCCGCGACGGGCGAAGACGTCGACCGGGCTGGGGCGGAGTCCGCGGGTCGCGGCTCGGTGCGAGCGAGCGCCTGCTTCGCGGCCTCTCGTACCCATGCCTCGCTTCCGACGTCGGCGGCGGCCGAACGCAACAGCGCCACAGTCTGCGGATCGTCAGGCCAGCCCTCGACGAGGATGCTGAACACCCTGCAGCGCAGGTGCGGGTCCGGATCGCGGGCGGCGCGGTCGCGTACGACGGCCGCAGCGTCCGGGTCGTACGGCCAGCCGCCCGCGATGGATTGCACCGCGGTGAGGCGGACCGAGTCGTCGCGGTCCTCGGTCGCGGATCGGCGTACCAGGGTGAATGTCTCGGGCTCGTTGCTCCAGCCGTCGGCAAGCGCGGCCAGCGCCCCCTGCCGTAGGTACCGGTCGTGGTCGGTGAGGCATGTCCGCAGCCAGTCTCTGGTGGAGCGGTCCTGGTGACGGGTCATCGCGAAGAGCTGCAGCGAGCCTCTCCTGACGTTTCCATCAGGGTCTGTCTCGGCGAACTCACGGAGCAGTCCGGCGACTTGGGGGTCGTCGGGCCATTCCTGGATGAGCGCGCGCAGCGCCTCCTCCCGGTCGGCGGGAGCGGGGCCGAAGACCGCCTTGCTGACCAGGCTCTCGCGGAACTCGCTGTTGTCGCGTAACAGCGCTGCGCCGACGCGAGCGGCCGGTGGCACCTGGACCGAGACGAAGTCCTCCCCGAACCTCGTGACGCTCAGGAACTGGCCGCGCGCCCGGTACCAGTCGTGGTAGTGCCGGCTGATGGCGGGGTTGCCTGCTCCGAGCCGGCCGAGCACGGGTGGCAGCGTCTCCGCGACCGCGCGGATGAGTGACGAATAGGGGGACGTCTTTCCCGTGACCATGTGCTCGATCAGTGCGATCACCGTGTTGACGACGGCGGAACACCGGGCGTGTAGCGTGCCCGGGTCTCGGACCTCGCCGAGGCAGCGAGCGGCGAGCACGATGTGGTGTGGTGTCTCGCTCAAGAACGCCCCGGGCCTCCGAACGAACCACAGCGGATCGGCGGCGAGGAGGTGGTCGACGATCTGGCCGGTGAGGCGCGGTTCGACCATTCCCGCGACAAGGACGAGGGTTTCGTGCCACGTGGGGTCCGCCCAGTGCTCGCCGTACACCTGGTGGATGAGGGCATCCCCGGTCAGGCTGCGCTCGACGACCAGCCGGTGCCGGATCTCCGCCGCGGCGTGGTACTCGAGGAAGGTCTGGTGGGGAAAGCCGAGGCCGTCGGCGTGGTGGACCAGCAGTCCGGTGTGCCGGAGAAGGTTCTCCAGGAATGCATCCCAACGGTCTGGGCGGATCCTGCCGGGACGTTGCACGGCTTCGTGTGCGGCCAGTGCCTCGGTGACCGGGGTCTTGTGGTCCGAAAGCCTCCGGTGGGCCAGGTAACCGATCAGCTCGGGCAGCCGTTCGTGGACACGCCGTGCGGCGGCGTCGGCTTCCTTGCGCGCCCGCGGACTCTGGACGCTTTCCACGAGGCGCTCGATCGATTCCTCGTGGCTGTCCGCGACGCGCTTGCTGTGGTTGTTCTCGTAGACCAGGTCGGTGAAGGCTTCGTACACCGCGGCGCGGCCGTCGGGCAACGGGCGCTCGGGCTCAGCGAGGTAGAGCTGGCACAGCATGAAGGCCATCAGCGGGGTACGGGCCAGTTCGTCCAGGGAGGCCCTGCGAAGCGCACCGGCGAAGTGGCGGGCGCGGCGGGTGGCTTCTTGTCGCGGCCAGCGGGTGCTGAAGTATTTCTCCATGTAGTCGCGCAGATCGTGCGGTGCGAACGCCTGCAGTTCAAAGTGCGGCGCCTTGAGGCCGAGGACCTGGTCAAGGACGCCGAGTTCGCCCTCGGCCAGAGGGCGGGTCGCTACGACGCACCGGTACAGCGGCGGTTCTGCCGCGACGGCGTTGGCAAGCTTCTCCAGCACGGCGCGGCGCTCGTCCGCGTTGGGGAGTTCGTCGAGGCCGTCGACGAGAAGCTGCCAGTGCGCCCCGGTCCAAGGCCGCTGAAGGAAGCGGTCTCGGGTCAGTTCCGGGTGCCGCCCGAACTGGCTGAGCCTTGCGGTGGCAGCGGCGAGCACATCGGGTACCTGCGTGTCCTCTCCAGCGAGGGCGCGTGCGCTCACCCATACCGGGACGGCCGGACCGGACTTTCCGGGGTGGTGCGTGCCGTCGAGCAGTTCACCGGCCGTGTCGCGCAGCCGCGCGCGCAGCAGTGTGGACTTGCCGGTTCCTGGGCCGGCGATGAGCACACACACCCGGTCGGCATACCGGAAAACCGCTTCGGCCGGCTCTCCAGGAACGGCGAGACCTGTACCGCTTCTTCCGGTGGTGGAGCCCTCGCCAGGTACGGCGTGCCCGTCCCGTGCCGCAGCGCGGCTGCGCTGGTGCACGTAGACCTCGGCCAGGGAAGGTGGTTCGGAAAGGTTCGGATACGGGTGCTTCTCAGCGGCCTTCCGGGCGGCTACGAGGTAGCCGCGTACCTCCTCGTCCATGGTGGTCCCGCGGTGGGCGTCCTCGTAGAGCTTCTTCCAGCCGGGGCGCAGCCTGCCCTCCACGTACCGGCTGTCCTGCTGGGTGGCCCATTCGAGCATCACGGCGACCACGGACCACATGTCGTCGAAGTCCTGCGGCAGGCTGGGCTCCTTCGAGCGCTCCCGCTTGGGGAACCAGCCGTTGACCGTCTGGAGGGGCAGATCCGCGCCGCCTTCGCTGCGCGGCCAGGGCACGTCCACTGAACGGCCTGCGGCTTCGCGCCGGCGCCTGTTCGCCTCCGCGACCGCGGCCTTCTGCGTCTGCCGCTCCCCGTCCAGCGCTTCCCCGAGCTGCCCAAGCTGCCGCGCCAGCGCCTGCCGTCCCGCGTGTTCTTTCCTCACGCTCGCTTCCGGCCTTTCCGCTCGGGTACCGATCTGATCCGGCTGATCCGACGCCCCAGGCCCACGGTCCCTGCCATCTGGCAGCTTGCGGCCGGAAATCCGGCGATCCGGTATCCATGTCCGGCCGTCGAAGGTCCTGGAGAAGGTGCTCGTGGCCGTCCCGTCCGGGAGGTCGAGGCTGCTTGGGGAGGGACTGACACATGGACATCTGGTGGGCAGCGGTGCCTTTGGCCGGGCTCGCGATCCTCGCGATCGCCCTGGTGACGATGACCGGTCTGGCACTGAAGGACACTGCTTCTCAGGACCGCGCCGGCATCCTGCGCGCCGTCGCGGCATGCGTGCGGGAACTGTACGGACGCCGATGACGACCCAGGCCCAGGCGTGCTGTCCCGGGACGTCGGTGACACGCGTGCTGGGTGTTTGAACAGGTGAGGGCCTTCTGAGTTCGGTGTGGATCGCGACATCTACGACCGACCGCAGGAGGCCCTCGTGTCCCACCGTGATGCCCCGCTGCCCCCGACCGGCCGACTGCGTCGGGCATCGGGACGATACCTCGCTCTGCGATCGCACGCACCGGACGCCGCCGCGCCCGCCCCTCGGGCAGACCACGCTGCTGCTGCAACACGCTCCGGCCCTCTCGCACCCCGCTTCCCCGCCACAAGTTCCAGCTCGTCATCGAGCATCGTCCAGCACTCGACAAGCTCGTCCATCCTTACCGGCCGCCGCCCCATGGCGCACATCATGCCGAAGCGACCCGGCCAAGAACGCAAAACTGCCAAAGATCCGTCTGCAGCTCCCCCAACTCCCCACGGATCCCGGCGACTTCGGAAGCCGCCTCTGTCATCGCCGCCGAGGTCAACGGCTTCACGGACAGCAATGTGGGCGAGTTGACGGGCATGCCGCTCACCGCCCACTGCCTGGGCGGCTGTCCCATCGGCGACTCTCCCGAGGCCGGCCCAGGCCGAGCGAGTGCGACGCGCGTTCGGGCAGGTGCTGTCTTCGCCTCCCGGATCACGCGGGCCCTGGACCCGATGCGGGTCGGGCTCCGGTGGCGGGAGCCGCCGGTCATCGAAGGAAGAAGTTGAGGAGCGTGTCGGTGCGCTTGCCGAAGGGGGCGTAGAGGAGGCGGGCGGCGTTGAAGTGGCCTTGCACGTAGATGCCCTTGGCGTGCCTGCGTGTCCGGAAGCCTTCGATGCCGTGGTACTGGCCCCGGGGGGGACCTGGTGGTTGACGAGGCGGGCGGCCTGGCCCCGTCCGACGGCACGGTCGCCGCGCACATCACCGCCCCCGCGCTGACCTTCCCCGACTGGGGCACACAGCGCTCCTCCTGGCGCGACAGCGAGGTGACGGTCACCGGCGACACCGAACTCGCCGCCCGCTTCCTCGACACCGTCAACGTCATCTGACGGGCCGTGATCACGGTGTACGGCGCCTTCGCGGACTTGGCGGTGTTCAGCAGCGCCGTGCTCGGGGTCGGCCAGCGGGACTCGCCGATGCAGGATCGCCGCCGCGGGGTGCGTGAGCGGGCGGCCGCTCCGGTGGCCTGGTCAGCGCCACCCCGGTGGCGGGAAACCTGATGGACGAAACGTCATGAGCGTTCCGCGCGGGCAGGCGTTTCCCACGGCCTGCCCGCGGCACCGGCCACCAGCCCGGTTCACCTGATCTCGGTCGCCTGGGACCACACGACCTGCCACCTGCCCTCGAGGCACTCGTAGGTGTCGGTGTGCCAGTAGCGGGTGCTGGGCACCCGATGGCCGCCGAAGACCACTTCGAGCACGGCCTGGTAGCGGATGACAGCGGCGTTCCCCCGGACGCGGACGGCGATGGGGCCGGGCTCCCAGGCGACGTAGTCGATGTGGCCGCTGCTGACGGCTCCCAGGTACTCGTCCTTGGTGAGGAGCGCGCCGACGGGGGTGACGAGCTGGAAGTCCGATGCGTGCAGCTCGGACGCCTCGACGACATCAGCCGCGACAAGTGCCCGGAGCCGGGCCCGCTCCACCTCGCGGATCCGTTCGGCGACCGCGCGGTCGGCGGCGGTCTCGACTGTCTGTGCCATGAAGTTCACTCCTGGTCCTGCGGACGGGCGAGCCTCCAGCCGGACAGGGACGGGGGAAGGGGGCGCCTGCGCGCCCGTGCCATCCCGCATCTGCTCTGCTTGACAAAATGTCGCAGACTGTCTAGTTGGACTCTATGAGTCCAGGAGACTAGCGTATCGGTATGCCAGATGACCGAGCCGGGCACATCCTCGACAGCGCTCTGACCGTTTTCCGTCAGTACGGGTACGCCAAGACCACCATGCAGGACATCGCCCGCGCCGCCGGAATGTCCCGGGCCGCGCTCTACCTGCATTTCGCCGGCAAGGAAGAACTCTTCCGCGCGGGATCCCGAAGGGCCCACTCCCGTGCCCTGGGACTCGTGGACGCCTCCCTCGCCGAGAAGGGTGACGTGCTGTCCAGAATCGACACCGCCATGGCCGCCTACTTCACGGAGCTGACGGCCCAGATCTCGTCGAGCGCCCACGGCGGAGAACTCTTCGACGCCACTCACACCATCACCGAGGACGTCGTCGGCGAAGCCCGGACCGCCCTGGTCACCCGGCTGACGTCCGCGCTGGAGGAGGCCGCCGAAGAGGGGGAAGTACGGTTCGCCGCCGTCGACACCACCCCCGAGGAACTCGCGCTTCTTCTCCTCGCCGTCATGGACGGACTGAAGAACACGAGCGCGAACCCGGCGGTCCGGCACGAGCGGAAAACGCTCTTCCTGCGCCTGATGCGCGCGGCGCTCACCTCACCCGCCGAGACCGGCGGCTGACCCTGCGCTACGCGCCCCCGACCGCCCCTTCCGTGTCCGCGGACGCGTGCCGGATCCCCGCGCGCGCCCGTACGCCGTCTTCAGCCGGTCGCTGTACCGCCTCCGAACCGGGCGTCTCGGGGGCCGGACGTCGGTCAGCGTTCCGTCCGGGGTGCGGTGGACGGCCTCGACGGGTGGACGAGGCGGTTCTCGTAGGCGAAGATCACGGCCTGGATCCGGTCGCGGAGTTCGAGCTTGTGCAGGATGCGCCCCAGATGGGACTTCACGGTCGCCTCCGCGAGGTACAGGGTGGCCGCGATCTCGGTGTTGGACCGGCCGCGGCCCACCTGGACGAGCACCTCGCGCTCACGGGCGCTGAGCCGGCTCAGCCGCTCGTCACGGTCGGCGCCGCTGCCGTCGGGGATGTGCGGGCGGAAGTTCTCCAGCAGGCGGCGGGTGATGCGCGGGGACACCACCGCGTCGCCCGCGGCCACACTGCGTATCGCGGTGAGCAACTCCTCGGGCCTGGTGTTCTTCAGCAGGAAGCCCGAGGCTCCGGCGTTGAGTCCGGCGAAGGCGTATTCATCCAGGTCGAAGGTGGTGAGGATGAGCACTCTGCTCTGCGGGGAGATCCGGATGACCTGCCGGGTCGCCTCGATCCCGTCCGTGCCGGGCATCCGGACGTCCATGAGGACGACATCGGGGCGCAGCTCCCGGGCGAGGCGTACGGCCTGGACGCCGTCCGCGGCTTCGCCGACCGGTGCCATGTCGGGCTGGGCCTCCATGATGGTGCTGAAGGCCATACGGAGCAGTCCTTCGTCGTCGGCGATCAGGATGCGGATCGTCATGCGGACACCGCCTCGCCGCTGTCGAGGAAGAGGCGGGTGCGGACTCGCCAGCCGCCGCCCGGAAGCGGTCCGGCCTCCAACGTCCCCCCGTAGGCGGCCGAGCGCTCGCGCATGCCGGGAATGCCGTGGCCGGACGCGGTGGCGCCGGGAAGTGGCGGGCGGGGGCCGCTGTCGGTGACGTCCACGGTGACGGTGTCGGCCGAGCACCGTATCCGGACCTTCGCGGGTGTGCCGGCGGGTGTGTGCTTGAAGGTGTTGGTCAAGGCTTCCTGTACCAGGCGGTAGACGGTCAGTTGCGCGCTGGCGGGTATGTGGGTGTGGCTTCCCTGGACCTCGACGCGGGTCGGCAGCCCGGCGGCGCACATCTGGTCGGCGAGGGTCTCCAGTTGGGCGATGCCGGGCAGCGGGTGGCGCTCCGCGTCCGGTTCGCCGGTCCGCAGGACGCCCAACGAGCGGCGCATGTCGGTCAGCGCCTGCCGGCCGTCTCGGAGGTCCGGAGCATGGCGGTGGTGGCCTTGTCGGGTGACCGGTGCTGCGCGTAGACGGCGGCGTCGGTGAGCGCGACCATGACGGACAGGTTGTGGGTGACGATGTCGTGCATCTCCCGGGTGATGCGTGTCCTCTCCTCGGCGACGGCCAGGCGCGCCTGCTGGTCCTGTTGTTGCTCCAGGCGTGCGGCCCGTTCCTCCAGGGCCGCGAGGTAGGCGCGCGTGGTCCGCACGTTCACACCCAGGACCGCGGCGGCGACGACCATCGCGGTCATCGCGACGAACGGGGTGAGGAACGCTCCTTCCGTGGCCCACCGCAGGCAGGCCAGCAGAGCCCCGACCTCCACGATGGCACCGGCCACGAGCGCGCCGCGCCGGCCCGAGTGAGCCGCCGCCGTGTAGAGAGCCACCAGCAGGGCGACGTCCGCCGGCAGGGGGACGTCCGTCAGCCACTGGACGAAGGCCGCGGCCGCCACGGCGCCGAACACCGTGAGCGGGGCCCGGCGCCGCCACACCAGCGGCAGCGCGAGGGCGGCGGTGAGGGCCACGGCCACCACGAGGTCCCCCGGCGCGCCCGTGGTCATGACGTTGAGCAGGAGCAGCGCCGGCAACAGCGAGTCCCCCACCACGGGCGGCAGCCGAAGACCCCAGCGCCGGGCGGCTCTCACCGGTCGCGCCGCTCGCGGGGAGGAGGCCAGGTCGGCGTACCCCGTCAGCCGTACGGCTGTCCTCACCCGCCGCACGCGGTACCGGCGGCGCGGCGGGCGGGCGTTGCCGGGCTCCGGGGCCGCCTCGGTCATCACACGCCCCTGTCGATCGACGTCATGGTGGCCCCGTCACGGTAGGCCGCCGGGCCCGCGAAGCACATGAGCCCACCGTCTGATGGCAGCGTGCCGGGGTACGACCGCAGGAGGAGTCCCGCTGCTTCCACGGTCGCAGAGCGGGCGTCGGTCCGGCGTGCCTGATGGCGACTCAGGTCGCACGGGAGACATGCCGGGACGCGACTGCGGCCGTACGTCCGACCTACCTCGGGCCGCGACTGCGGTCGCATGCGAGGGCCACCGGGGGCCGATGTGGCCTCGCGTGCCCCGCCCGGAGGATGGCGGCGTGAACGAGATCATCGCGGGGCTGTACATGTCCCCTCCGGAACTGCTTGCCCTGCTGGGTGCCGTCGCGCTGGTGGTGGCGCGCTGGCTTCCCCCCGCTGCACGCCCACGCGTCACGATCGCGGCGGGGGCGGCTCTCCTGCTGTCCGCGATCGTGCTGAGTGTGGTGGGGATCCGCTGGCAGGTGCTGCCGGTACTGGCAGGCGCCGCCGTCGCGTTGCCGTTCACCCTCTCTCCCCTGTTGCGACGCCGCACCGGCCGGCCGGTGCGGCGGACCCGATGGTGGTCGGCGTTGCCGGGCTCGGTGGCCTGCGCCGGCCTGATCGCCACGGGCCCGGTGGCCGCCTGGGCTTTCCCCGTACCGGTGTTCCCGGAGCCGTCGGGCCGTTTCGCGGTCGGCACCCGGGTGGTGCAGTGGACCGACCCGCGCCGTGCCGAGACCTTCACCGCCGATCCGCGCGACCGGCGCACGGTCGTGGTCCAGCTCTGGTATCCCGCGGGGAAGAGCCCCGCGGGCACGCGGCGGGCCCGGTATCTCGGACGCACGGAGCACGAGGCGCGCACCGTTTCCGACGCCCTCGCCCGCGGGGTGGGCCTGCCCGGCTTCCTGGTCGACGGCGTCGCGCGGGCCCACACCCATGCGGTCGTCGACGCCCCGGTGGCCGGCGGGGGCGGACGGTTCCCGGTCGTGCTGTTCTCTCCCGGATCGGGCGGAGTGCGCACCCAGAACACCGCCTGGGCGGAGGAACTGGCCAGCCACGGCTATCTGGTCGCCGCCCTCGACCACCCCTACGACTCCGCCGCCGTCGTTCTCACCGACGGCCGAACGATTCGCTCCAGGACCGCCTCCACCGGCGACCGGGACAAGGACACCGCGCTGTCGGCGGGCTGGACGGCCGTTCGGGCGGCCGACCTCGGCTTCGTCCTCACGCAGTTGGACCGTCTGGGCCGAGGTGAGATCGCCGGCCCGCTGACCGGACGCCTGGACACCGGTCGGGTCGCGGTCGCCGGCCACTCCATGGGTGGCGCCGCCGCCCTGCAAGCAGCCCGGCGGGACCGCCGGTTCGACGCCGTCATGGATCTGGACGGCTACCCCCACGGCCCCACGACGCCCTCCCTCCACCAGCCGACGCTCGCGCTCACCCAGGCCATCACCCCCGAAACCGACCCACGCTACCTGCCCCGCCTCACCGAGGCCCTCGAGCTGAACACCGCGACGAGCTACCGGCTCACCGTCCCCGGCGCCGCACACCTCACCTTCATGGACGGCCCCCTGTACCTGCCGCCCGTGCCGTCCGTGGTGGGCTCGCTGGGCCGCACCGAGAGCCCGCGTGTCGTCGCCGCGACCACACTCGCCTTCCTGGACACCACCCTGCGGCACGAACCCGGTGACCTGGCAGACGTTCTGTCGGCGTACGGGGACCTCAGCGTCCAGCACCCGGGCGACAGGGGCTGACCAGTTGTGCCGTGACCGCTGTCGCGGCCGGGGGAACTCGTCACAGACGCGACCTTCATGACCGGGAGGGCAGCCGCTCGTCCGGAAACAAAGCCAGGACCACGACGCCGGACACCGATGCGCACCCGGCGGTCGTCGTCCCGGCCCAGGAAGCCGTGGGCGACCAGTTCGCCGACGAGCCGGGAGGCCGTTGCCACGTGCAGCCCCGTGCGGCGCGCGATCTGGGAGACCGTCAGCACCGGTTCGTCCTGGCTGAACGCCTCCAGGATGCGAGCGGCACGGGAGAGGACCGACTCCTGGTGGGGCGCCTTCACCGTGTCACTCCTCGTCCGCGCGGGGCAGTCGTGCCCCGACGCGGGCGGCTGTCTCGCGCAGCCAGATGTGGGCCGCGTCGTGGGTGTGGACCGGGTGCCACCAGAGCGCCTCGCGCAGGGGTACCGCCTCGTACGGCGGCTCCACCACGCGTACGGCGGAGAGTGGCGCGAGGAGCCGGGCGAGGCGGGCCTGGACGAGGGCGATGCGGCGGGTGCCGGCGACCAGGAGCGGCAGAAGCTGGAAGCTGTCCACGGACACCTCGACGCGTGGCTCGATGCCGAGCATGCCGAGCTGGCGTACGGCCGGGGCGTCGTAGGTGCGCTGGTAGGTGACCCAGGGCAGCCGGGCCAGATCCTGGCGGGTGAGCCGGCCGTCGACGCTGGGGTGGTCGTCGGCGACGACGAAGACCCAGCGGTCGTCGTAGAGGTCGGTGGCGGGGAAGTCGCTGATGACGCCGTGCGGCATGAGGAGGCCGTCGGTGGCGCTGAGCAGGGTGGCCGTGTCGTCGACGACGGTGGTGGGGGTCTGGGCGAACCGGAGCCGGATGCCGGGGGCTTCCTCGTGGATCACGCGGGCCAGTTCCGCGCCGAAGACGGAGACGGCGTAGTCGGACGCGATCAGTTTGAACTCGCGGCTCTCGCGGGCGGGGTCGAAGTCGGCCTGGCTGGCGAAGAGGCGTTCCAGCACGTCGTAGGCGGTGGAGGTGCGGTCCAGGAGTACCTGGCCGAGGGCGGTCAGTTCATAGTGGCCGCCGACCCGGGCGAGGAGGTCGTCGTCGAAGTGGCGGCGCAGCCGGGCCAGGGCGGCGCTCATCGCGGGCTGGCTGAGCCCGACACGCTGCCCGGCCCGGGTGACGTTCCGCTCTTCGAGCAGGGCACGCAGGGCGACGACGAGGTTGAGGTCGAGGCGGGCTAGGTTCACGGGTCTTCCCTCTGCAGTGGGGCATTGACCAGAAAGAATAAGTATGGTGGATGCCGATCGACCAGGAAATCGCTTCCCCTGATCGCTTGGCTCGGGTCCACATCGGTCCCAGCCCGGCCAGGAGGCCATGCTGAAGCTCATGGCATCTCCGCTTCATGTTCTGGCGGCAGGAGTGCTCTCGCGCTACACCCCCAGGTACACCGGATACCCAAGATCGGAACCGGACAGAAGGTCGAACGCGCGCTCGGCCAGTTCGCTGGAACCGACAGTCACCGTCAGGTCGCCCGACTGGACTGCGTCGACCGCCCGGATGCGGCCGAAGACCACAGCGAGGAACATCCGCAACCGGCAGGTCACCGCAAGGTCGGGGCGAACCGGCGCCGGACCGCTCTTGGTCCGCATTCGGCCCTCGGCGATCTCCAAATGAAACGTCTCCGTGCCCACGTGCAGCTCGTAGATCTCCTTGAGGCCGACGAGCTTCTCCGGCGGGGCGAAGGTGGAAACGCTGAGGGCGATCAGATCCGCGCGGGTGGTCTCCGGATCGATTTCCGCCGACGGCGGGAGTCCGAGGCCCCACCGTCCGAGCTCGATGAGCGGGGCACGGAGCCCCTCGCCTCGCTCGGTGAGTTCATAGACAGCCACACCCGCGGGAGGCGGAAGCGTGCCCCGGCGAACGACCCCCGCGGCCTCGAGGCCGCGAAGGCGGGAAGTCAGGCGGTTCGGTCCGATGGCCGGAAGTACGTCGAGGAGGTCCTTGAATCGCTTGGGCCCGAGGCACAGCTCGCGCACGATCAACATCGTCCAACGCTCACCGAGAAGGTCCATGGAGCGGGCGAGCGGACACATCTGGCCGTATGTTCTCCCGGTTGCCATGAATCCACTGTACGACTGCACAACTTCTCGCTATACGTTTTGTGCACTCCATGCGGATGCCCCCAGAACCGGATCCAGCCGACCGCGAACTGACAGTGCACCTGAACGCTCGCCGGCGCCGGACAGCGCACCGTCAGCCTGGTCACTAGTGCGGGAAGCGGCGTGGCGGTCGAGTCACCACGGACTCGCGGAACTCGGTTATCCGGGAGTGGACTTGGCGCATCAGGTGGGTGTCCTCGATCCGGTCCAGATAGAGGCAGCGGGCCGCCAGGCCCGGGAGGTCGAAAGCGAAGTACAGCGCCATCAGCGGGTTCACGAACAACTCGCTGTTCCGGGTGCGGTCAGTGAACCGGACATCACCGAACGAGCCGCGCACGGCTGCCGCGATGGAACCGTTCACGATGCTGGGGCGCTCAGAGGTGTGGTCCTGAGCGTGTGCCACCGCGTCAAGATAGAGAGCGCCCTCCCGGGTGGCACGCGGTATCGAGAACGCGCCGAGGTACGCCCCTGCACGCTCCAGCGCGGCGATGCTCTCCAGCACCTGCACGTGGTTCACGCCGTGATAGGCGTCCACACCGAAGCCGACCGACACGACGAGCCGCGTCGCTATGCCGTCCAGGGCAGCGAGCGCGGCGACGCTGGTCAGGTCCTCCTCGGGCGTACCGAGTCCTGCTTCGTCGCCGCGCATCAGAATGTCCGTGCCCCCGTCGACCAGCACCACGGCATCGACGCCGTGCAGTTCGATCAGTGCCTGGTAGGCGGCGCGCAGAGGGCGCACTCCCGTCTGGGGGAAGGCGTACACGGTGCACGGATAGCCGTGCACGCGCAGCCACTGGGCGAGGGTCCGCTCGGGGAAGTAGCTCTGGTGGGGTGCGGAGTCGGGGGTGACGGCGGCCACGTCGGGGGCGACCCAGTCGTCGATCGGCAGGCCGGCGAGTGCACTGAAGGAGAGGTTCGCGAGATACACCTGCTTGCCCTGATGGAGGAGGGAGAGGGCCAACGGCAGGCCGGAGTAGATGTCGAAGCCGCCACCCGCGCCCGCGACGAGGATCCGTTCGGCATCGGCGAGGCGGGCGAAGAGCGGGTTGGAGTGGAGGGACGTCATGACGATCATTGTCCGGGGACCGGCCCCGCGTACGCTCCCGAGTTCTCGCGTACGCTCCCGAGTTCTCCCGCGACGAGGGGCACGGAGCGGACGGAATCGCGCCAGGTCGACAACCGCGTCGATGACGGTGGTGCGGCACTCGTGCCAGCGGGCGTGGTGGCGCAAGTCTTTCTGTCACTGAACGTCGAAGCGGAGCTTCGCGTCCTGCCCGGCCGCCTCGGACGGCCGCGATCACGCCGAGACGAACGGCTCCGTCAGATGCGGCGTCGCCAGGTGCAGCGTGGTGGCGGTTGCGCGGCTGAGCATGCGCTCCCGTGACCGTCTGGCCGTCTCCGGGTCGTTCTCGTGCGCGTAGGCCAGCTCGGGGTGGAGGAGTTGGAGCGCGTGCACCAGGAGGTCACCGGTGACGAGAGCCGGCTCGCGCCCGTCGGCGACCAGCACACTCTGGTGTCCGGGCGTGTGACCGGGCGTGGCGACCGCGCGTCCGGCGCGCAGCGGAGTGTCCCCGTCCAGGAGCCGGAGCCGACCGGCCGCCGCGAGCGGCTCGGTGAGGGTCTCGCGAAGCTGCGGGTTGAGCGCGTCGAGGGCGTCGAACTCGGCCCGCTGGAGCAGGTATTCGGCGTTCGGGAAATAGGGGCGGCGACCGCTGGTCGCACCGGCTGGCGAAGGGGTACCGCCCGCCGCGCCGCCCTGTGAGGGGACGGCCGCCTCGGTGACGACGGCCCATCCGACGTGGTCGGTGTGCAGGTGTGTGAGCACTACTGTGTCGACCTCGGCGGGGTCGATGCCCGCGGCGGCGAGCGACTCGGGGAGCACACCGGGCACGGGCGCCCACGCGCCGGCCGGGCTGTCCGTCGGCCCGATCCCGGCGTCGACGACGGTGAGGCCCTTCTCGCCGCGGATCGCGTAGGCGCGGAACTGGAGCCGCCAGCGGCCCTCGGAGTCGACCGCGCCGGGGTCGTAGCGGTCGGCCTCGGCCCAGTGAGCGGCTGTGGCGTCGGGGAATGCCTCGGCGCGTGGGGAGAAGAAGGGGCCCTCGCCGTCGGCGAGGGCGATGATCTCGGTCGAGCCGATCCTGAGGCGGGGCACGCTGAGGGACATGGCTGCGATCCTGCCATGCCGGAACCCACGACCAACTGCTGAACCCACAACCAACTGCCCTCCGGCGACGAGAAGTTGGAAGGGGTTCGAACGGTCCTGACCTGGTGACGAGGGGCGGACCTCGGGCCTAAGGTGAGCCGGTGATCTTCAAGAGGAAGCGGAAGGCTTCGAGCCTCACCGCCACCGTGTCCGAGTTGGAAGAGGCGGTTGCCGCTCGCGATGGCGACCGCACCACGCGTGCCTTCACCGCCGTCGTCAACGGCGTGCGGTCGGCGTCGGACGCCGAACGCGTGGTGGCGGGCCCTCGGTTGGCGGCTCTCCTCCCCGCCTTCCCGCCCACCGGTCCCCGGCCGATGCTGGCGATGGCGGCGGGTTTCTGCGTCGAGCGTGGAGCCGATCCGGTGGCCTGCGCCGAGCCGGTCCTCGGCGGCGTCCACCAGGACCTGCTCGACGCCCTGGAGTTCGCCCGCCGCTGGACCGCCACCGGCACGGCCGAAGACAAGCTGCCGGAGCCGGACGAGAAGATCATCGACGACGCGCTGCCGGTCCGCCTCGACGCGGACGCGTATGAGGCCACGCGGCTGGCTCTGGCCTGGTGCTCGGTCGAGGAGTGGCAGCCGCCCGCACTGGCCGTGCTGTGCCGCAGCGCCGAGGTGCGCCGCAGCCACGCGGCCGCGATCCTTCCCACCTGCCGCGCCCTGGCGGCCCTGGAGCGGCACGACCTCAAGTGCCTGGCCTATGCACTGGCCGTTCTGGACGACGAGCCCCTGGTGGTGTTGCACAGGCCCACCGGGACCGGGTTCGAGGTGCGTATCGGCGGTATCGGGGACAACTTCCAGTTGCACACACTGCTCGCCCACGTCCTCGTGGGCGGCGGCCACGTGCCGGGCACCGGGCCTTCGGCAGAGAGCGTCCGCCTGGCCACGGACCCCGAGCCCGCACCGGGACGCACCCAGACCATCGCGTCCGGCGCCTTCGAACTCCTCGCACCGGACGGCGAGCGGATCTGGAACGAGGGGCTGCCCGACGACATTCCCGTGGTGGAGGGACGCCGCCTGCTCGTGCTCGACGAGCCGGCATACCGGCGCAGCTGGAACGCCGACCGGTTCTTCCCCCACCTCCCGGGCACGGCCGAGCTGGCTCGTGTCCTGACCGCGGAGGAGACGCGTGCCTGGTTCGCCCGCACGTCGCCCGGCAACGCCGCCGGCCGGCCTTCCTGATCGCACTCGCCCACGGCAAGGAGAAGCCATGTTCGACCACGTCAACGGGCTGAGCCCCGAGGAGGCCGCCCGCTGGGTCACCCTGGTCGAGCAGTCCCGCCCCCTCCTCGCAGAGGACGGGATGGAGGCTGTCCAGACCTTCCTGGCCGAGCGCGGTGTGGGCGTCATCGCGGCGATCGCCATCACCCGGGCCCTCCTGGGGACCGCGGAGACACCTCTTCGGGTCGCCATCGAGATCGTGGCCACCAGTACGGCTCGGCAGTAGGTCCGCAGAGCCGTCGTGGCCACCAGTACGGCTCGGCAGTAGGTCCGCAGAGCCGTGCCCTTGCCGCCCGCGGAATCCCGCACGCGCGTCCGCGTCCAGGGCGCGCGGCCGACGGCGGCCCGACCCGGACGGTCCGATTCGGTGTCACCAACCGCGCCTGGCATGGGTGGTACGGCGGGGGGAGGGCGGAATGTACGCGGCACGGAGCCGGGTGACCAGGTCCCGGCGCAAGGCACGGTCCTGTTCGGTCTCCGTCGGCATGTCGAGCTGGACGATGCCGACCCCGGCCGCGCGCAGCAGGCCGATACGGGCGGCCACGGTCGCGGGCGAGCCGACGTAGGCGCCGGCCAGGGACCGGTCGACGTAGGCGGACAGCCGGCGGGGGTCGCCCCGCGCGGCTGCCCGGCCCCGTTCCCTGTCCAGCTCCATCCGGGGTGCCTCCAGGGGCGAACGTCGGGCGGTGGGGAGCCGCCTGTCGTGGGGCGGCTCCCCAGCCGGGACGGCGGGCGGCAGGCGGGGTTCAGGCCGCGGCCGGGCCCAGCCGGGCGAGGGTGTCCAGCACCCTGGCGCGGCTGACGAAGGTCTCCGGCGGCAGTGACACGTACAGCTGGATGGTGGTCACTCCCGGACGGTGGTAGCGCAGGATCTTCTAGTCATGCCACCGCACGTCAGTTACGAACTCACTCCGATGGGCATCACCCTCCGCGAAGCCACCGCGCCCCTGTTGGAGTGGAGTACCACGCACCTGACGCACATCGACGCCGCCCGTGCCGTGTACGACGCCCGCCCCGACACCCCGCCCGCCTGACCGGGCAGGCAGGCGGGCGGCCGGCACCGTGCGCCCCGTACCGAGGTCCCCGCAACTCCCCGCGGTCCTGATCGCCGGACCGCTGCGCACCGGCCTGTGGCTACAGGCCGAGTCGCTCCGCGAGTTCTCGGGCGCTGACGCCGTACGTCTCGCGGATCCTCACGCCGTCGGGGCCGACGTCGAAGACGCCGCAGTCGGTGTAGACGCGGCTGACGCAGCCGACTCCGGTGAGCGGGTAGGTGCACCGCGGCACGAGCTTGGGTTCTCCGGAGCGGGTGAAGAGGGTCATCATCACGTAGACGTCCTTGGCGCCGATGGCGAGGTCCATGGCGCCGCCGACGGCGGGGATGGCGTCGGGCCCGCCGGTGTGCCAGTTGGCGAGATCACCGTCGAAGGCGACCTGGTAGGCCCCGAGGACGCAGACGTCGAGGTGGCCGCCGCGCATCATCGCGAAGGAGTCGGCGTGGTGGAAGTACGCCGCCCCCGGCAGCTCGGTCACCGGGACCTTGCCCGCGTTGGTCAGGTCGGGGTCGACGGCGTCGCCCTCGGCCCTCGGCCCCATGTTGAGCATGCCGTTCTCGGTGTGCAGGACCACCCCGGAGTCGGCCGGCAGGTGATCGGCGATCTTGGTGGGCCGGCCGATACCCAGGTTGACGAAGGAACCGGCCGGAATGTCGCGTGCGACGACGGCCGCCAGTTCGTCCATCGCCAGCCGGTGATCGACGTACGGCTGCGGCTGCGTGCTCGGCGTGGTGGTCATCGGGCCCCCTGCACGGTGTAGTGGCGGGCCCGCACCTGCACGACCCGGTCGACGTAGATGGACGGGGTGACGACGGCCTCGGGGTCGAGCTGTCCGGGCTCGACGACCTCGTCGACCTGGACGATGGTCGTCGTCGCGGCCGTGGCCATGACCGGTCCGAAGTTGCGGGCCGTCTTCCGGTAGACGAGGTTGCCCAACGCATCCGCGAGGTGCGCGCCGATCAGCGCGTAGTCGCCCCTGATCGGGTACTCCAGTAGGTACTTGCGGCCGTCGATCTCACGCTCCTCCTTGCCCTCTGCCAGTGGCGTGCCGACCGCGGTCGGGCAGTAGAACGCGCCGATGCCGGCACCGGCCGCGCGCATCCGCTCGGCGAGGTTGCCCTGCGGGACCACCTCCAGCTCGATCTTCCCCTCGCGGTAGAGGCCGTCGAAGACCCAGGAGTCGGCCTGGCGCGGAAAGGAGCAGAGCACCTTGCGCACCCGGCCGGCGGCCAGCAGCGCAGCCAGTCCGACGTCACCGTTGCCGGCGTTGTTGGACACGATCGTGAGGTCCTTCGCGCCCTGCCGGATGAGCGCGTCGATCAGGTCGAACGGCATGCCCGCCATGCCGAAGCCGCCCACGAGGACCGTGGAGCCGTCCTCGATGCCGGTGACCGCCGCGTCCGCGCTGTCGACGATCTCCGTCCTGCTCATCGGTCCGCCCCCGTGACAGCGCAGTTCTCCAGCACGACGGCCAGGCCCTGTCCGACCCCGATGCAGATCGCCGCGACGCCGTAGCGCTGCCTCGTCTCGCGCAGCACCTTGGCCAGCGTGGCGAGGACGCGTCCGCCGGAGGCGCCCAGCGGGTGCCCGATCGCGATGGCGCCGCCCTTCTGGTTGACGAGGGCGGGGTCGATCTTCCACGCGTCGAGGCAGGCGAGCGACTGCACGGCGAAGGCCTCGTTGAGCTCGACCGCGCCCACCTGGTCCCAGCCGATCCCGGCCCGCGCCAGCGCACGGTCGGCGGCCTCGACCGGCGCGTACCCGAAGGCCTGTGGTTCCAGCGCCATGACGCCGCGGCCCGCGATACGGGCGATCGGGTCCGCCCCGATCGTGGCCGCGGCCTTCTCGCTGCCCAGCAGCACCGCGGAAGCACCGTCGTTGAGCGGGCTGGCGTTGCCCGCGGTGATGGTGCCGCCCTGCTCGGCCGTACGGAAGACCGGCTTGAGCCCGGCCAGGACCGCCGGCGTGGATCCGGCTCGGATGCCCTCGTCGCGGGTCAGGCCGACGCCCTCGACCGGTACCACCAGGTCGTCGTAGAAGCCCGACTCCCATGCCGCGTGGGCGAGTCGGTGGGAGCGGGCGGCGAACTCGTCCTGTCGCTCACGGGAGATCCCGTAGCGTTCCCGGAGCTGTTCGTTGGCCTCACCGAGGCTGACGGTCCACTCCTCGGGCATCCGTGGGTTGACCAGCCGCCAGCCGAGCGTGGTCGAGACCGCGGTGACATCGCCGGCCGGGAACGGCTTCGCCGACTTGGGCAGCACCCACGGCGCACGCGTCATCGACTCCACGCCGCCGGTCAACACCACCTCGGCGTCGCCGGACTCGATCGTGCGGCTGGCCGCGATCGCCGCGTCGAGGCTCGAACCGCACAGCCGGTTGACCGTGGTGCCGGGCACGCTCACCGGAAGCCCGGCGAGCAGCGCCGCCATGCGGCCGACGTTGCGGTTCTCCTCGCCGGCCCCGTTGGCGTTGCCCCACACCACGTCGTCGATCGCGGCGGGGTCGAGGTCCGGCACCCGGGCGAGCGTCGAGGTGATCGCGGCGGCGGCGAGATCGTCGGGGCGGACTTGGGCCAGCGCGCCGTTGAAGCGGCCGAACGGCGTCCGTGTCGTGGCGTACAGGAAGGCACTCATGGCAGCGACGCTAATGCCGGGCCGCGATATTCTGAAGTACGCATATACGAGCTGATTGATACGGACGGCATATGGATCTGCGCCACCTGCGGTACTTCGTGGCAGTGGCCGAGGAGCGCCATTTCGGTCGCGCCGCCGAGCGGCTCCACATGGCCCAGCCGCCGCTCTCCACACAGATCCGCCAGCTCGAAGCGGAACTCGGCGTCGCGCTGCTGCACCGCACCACACGCCGCGTCGGCCTCACCGAGGCCGGCCGGGCCTACCTCGAGCGGGCGCGCGCGATCCTCGCCGATGTCGACGAGGCCGCCCATCACGCACGGCTCGTCGCCGCGGGCTCGGTGGGCCACCTCGCGATCGGGTGCGTGGGCTCGGCGACGTACAGCGTCCTGCCCGCGCTCTCGCGGCGGCTGACCGAGGAGCTTCCCGGCGTCGACTTCTCCTTCCGCGGCGAGATGCTCGCGCCCGACCAGGCCGAGGCGCTGCGCACCGGCGCGATCGACGTCGCGCTGCTGCGCCCGGTGGCGGCCGACGTCTCCCTCACCGTGCACGTCCTGCGCCGGGACCGGCTCGTCGTCGCCGTGCCCGTCGACCACCCTCTCGCCCGCCGGAAACGGTTGCGGGCAGCGGACCTGGCCGGTGCCGACCTGATCGTGCACTCCGCGGACCGCCGGTCGGTGATGTACGACGTGGTGCTGGGCCTCCTGCGCGACGCCGGCGTCGAGCCGCACATCCGCCACGAGGTCGGCGAGACCTCGACGCTGGTCACGCTCGTGGCCGGTGGCCTCGGCGTCGCCATCGTGCCGGAGCCCGTGACCGCGCTGGCGCTCGACGGCGTCGCCTACCTGCCGCTGGCCGGGGCCGACGCACGCGTGGAGCTGGCCGTCGCCCACCGGGCGGACCGCTCCGAGCCGCACCTGGCCCGCACCGTGGGGGTCATCCGGGCGATGTTCTGAGGCGTCCACCGAGGCCGGACATGGCGGCCCCGGCGATGATCAGCAGCATTCCGTGACGGCATCCGCGCCGTGCCCCGAACACCACGGTCCGGGGCACGGCGCCCTCGCTTCACCCCGTCAGGCCGTCAGGCGTTGAAGCGGTACGAACCCGCCCGTGCCCGGTAGACCCGGTAGGCCGCCCCGCCGGATGTGTCGTCGCGGACGTGGACGACGCCTCGGGGTGCGGTCACGGGTCCGCCCTGGGCCGGAACCCAGATCTCGGCCTCGGTGTTGTACGGGATCGTGACCGCGAGGTCGATCCTGCCGTCCGGGCGGCGGCGCCATTCCGAGGAGACCTTGCCGCGCACGGTGTCGATCGAGGCGCTGACGTGGTCGAGGGTCGCGGGCGCCAGGTCGGTGTCGTCGGTGTTCGCCGGGACCCTGCTGTTGACGGCGGCCGAGGGGATGTACGGGCGGATGCGCAGCGATTCGTAGGCGGGCGAGGTCGGCTTGATACCGGCCAGGCCCTGGTAGAACCAGGTGGCCACGTTGGAGCGGTAGTGGTGGTTGACCGAGAGCCGGTCGGTCCACTGCTCCCACAGCGACGTGGCGCCCTTGGCGATCTGGTCGACGTAGCCGGGCCGGCCGGTCCGGGTGACGGCCTCGAGCGCGATGTCCGTGTAGCCGTACTCGCTGAGGATGTCGAACTCGTAGCGCGAGCCGTACATGTCGTTCTGGATGTGCTGGTCCGCCGCCACGATGCGGTCGGCGAGCAGCTTCGCCAGGGCCTTCTTGTTCTCCTCGACCGTCTTCGTGCCGGCCAGGTGGCGCGGATCGTCGGGGCTCAGGTCCGAGCCGGGCACCAGGTCGAAGGCGATGGCCAAGGCGTTCTCATTGGAAAGGCTGCCCTGGGTGAAGTGGCCCTCGGACGCGTCCCAGTAGTGGGTGATGAACGCCTTGCGGAGCATGCGCGCCAACGTGGCGTAGTGGGCGGCGCGTTCGGTGCGGCCGAGCCCGCGTCCCACCTCGTCCATGTAGTCGCAGAAGTGGATGTAGAAGGCGAGGCTGATGACGGCGTTGCTGCCGGGGCTCTCGGCGCCGGAGTAGGCACCGAGGGAGGCCTCGAACCTGTAGTCGTTCTCGGCGGTGAACAGTGTCTCGTAGTACTTCAGCAGCGTGTCCTGGTGGTCGTACAGCTCCGCGAACAGGCTGCTGTTGCCGTAGTACGTGTACAGCTCCCGCGGCATGACGAAGTACGCCGAGTCCCAGGCGGGCACCGCCTTCCACGCGGCGTTCCAGCCGGGGGTGCGGTCGTAGCCGAATCCGCCCTTGCCGAGGGGGACGACCATGGGCAGCTGGCCGGTGGAGATCTGGTTGTCGGGAAAGTGACGCAGCCAGTTGGTGAAGAGGGCGTTGACGTCCCAGGTGAGGGACTCGGACTCGGAGCTGGCCATCGCGTCGCCGGTCCAGCCGTTCTTCTCCCGCGACGGGGTGTCGGTGGGTTTCTGCACCAGGTTGTTCTGCTCGGCCCACTCCAGGTTGCGCTGGAGGCGGTTGAGCAGTGCGTTGTCGGTGGTGAACGTGCCGGTGCGGGCGAAGCCGGTACGAGCGACGCCGACCGTCAGTACGTCCGCGTCCCGTTCCAGATCGGGCGACCGGCCGAGGACGGCGTCGAGGTTCATCACTTCCAGATAGCGGAAGCCGAAGTGGCTGAACTGCTGTTCCCAGGTCTGCCGCGACCGCCTGCCGAGGGTGTAGTAGTGCGTCTGGAGGTTGGCGTCGTGCTGGAAGTTCTCCTCCTCGACGGAGAGGGGCGAGCCGGACGTGCCGGTACCGGCGACGCGGTTGCCGCCGCGGATCCGCAGCGTGAGTCCCTCCTTGCCGGGGCGTACGCCGGTGAGGGCCAGGCGGACGAGGCCCGTCATGATCTGCCCGTAGTCCAGGACCCAGACGCCTGAGCCGGGGGCCGTCTCGGTGAGGGACACCGGGCGCAGCGTCCGGCCGACCAGTACCGGTTCCGCCTCGTGTGCTCGCAGGACGGCCGGCGCGAAGCCCTCGGGGACCGTCGTGGCGGGCAGCGCGCCGTGGTATTTCGGCGAGGGGCCGGCGCAGCTGCCCGGAGGGATCAGCACGGTGGCAGGCCGCCACTCGCGGCCGGTCCGGTAGCCGGCCGAGCGCCACTCCCCCAGCTCGTCCGCGCACCGGGCATCGTACTTCTCACCCGAGTACACGGAGTCGAACGTCGTGGGTCCGTCCGTGCCGAGCCAGTCCTTGTCCGTGACCAGGGTGGTGGCGGAGCCGTCGGTGTAGGTCACGACGAGTTTCGCCCGCATACGCGGCTGGCCCGCGTAGGGGGCGAGGTGCCAGTACCACTCCTGGGGCGTGGTCACGCCGTACCAGCCACGGCCGAGTTCGGCGGCGACGACGTTCTCCCGGCCGGCTTCGAGGAGAGCGGTGACGTCGAAGGTGTCGTAGAGCACGGTGCGGTCGTAGGTGCTCTGGTCGGTGAGCAGCCGGGGGACGTTGGTCCTGTCACGGTTCGCCGGCCGGCCGTCGATGGTGATCGGGTCGCCGTTGACGGTGAACGTGACGTTGCCTGCGGCGCTCAGATGCAGGCGCGCCTTGGCGATGTAGCGTCCCCGGGGCAGTGTGAAGGCGCGGCGCAGTAGCGGTGCCGGGTTGGCGATGGGCAGCACGGCGTTTCTGCCGGGGATGTAGGGGTTCTTGGGCGGGAAGGTCAGGCCGTCGAGGGTGGCGATGCCGGCCTCGAACGGGTTGGCGCCGGTGGTGAGGTCGACGGAGAGGTCGGGGGCGCCGGTGCCGGTGACCTTGACGCTGCGGATGGTGGCCGAGGTACCGCCGGCGAAGCCGAAGCTTCCGTGGCGGCGGATCTGGTCGCCGGTGAGCGTGCGGCTGTCGACCTGGACGCCGTTGACGGTCGTGGTCACGGTGAGCCCGTGGGCCTCGACCTTCACGGTGTGGTCGCGGGTGGCCCAGGTGTCCTTGGTCAGTCCGGTCGACTCCGGCAGGGTGACGGAACCGACGGGGATGCTGCGGGTGCCGGCAGTGGTGGGGTTGGTCTCGCTCTGCGGGTCGTAGTGGTCGACGCCCCAGTGGGGCTTCGTGGTGCCGTCGTCCACCCAGGTGTTGCCGGCGTAGTGGCTGGTCTTCATCACCAGTTGCATGTCGTCGCCGGACCGCCGGACGGTCCAGTTCAGTCCCTCGCCCCACGTCTTGCCGATGGGTTCTGCTCGCAGGAGCAGAGACAGGCCGCCGGCGGCGTCGGACCCGCCGCGGAAGACGACGGTCGCGGCCAGGTCCTGCCAGTCGTGGTCCTGTGCCTCGCGACCGCCGATCCACCGCGCGCCCGACCAGTCCTTCTCGCCTTTCAACAGGCCGGTCTCCCACACCGCGGGTTCGCTCCAGCGACCGGCCGCGCCCTTCTCGTCCCAGGCCCGCACCCGCCAGAAGTACGCCTGCTCCGAGCCCAGCGCGCCGCCCCCGTAGGCCACCTCGGTGCTGTTGGAGCCGGCCACCTTGCCACTGCGCCAGACGTCCGCCTTCCCGGGGCCGGTGCCGACCTGGATCTCGTACGCGGTCTGCCTGGCCACCGGGGGCACCCAGCTGAACGCAGGGGCGGTCTCCGTGCCGAGGGGCTCGTCCCGTGAGTTGACCTGCATGCGTGCGGGGCGGGAACCGTTCGGGCCGGATGCCGCCACGGCGTTCGGCGCGGTGGCGAGCGGGAGGGAGGCCCCGGCTGCCGCCGCCGTCATGATCCCGAGCAGGTGTCGGCGGCTCAACGCACTTCTGTTCGCCTCGGCCACGGCTCATTCCTTTCGTACGCGCACAACGAGATGCGCAGACAGGGGACTGCGATCAACGGCCCCGTGAGGTATTGCCGCGCTGGATTCCGGGGGCCCTCCCCCCTCCACGCCTGGTGCTCATGGCTGGGCATGGGCGGCAGCAGGCGAAACAGCGAGCTGAAACGTTTCAATACCTTCCAAGTGGAAAGCTTACGAACAACCGTGGCCAAAACACAATGGTCCGTATCGGGGACGACGCCCACCGGTACGGATCCGTACCGGTCAGCCACCTCGCCGGAACTGCGCGAGCGGATCGCCGGGCGAGGCGTCGAGCCTCCTCGCCGCCGAGCTCGTACGTCTCGCTCTCCTGCACCGGCGGTGAACACCGCGAGGGCGACGGAGGTGTGGCCGCCAACGCCGCCACGGCAGCCGGAAGGTACTCACCGACGTTCCGACCGAGCCGGGTCCGCACGCGAGTACGGCCGCCCACACCCGAGCGAACGAAGAGCGACCCTAAGGTAGGGATCAAGGCCCAGCTGCTGCGCTGGACCAGTCACACCAAGGAGAGTGACCGCACCGTGGGCCAGCCGAAAGCGCGTGAGCCGAAAGCGCGTGGGCCGTACGCCAAGACCGCGGCCCGCAGAGCGGAGATCGTACGGGCCGCCCGCGACAGTTTCGCCCAGAACGGCTTTGCCAAGGCCTCCCTGCGCGACATCGCGGAGCGGGCCGGCATCACCCACGCCGGCCTCCTGCATCACTTCGCCAGCAAGGAGGAACTCCTCGCCCAGGTGCTCGCCGCACGCGACGCCGAGGACTGGCAGCAGGGCCTGGAACAGGTCGACGGCCCGGACCGGCTCGCGCCCTACCTCGCCGAACTCATCCGCCACCACCAGAAGGCGCCCGAGCTGATGCGCCTGTGGATCGAGCTGGCCGCAGCGGCCTCACGGCCGGATCATCCCGCCCACACCTACTTCGTGGAGCGCTACGAACGGGGGCGCACCCAGTTCGCCGAGGGATTGCAGGGCACGGCAGCCCGCAGCAGGCTGCGCGAGGGCATCAGCCCCGACAGCGCCGCCGCACTCTTCCACGCCGTGCTCAACGGGCTCCAGATGCAGTGGGTCCTCGACTCCGACCTCGACATCGTCGGACCTGTCACCGACTTCGTCCGCCTGCTCTTCGACGAGGACCTTGGCGACGGGTGAGCGCCTCGGCACCACCCGCATTCTGCGGATCTCTCCCGGACACGTGGCCCAGCACACCCCCTCGGGGCCTTCCCCCGTCGGCGTGCGACACTCCTGCCATGTTCGGCGTCAACGACCTCCCCACCTACCTGGCGGGCCTAGCCCTGATCATCCTGCTGCCGGGCCCCAACTCGCTGTACGTTCTCTCCGTGGCCGCCCGGCGCGGAGTACGGTCCGGCTACACGGCCGCAGCCGGCGTGTGGTGCGGGGACGCCGTGCTGATGACCCTCTCCGCCGCCGGTGTCGCCTCGCTGCTTCAGGGCAACTCCCTCCTCTTCGGCATCGTGAAATACGCAGGCGCCGGCTACCTGACGTGGCTGGCCGTCGGCATGCTCCGGGCCGCGTGGGGGATGTGGCGCAGCCGACGGGAGCGGACCACGCCGAGCGCCCTGTCCGCCACCGTCGCCGAAGAACGGCCTTTCCTGCGGGCTTTGGTCATCAGCCTCGTCAACCCCAAGGCGATCTTGTTCTTCGTCGCCTTCTTCGTGCAGTTCGTCGACCCCGGTTATGCGCATCCGGCCCTGTCGTTCGTCTTTCTCGGCATGTTCGCGCAGTTGGCGAGCGTGCTGTACCTCAGCGCGCTGATCTTCGGCGGGACACGCCTGGCGGCAGCGTTCCGGCGGCGCAAGCGGCTGGCCGCGGGGGCCACGTCGGCCGCGGGTGCGCTCTTTCTCGGGTTCGCCGTCAAACTGTCACTGGCCAACGCCTGATCCGCGGCGCGCCGACGCCGCTCTGCCGGCACGTGCCGGGGTCGTACGCGGTTCGGTGCGTCCGGAAGTCTCGACCCCATCACCGAGATCGCCGCCGAAACCGGAACCGGGCAGGCCGGTGCATTCAGGTGCCTTCGGCATGCGCCGGACGGTCCGTGCCAGGAGCGAAGGAAGCATCCGTGCGACCGGCGTGGACCATGAGCATGCCGCCGAACGCCTCACCCCCGGCCAGGACCACACCCCGGCCGACGCCCTCGGTGAACTCCTGTCCGTGACTACGGGTGCAGCTTCTCGCCCTTCGCCAGCATCGCTACGTACTTCTCGATCCGGCGCGCCCGGGTCTCGGGCTTCTTGGCGTCCTGGATCCGGTACAGGATCGCGTAGCGGTTCTGCCGGTCCAGTGTCTCGAAGGACTTCGCCGCGGCCGGGTCGGCGGTCAGCGCCGCCGCGAGGTCGTCCGGCACCGTCGCGGTCTTCGCACCGGCGTAGGCCGCCTCCCAGCGGCCGTCCGCCTTCGCGCGGTCGACCTCGGCCTGCCCCGGCGGACGCATCCGGCCCTGCTCGATCAGGGCGGCCACCTCGTCTCGGTTGATCTTGGACCACTTGCTGCGCGGCGTGCGCGGGGTGAACCGCTGGAGCCACCACTCGTCGTCGAACTTGGCCTTCTGACCGTCGATCCAGCCGTAGCAGAGTGCCACGTCGAGCGCCTGGGGGTAGTCAAGCGCGACGATTCCGGGGCCCTTCTTGCGCAGCTTGAGCCAGATGCCGGGCGAGACGGCGTGGTTCTCGCCGAGCCATGCCTGGAATGCCTCGGCGGATTCGAATGCGAAGATCTCCAAGTCCTGAGTCACCCCAGCAGCGAACCACACACGGCCACTTGTCGTGACGCATTCGGGCAGGGCCCAAGATGCGGGACGCCCGTGAGCCTGCGTGATCACCTCTGTTCCCGACACAGAACGATCACGGGGAGCCACGGACTTGGTCAACGGTACGTTGCTGCTGCTCGACACAACGGGGGCGCGTGGCGTCGGTTGAACGGCTGGCCGACGAAGGGCGCCCAGTTCGCCTGGTCACGGCCGACGAGTGGCCCAACGCCTGCCCGGCCTGCGGAGTAGTCGCCACCCGCCGAGCCCCCGGACACCTCCTCACCTCGTCGTCAGCTGCTGCACCCGGTGATCATCGATGCTGCTGAAGAACCTGAACGTCAGAACACGATCCGAAGCCGGATCGGCCGCGTGAAGGACAACGATGCGCCGCGGAGCGGTGCCCACATGTCCGAAGGTGTCACGGCTCCACCCGGCCCCCAAGATGCCCTGCGGCAAGTCGCGCTGGAAGCCGAGTCCCCAGCTGCGCGGACCGAGGTCGTAGAGCTGTATCGAACGTCTGATTTCGAGCAAGCTCCGGGCAGTTGACGGTGCGAGTAGAGTGCCCTGGCCTTTCAGGGACTTCAAGAGATCCGCATACACCAGGCCCATGTCCGCAGCCGTCGACACGCCGGCCTGACCGGGATTTACAGGGCTCAGGCCTCGCGCCTCGTCCTCGACGGGGACGAAGCACATGCTCCCGTCACGGCGATGAAGTGGGCCGTATGGCCTGCCCGGACGCGGCATGAGGGACAGGTCGCGCAGGGAAAGCGGGGAAGCGACCTTCTCGGCTATCACGCGTTCGAGAGGCATCGAGTACACGCGCTCGAGAATCCCGCCGAGCAACGCCGACGTGGTCTGTGCGTTGTAGTGGGCGCTTCCCGGCCGAGGCACGGCACGATTCACGACGCGACGAGCACGTTCGTCCAGTGAGGCGGCGTTCTTGTGCAGGGTGGGCGGAAGCAGGACGGTGTGTCCGAGGAGGTCCGCGATGGTCACCGCAGCCATGGCCGGCGTGCAGTCGTCGAAGTAGTGTGACAGCGCGGTGTGCAGGCCGACGAGGCCCTCCTCCGACGCGATGCCTGTGGTGACGGCCAGCACGGGCTTGTTCGCGCAGTAGAGCCGTCCGGCGATATCGGGCGTGACGTCAGTCCCCGGGGCTGCCTCTCCTACCACGATGTGACAGCCCTCGCCGTCCTCCAGAGAGAACCCCTGAGCACCGAGGATGATCTTGCGGTCCACTAATTCCTGCAGCAGCACATGAATACGCGTCACGGACTCGGGGGTCCGGCCATCTTTCCGCACAGATAGTCCTTGCCTTCACCGGCTCTTCTTGAGATACATCAGCACCCGCTCTTCGAATTCACCCAGAGCTTTTTCTGCAGCGGAAGCAGAAAATAGTCGAGCATCCACTTCGAGGGACAGGCGAAATACGCCTGCCGGGCCCTTTCCCGAGTCGATCTTCAACGCACGCCCGTTCTGATGCACCCGGAAGTGCGGATGTTCAAAAGTGCTGAGCTTCAAAAGGGATTCGAGATCGTCCCTTCGCGTGGCGGGCTGCGCCGACGGATTGATCGTGGCGCTGTATCCGTCATTGAGGGAAACCCCGATCATCGCCCTGTCCGGCCATCCTGTTTCTCGGCACACGGCATCGAAATCCGTGGGATCGCACGCGGCGAAGAGCTGTCCGCGCATCATCATTCTCGCCGCGTCCCTGATGCACTCGTCAACCGTCCGCCCACGCGTTTTCAGGCTGATCGGTATGGATCGTGAATACATCCCCAACGCGGATCGTTCCGCTTGGGAGCGGCGGGTCGAGACAATCATGTTGAAATGAGGTGGAATTCCCGCGAAGCCCTCGAAAGTCAAGGCTGCGAGATGGCAGAGAACATGCGCGACGCTCACCTGATGACGCTCTGCGATAATCGGAAGTGCCGCGCCGAGGAACGGCGAGTCCAGGGAGACCTTGGAAAAGTTGAGTGCGCTTCCGCTCCTCGCCGCGGCCACATGGGACAACCATGCGTCGGGGGCGGGTGCCTTCAGTTCGAATCTCCAATATTCCATAGCCTTTTTGTTGCGCCGCCGTCTGGCTTCCGACGACTCAAGGGCCACCTGATCGGCGGGCTGGTGTATCGGGCCGGCCGGGGTCCCTTCTCCGGAGATGACACTTCGAAAGTAGCGCTTCAGGTGTACAGCACCCGCCAAATCAGTGACGATGTGGTCGAGGAACACGTGGAGCCGGACTGGTTCCCCTTCACTTCCGAGCCCGATGGCCAAGCATGCAGGCGGATGTCCATGAAGATCAAAATTGTGCGTGCGCATTGACTCGTCAATGCTTTCCGGGAGTACCGGGGAATCCTTTTCCGCAGTGTAGAAATAGACGGGTATGTGCGCCTGGCGCTCAACCACCTGCACTGGTACGGATCTACCGGTGAGCTCGTATCGGGTCCGCAGAGTGTCGAACCTTCCGACTATGTCTGCCAGCACCTCCAGAGCACCCGTGAGAGACATGCCGGACGGAAAATCGAGAGAAAATATCATGTTCCCTCTTCGCCTGTCCGGACTTTCTGGAGGAAACTCGTTCCACCACCACCGCTGCCCCCAGGTGAAGGGCAGGGTGTCCGGTTCGCCCCGCACCGTCAGTGTCGTCATTTCCTTCATGTCCGGCATACCCTCCTGAGCATCGCGTCCCCTGGTCCGGCAGAGGCCCCTTCCGCGTCGAGCCGAACTCCCGCAGTCCTTGGCACGATCATTCAGCTCAGCGAGTGGTACCTCACCTTGCCGGACGGTGTTCTCGGGAGATGCGCGACGGTTCGCAGCTTCAGGCAGCCCGGTGGAATTCCCAGACCAGCCAGGCCCCAGGCACGCAGCCGCTTCAGAGACTCGGGTCCTCCCTCGACATGGAGGTGGACCTGATCGGGTTCCGTGAGCACGGCAGCCGCGGCCGTCCCGCCGAGAGCGGACACCGCGGCGGCCTCGACAGCGTCCAGATTGACCTTTTCACCCAGTACCTTGACCTGGCGATCGACGCGGCCCTCCAGATACAACACGCCGTCTTGCAGTCGGCCTACGTCACCCGTTCCCAGTTCCCCACCGCAGAGGTCGGACAGGGCGAGGTCGTCACGCGTGACGGCATAGCCGAGCATGACGTTGGGTCCCTTGTAGTACACCTCGCCCCGCCGGCCGGGGCCGACCTCGAGTCCGTCCGGTCCGCGGATCTCGATCCGCCCACCCGCTATCGGAACTCCGACACTTCCTTCGTGCTCGGCCGCCAACTCCGGGTCCAGGCAGGTCATCCGCGCGGTCGCCTCGGTCTGGCCATACATGTAGAAGACGGATCCCTGCGGACCGACCGCTTCACGGAGCCGTCGCAACGAGTCGGCCTGCAAGGAACCACCGGCCACCAGCAGCGATCTCAGCACGGACAGCCGTGCCTTCGATTCCGGATCCTGCAGCATGAAACGCACCGTGGACGGAACCATCCCCGTGGACGTCACGCCCCAGCGCTCGACATCCGTCCAGAAGCGGTCCATGGTCGGCGATGCCGTGGTCAGGCCCACGGCGGCGCCCGCCACGAGATGAGAATGGAACATGGACAGACCGAAGCTGTAGTCCAGGCGCAGTGACGTCGCGACAAGGTCCGATCCACGGATGTCTGTCGCAGCGACGATACCTGCGGCATTACTCACGAGGTTGTCGTAGGAGAGCCGTACCAGTTTGCCCTCGGATGTGGAGCCGGAGGTGCGGGCGACCAGGGCCAGATCCTCAGCGAGCGCGGCCGGATCGGCGTCGATGGCCCACCGGGCCACCCCGCCGTGAGGAACCTCCCGCACCTGGCGCTGATAGTGCGGCGAAGCTTCGGCCGCTCTGACACATGAGGGCCCCATGAGCACATCCGGGCGAAGTCGCTCGATCAGCCTGGGCGCGTCACCCTGACCCGCGGCTTCCATCAGCATCACCGCATGGCCGGCACGCAGCGCAGCCACATAGGCCAGAGCCCCCGACAAGGAACGGGGGTTGTCCACCATCACGAGCTGCTTCGTGCCATCGCCCAGGAATCGGGCGATGCCATCGGCCATCTCCCGTGCCTGCCCGCGGGTGAGAACCCGCGTGCCATCGACAAGAGCCGCCGCGTCGTACTCGCCGGCTGCCAGCAGGTCGAAGGCAACGGACGTCATCGTCCCGCCTCGACGTCCGCGGCAAGGGCGGCGAGGGAGTCGACCCGGAAGACATCCACGGGCTCGATCTCCACATCCCAGATGTCGGCGATGGCCTCACTCAACTCAAGGCAGAGCAACGAATCGCCCCCCAGGTCCTTGATGTCGTCGGTCATGCTCAGTACCGCGGTATCGGGCAGGGTGAGGTGGATCCTCTCCGCCAACTGCGACTCCACCGGCCCTTCGGGGGTCCGCATCCGGTGGAACTTCCTGGCGGCCACCACCTCGTCGCTGACGGCGTCGTCCTCCAGGCCTTCTCCCGAATGAAGGACCGTGAAGACGAATCGGTGCGGCGGTGCCTCAAGCAGCTCGCTCAACACGGCGCGCACTTCCGGCACGGACATGAAGGAGCGGGGCGCCACCGCGACGACACAAGCACTGTCTGCCGTACGGCGGTAAATCCCTTGGAAGTGCGGGTTCTCAGGAATCGCTTGCACGGTCACTGCTCTTCTCCCTTGCGAGGTACATCTGCCGCGAAGTACATCTGCGCCATTTCCGAGATCACGGTGCGGTTGACCTTGCCCGACGGTGACCGGGGAACAGCCTCTACTTCGATGATTCTGCGAGGAACGGCGGCGGGCGGCAGTACCCGTCGCAGCGCGGGAATCAACTCGTTCGGCTCGGCGTCGGAACCGTGGGAGTCGCGCACCACGAAGCAGACGACACGCTGTCCCGTCACGTGATTGGACACTGCCGCCGCAGCCGCGTCCTGGATTCCGGGGACGTCGAGCAGCGCCTCCTCGATGTCCGTAGCCAGGACAGTGGTCCCGCCGACCGTGATCCGCAGCTGAGGCCTCGGCTCGAGATAGAGATAGCCGTCCGTGTCGAGCCGGCCCTGGTCGCCGATACTGACGTGCCCGTCACTGGTCCACGTGACGACGTCTCGTTGTCCGACGTGCAGCGGTCGCGCCGATGTTCCGCTCTTGAAGTAGACGTCACCCAGTACGCCGGGCGCCGCCGGGCGGCCGAAGGAGTCCATGACGCTCACCGAGGTGTAGAAGCCCCTGCCGACTGTGCCTGGACGCTCCTCCCATTCATCTCCTCGAGCCACCGTGGTCCCGATTCCCTCGGAGGCTCCGAACACTTCGTACACGTTCTCGGCACCGAGCGTGGAGTGCCAGAACCGTTTGACCGGCGTCGAGCACGCCGCACTCATGTGGACGACGGTCCTGAGGTCCGACGTACCCTTACCGTCCTGCAGTTGGCGTTGCATGATCCGCAGATGAAGTGGAGTGGTGACGATCCATTGGACGCTGTCCCGGCGGATGTGGTGCAACACCTGGGCCGGGTCGGGCTTCTCGAACACGTGGACCTGCGTGTGATAGTTCAGCGCGTCCAACAGCATGCTCAGGTGGGCGGCGTGACGAATCGAACCGGCAAGAGAAGCGCGTTTCCCGTCCTTCAGCCCCAGTGCACTCGCCAGGCTCAACCGACGATTCCGGCCCAGGGTGCGGCGCATGCTGGTGTTCACCGCGTAACGGATCCGGCCGCTGGTGCCTCCGGTTCTGAGCAGGAGGGCATGGCTCGGCAGTACCTCGCGCCGGGCGGGCTCGTCTCGTGGCTGCCGTTCTTGTCCGAGCGCACCGGCCGTCAACCCCAGGCGGGCCAGTTGAGCGATCGCCGCGGAGGTGTCATCGTCCGGTACGGCCACCGGATTTGGCAGTCCGAGGGCTGCCAGGAGTTCCAGCAGGAAACGCTCGAAGGACGCTTTCCCGTTTGGCAGGAGGCAGATGGAATCGTCGGAGGCCACCTCCTGGCGCAGCTCCTCTCGGATCTGCGCCAAGCGCGCTCGGAGATCATCCCGTTCGACGAAGTGCGTGCTGCCGTCGCGTGCGTGGAGAACGAGAGACGCGGCGGGCATCCACTCGCCGGCCGACCGGCCTGTGTTCCGTGCAGTGGTCAACGTCGTCACCGCGCTTCCGGCTCGAGCATGGATCGGTCACGGTAGAGAACCAGGATTCCGACAGCCACGGCCGCGACGGCACCGGCACAGATGGCGAAGATGTGCTGCCATGAGGTGTGCGTCATCATCAGTCCTGCGATGGCCGCCCCGATCACCCGACCCGTGCGCGTCACCATCCGGTAGGCGGCGGTCGTACGACCCAACAGATGGCCCGCGGTGGCGAGTTGCCGAGCCGTGATGGAGACGGTGTTCCACAGCAGCCCGGCGGAACCGCCCAGGACGAGACAGGCGAGGATCGCGTACCAACTCGATGTCAGAGCGGGAACGACGAACCAGACGACCCAGACGGCCAGGCTCATGGACAACACGGTGCGCAAGGGAAACGTCCGCGTCACGTGCTGCACCAGTTGGTTGCCGACGAGCGCTCCCGCTGTGCCGGCCAGGAGCAGCACCGAGTAGCCGAGACTTGAGGCGCCCAGTCCGTTGTCGGCCAGTGCGAAGGCCGTGAAGGACGTCTGCCAGACGTACCAGATGGCCGAGACCGTGAAACTCAGAGCAGCCAGCGTCAAAAGCGTGCGCTGACGGTAGATGTGGCGGAATCCGTCCAACCCCACTGTCACCATGGTCTGTACGCGCATGGGTTCATCACGCAGGGCGGGTGTTTCCGGTAGCCCCAGCGTGACGATCAGAGTGATCAGGGCGAACATCGCCAGAGCGATCGTGGCACCCGACTGGCTCCAGGTCAGCAGCGCCCCGCCCACCAACGGTCCGACGAAACCGCCGTACAGCTGGGATACCTTGGCGATCTCCGTGTTGGCGGAGACGAGCTGGTCCGGCTTCGACACCAGCTGCGGCACGAGCGACTGGCGGGCGATCTCCGAAGCCACGGCACAGCTGCCCAACCCGAAGGCCACGACCGCCACGAGCCCCGGCGCGGGACTGCCGAACAGGTACAGGGCGGCGAGCAGTGCGGCGAGCCCCGTGCGTACGACGGCCGCGATCCTCAGCAGACGCGTGCGCGACATGTGGTCGGCGAGGTATCCGATCGGGAGCGACGCCAGTGCCCAGGGTGCCGTAACCGCCACGAAGACCGCCGCCACACCGTACTTCCCGGTGGACTGCTCCGCGAGAACGGGAAGGACCAGGGCGAACGCACCGTCTTCCAGGCTCGATGCCGTGCTGGTCCTGCGCAGCACCTTGACGGGGCTCGGCGTCTTCTTCTCGACAGAGGAACGCATCACCGGCCCCCCTGCACATCCGCGTGATGTCCCGGCATTTCCTGCATCAGTGCGGCCATCGGATGCTGGTAGACCTCACGGTCGGGGCGGGTGCGCGCCGCCCACGACAACGGATCGGCGAGGCGGGCGTCGTACGGGGACCGGTGCCATGGCGAACGGCGCGGCAGGCGATCACTGGTCTCCAGGCGAGTCCGCAGGCGAAGTGCTGCGCTTCGCCATTGGGCGGGCGTCACCTCGCCCGCCGCCAGGATCGTGTCGAGCGCCCGCTGGACGCTCGCCAGGCTCGTCGGCTCGGACCGCGCGGAGGAGGTGAACGTCAGCGCCAGGACACCGTCGCCGGGCGTACTCGGGAGCAGCGCCAGGTGAACTCGGAACAGTGTGCCGTTGAGCCGGCCCGCACGCATCAGGGGACTTGAGAAGCCCCCCGCGAAGCACTCGCACAGGCACAGCCACGACAGCACATCGTCGCAGGAGGCGACTCGCACGGACGTGGTGGCAGAGAAGTGCGAGGGCCGCCGGACGAGGTCCATGGTCGTGCCCCAGCGGTTCAGGCGTGTCACGGGCTTTGGCATCTAGGCCCCCGCCAGCATGGCAGCCGCGGACGCGCTGCGCTCGACGAGAGCGGAGTCGAGGGGGGCGAAGGGAATGCCCAGTCGCCCCCCGGACAGCATCCAGGCCATCGACCGCGCGCACGCCGAGGGTGACGTGACGCGGGCGGCCCACTCCTGCGACAGCCGCTCGCGAGCCCAGTTCATGGCGCTCGGCTCCACCGAGGTCTCTCGAAGCTCGTGCAGTCGCCGTTCGAGCGCACCGAAGTCGGCGTCAGCGGGGACGGAAACGGTGACGGTCGTCGGGGCGTTCTCACTGAACCACTCGTCGAAGAGGCCGTAGCGTATGTCCGCGACCGCTTGACCGTGCACCGCGGTCACCTCTCTCGCCACCAGCTTGGCTGCGATCAATGCGGCGCTCTGCCCGGCCAGGTCGTTGGTGTCCACCGGAAGGACGATTTCGTCGCGAACTGTCCGGGGGTCGGTGTCGGGGCGCGGAACGTCGCGGGCGTCAGGCAGCGACCTGGCACCGAGCACCGATTCCATGTCCTCGGGAGCAACCAGTGCGGGATCGGCGACCACTGCGGCACTGCACCGCTCAAGACGCACGTTCTGCACGGCGAACGCCTTCCATGCCTCGTGGTGGACCGCCGGCCCCGCGAGCGCCGGGGCGACGACGGGGTCGTGGTCCACGCCGATCCCACCGCCGGGCGCGGGGATACACCAACGCCAGCGATCCGACCGGGGAGCGAGCCCGGTCTTCTCCAGCACTTCGTTGTGGATGATCTCCGCTTGCTGAAGGGCGGCATCGGCCGGACGGCGAAGGTCGGTGAGGTGGGCGACCATGGTCTCGGCGGCGCGCAGCAGGTGTCTTTGTGGTCCGCTGACGGTGACAGTGAGATGGTCCCGTCTGGTCTGCGCCTCCAGCAGGCAACCCTGTTCCTCGAATTGGGCGTACGGGTGGGCGGCCCCGTCCCTCGGTGCCATGAGCAAGTGTTCGGTGAAGTGGGCGAGGCCGGGACGGTCGGCGCCTTCCGCCACGAAGCCGGCGGGAAACGTCAGCGCGAACGCGCCGACGCTGCCGTCGTGGTCGTACCACCCCAGCCCCGGAGCCGCCTCTCGCATCCGGTGCATCTCAACGCTCCGACAGGCTGATCAGGCCCCGCTGTGCGAGTTCACGGACCACGTCGAATGGCTTGCTCACACCGCTGACAGAGAGCAGGTCCTCCACCGCCATCTCGTCGGTCGCGCTGAGACAGGCCAGGACCTGCGCGTGTTCGTCCGCCCCGTCCGGCAGGATGTTCACGAAGGAGCGCCGGGCGAAGAGCGTGGTGGTCCCGCTCGGTTCGGCCTCGCGGACGGCGTAGGGAAGGTTCACGTACGACGGTGCCACTCCCCTGCTCAGTCCTTCTTCGAGGAAGGTGCTCACGTCGGTGTCACTGATCTTGTGCGTCCGCTCGGCAAGTGCCGTGGCCGTGGCTCCGGGATCGCCCTCATCGATGGCTGCCAGCAGACCGGTGTCCTGTGAATGGGAGATCGTCCACGACAGCAGCTCCTGCACATTGGGCCGCGGTATGGCGAAGGTGATGTGCAGGGCCCCTTCAGCGCCGGTGGCCACGTCGTGGCTGGTGCCCTCCGGCAGGTACAGCACGTCGCCCGCGACCATGGTCAGTTGTGAGGTGTCGGCCCCGGTCCCCAAGGTCCAGTGCTTCTTCCCACGGCCCTGGACCACGAAGACGTCATGGGTGTCCTTGTGCGCGCCGAATCCGGGCGCTCCACGCAGCGACGCGTAGAGATTGGCCTGGACCCGTGTCGTGAAGATGCCGGCCAGAGCGCGGGCCACCTGATCGGCCCAGGGATTGATCAGGTCCAGCTGGTCGATCACAAGGGTCCCGCCGGTCGCGAGGGCCCGGTGCACTGCCTCGGGGACGATCCGGAGGAAGGTGCGTGAGCCACCCGCGACCGACCTGTGGAACAGCTCGTCGACGGACACGTCACCGCCGACGAGCCGCACTTGATCCGGACCGAGATTGCCGTACCGCAAGGACGTGTTCAGGTCGTTCCACGAATAGGTGTGATGGGACTGCAGGGCGGCGCTCCGGTGAAGCCACCTACGCCCCTTCGCCTCGGACAGCTCTGCTTTGCCAACGCCAAGAACGGGCTCGACGTTGTCGTCCGTTACGAGCATCTCAGCGCTCCTCCTCTATGAGGCTGAAGGCGATGGCCGCCACCGGCACCTCCGATTCGGGGGTGCAGAAAAGGAGCTGGCCCAGCGGAACGTCCGCGAACCCGCCGAGGACGCAGGACCCGATCGACGCGGCGCCGGCCACGAGGGAGACCGTCTGGGAGGCGGCACCGGTCTCGATCAACCCGTAGCGGTACCCGCGGTCGCCGTACTTCGTCTCGAGCCTGTCCATCGACAGGGTGATGACCAGGAGCGCGCAGGTCTTGGTCACCCACCCGTCGCCGAAGACGAAACGCAGCATGGGCTCGGTCGCGGCGGGACGCAGTCGATGCAGCTCATGGCGAGCCGTGCCGTAGCTGTAGACGCCCGGCGGAAGGCCTTCGACGGTTCGCGCGATGACGTAGAACTCGCAGCCGAGGCGCCCGCCGGCGGACGGGTACGGCCGGTGCCAGCTGCCGGGAGCGTATTCCTCCGGAGGATCGGAGTGTGTCGTGTACCAGAGCACCTGGGAGAGAGCGGCGAGAGACATCTGATCGAGAGCAGTACGACTGCTGGCCCGACGGGCCAGCCATTCACGGCCGAGGCCGGAAGGCGGAGCCTCCGGCACCTGGAGTTGCACCCTCTCAAGGCGGGGGAAACTCTTCTCGTTGTACGTGAACCACTCATCGGGCCACTGGTCGACGGGAAGCATTGCCCAGTCGGAGAGCATCGCCGCGTCGGCGTAGGTTGTCCGGTGAAAATCGAGTGCCGAGACAGCCGCACCCTTGTTCGCGCTCATATTCACTTCCCGTCAGGCATAGGGGTGCGGTTCGGAGGAGATCAAGCTCGCGTCCGGATCGCCGAGGATCCGCTTCTCGCCCTCGGCGAAGAACAGAGGTTGAAGCCGCGGGTGGACAACCTTCACAACCGAAATTCCGGCCTCGGCGAACAGCGGTGTGGTGATGTCCGCCACGTATCCCTCGTCCAGGAAGCCGTTTGTGTACGTACCTTCGAGCGGCATGGAGCTGCCGAAGAGGTAATCAAGTCTCTCGATGGTTTGTGGCTGACCCCAGTAGACGACACGGTCCTCGATCGTCTCCAGCTCCCTCGCATCCACGGCTGCGACGTTCGTCAGAAAGTCCCGAGCCTGTCTGCGCGCGTACAGTGCCTCACTCATCGCACCGCCTACGGCTTCCTCGAGTGAGACTCCGCAGGCGCTGCCGGTGGTGAGCGCCGGAAACCTGCCGGACGGGTCGACCACACAGCAGACGACCACGGGGAAGGGAGTCTCGACCAGGCATGCCACCCGTATCCCCAGCCCCAGCGCGGTTGCCTCCATCGCCATGGCCATGGGCCCTGGCTCAAGGGCCAGGTCGCGCCAGTCCAATTCCCTGCCACTCAGCCGCAAGTAGTGGGAAAGCATGATGGCGTGACGTTCGAACGCCTCTCGCGTCGCGCGCACCACCGCATCTTCGACAGAGAAGCCGGCGGCGGCTCCGTTACTGCTCGGGTCCCAGAGCATCGCGCGTTCATCGGTCTCCCTGAACGGGCAGTACACGAGTTGCGCCGGAATCATGACGGGCGTCGATGACGGTGAGCCGATCTTGGTGGCCTCGCACCAGTGGAGGGGCATCCGCCATACCGGAGAATCCCGCCAAGGTGTCGGAAACGCCTCAGCAGCGAGGCAGTTGTCGAACTCCGATACTGAGCCGTACCGGAGTGCCTCTTTGGGTATCGTGCTGAGGCAGATGCGCTCAGCTGCCTCCATCAGGGCTTTCAGTCGAGCCAGTTCCCCTCGACCTCGCCCTCCGGTGGCTCGCGGATTGTGGGCCGAACCCAGCGGCAGGTGCGCATTGGGCGGCAATTGCGCCACCCAGCCCTGTCCCCGAGGCTCGTCGTTGTAGAAGTCGTCAAGGGGCTGGAGAGTCGATACCTGGCCGCTCTGTTCGAGTAGAAGATCTTCCAGCTGACGTATGCGGTGCGGCTGCGGTCCATGGATCCTGTTCATCCCAGCGACTCTGTTCATCCCAGCGCCCCCTGGAAGGCGAACTCGAGCAACGACGAGCACACCTCGCAGCCGTCGACCTGGCCGATCCTCGTGGTGCCCACTGTCCCCGTGGCGTGATCGATCCGGATCAAGCCGCCCAGGGTCATGGGCAGGGTGTTCTCGGCACGCACAACTCTGTCGATCTCCTGAGCCACAGTGACGGAGATCAGCTTCACGGTGAGCGCCGAGACATCGGGTGCACCTGCCTGCTCGTCCGCCACGGCAAGTGGTGTCGTCGAGTCGAGGCAACCGCGGTAGTCGGCGCACTGGATGCAGGCGGCGTAGCCGGGATTGGTGAGCGGTCCCACTGATGTGTGCTGCGCGCCGATGACGACGGGAAGGTGAAGGCCGCCGCGTCGAGCCCAGTCGAGGGCTCGGGGAAGAAGGTTGTCGATTTCGCCGGCGCCCACGACATCCACGCACAGGGTCTGCGCCGCGGTTTCGCCCTCGTATGCCGAGTTGTGTTCACCGTCGATGGACGGCAGCGCTTTCAACTCCGTGACAACGGATGTGTACGCCCGGGTCGTGAGAACGCGGACACCGGACACTGCGACCGGGGGGAAAGTCACTGGAGCCCTCCGGCGGTCACGGGCGATCCACCCGGCTGCTCGCCGCACACATCGAGGAGACGGCGCAACAGTCTCCGTGGATCATTCGCAGCCGCCAACTGTCGCCATTCCCCACTGAGATGTCCGCTCACGATTTCGGCCTTCCGTTGCAGTGCCGGGTAAGTGCTTCCTCGGCCGGTCTCTTTATGGATCGTTTCAGTGCTGGCCGTCACGACTCCGTCACTGATCACCGCTGTCACCGCCGCCGCTGTCCGATCAGACACTTCATGCAGCGTGATCAGCCTTGCGGCCCGTTCCACGACGTCGGTCGGCAGTTCTGCCAAGGGAGTCCAGGCGTCCCTTCCCAGCACCCAGCAGATGGCGATGTTGTGCACAAGATCGAACGGGTCCAGCCAGGTCACACCGGCCGAACCACGATGTGCGGCGAGGGCATACCGAGGGACGTGCACGTGCAGCTGCCGCAATGCGCCGGCAGGAACTCTTCTCCGGAGGTCTGCGACAGCAGCCAAGGTTTCGAAGAAGTACGCGCAGCACGGCGCGGACTTCAAAGTGGTGGCCCCTGAACGGGAGAGCCATTGTTCCGACTCTTTTGACTGCGTATTCATCGGTACACCCATGGCAGAAAACGGTTGCCACCATTCGTCGGCAGCGCGTCGATCGATATTGGAGTGCAGACCACCTTCCACGACGACTCCGTGCGCCTGTCTCATGGCCTGACGCATCTGGTACATACGCCCGTCACTGCCCAGGAGTTGATAGTCGGACCTGTATGTCGAGAGGTAGAGACGCAGACACCATCTGATCCGGTCCACCGGCAATTCGCTTCTGCGGGCCAGCGCGTACACAGCACTCAGCCCTCCGATAATCGGCGTGACATGAAATGCGTGGGCACGCACTTGGTCCTTGACCGCCTGTCCGAGACGTACACCAAATTCGGTGGCGACTGCTTGAATGCGCAGCATCTCGTCCACGGGGACACCCGGCCGGAGAAACAGAGATGGGGTCAGGAAAGCCGCCAGGTGCCCTCCCGCCAAATAGTGAACCGAGTCGAAATCGGAGGCGATGCCCGCGACGAGATTCGCCGAGGCCGCGCGTTCGGCCGTGGCAGTCTTTCCGGTCCACCAGATCGGGGCCCCCGAGGTGTCCTCGGCATCCGTGCCGTCGCCGGCACGCCGGCCGCCCTCACTCGCCTGCAACCGGCTGATCAGCGCGCAGAGCAGGAAGTCGGCGGAAGCGGCTGCCGAGTCCTCGACCAGCGCCTCGGGGACGTCGAGGCTCCCTGACACGCCGTCCATCCAGTCGTTGAGCGCCTCGCCGAAGTTCTTACCATCGGGCCACACAGCATCCTCGCGATCGGTGGTGCGACTGCCGTAGGCGAATTCCTGCCGCCAGGGACGCGTGTGGTTTCGATTCCGGGGATACCGGAATCGAAACCACACGCACTGAATTCTGCCTGGCCAGGCTATTCAGACGGCACACTTACCGGAACCGAGGGAAAGACCCCAGGATTTCCGGCATGCTCGGCAACTCAGGGCGAACCTACCGCCCGTTGTCACTGGACGCCGGGACC
>NZ_MUBA01000211.1:45258-65675 GCF_002154575.1 Streptomyces bobili
ACTGGACGCCGGGACCATCGCTCGTTCACGCATCATTGCCGGTCAGCCCTTCTTGGTTGCCAGTACGAGTAGTGACGCCTCACGATCACAAATCCCAAGCGTGAAAGTCAATAGACCTGTTGAAGCGCTTCGATTTCTCGCCATGCGACCGGATCCCAACCTTGCGAAACCTTTACCATTCCAGAAAGTTTCACCTACCACGGTCTCATGCGAGGAAAACTGCGCCGTCAGCTTCCAGCGCTGGGGCTCGTAGCGATTAAACATTTCGAAATTTTTCGACACCTCGAATGTTGTTCGATCCTCCGTTTCGGGGACGATCTGGCGCGATCCGTTCACTGAGCGGCAGGTCGGCACCTCCGCGCGTCGTCCATATGCCGAGACGCGATCGCTAGGACCCGCCGAACCGGTGGCCGCACAGGCAAACGATCAGGGACTGATTGAGCGTTTTCAGCGGAGCCGCTCCAGGGTGAGGACTGCCGCGGCGATTGACGACATTCGATTCGGGCTGCAGCGCGCCCTGCGGATGATCCGCCAGGACTTCAGTCGTGCGACGCCGCGCTCAACCGGTGCCCGTGCGGCGGACAGCGCGCGGTTGACGGTCTGCCGGGTGGGCGTGAGGCCGCGGCCGAGCGGGCGTCTGAGGGGCGTCGTCACCCATGGGCCGGCTTCCGTGTAGGCGCGGTCGGCGAGGACCGGGATGCCTGGGCGTTCGCAGGTCCGGATGATCCGGATCACCCGGTGTGCGGGCCGCGGTCAGGTCGTGCGGCCGGGCAGTGAGGGTGAGATCCACAGCAGCCGGCCATCCGGATCGGTGGTCACCAACTGCACGTTCGCGCCATGTCTGTCGGCGGTGCTTGGCGGAGAAGTCGGCCCGGCCGTCGCCTACCCGGTCGCACTCAGCGAGCGTGCCGTCGAGCAGAACGTAGTCCGGATCGGTCTCACGCAGCACCTTGAGCAGGCCCGGTGCATGTTCCGCCAGCAGGCTGATCACCGCGGCGGTGCAGGGCGGCAGGCCCCTTCATGACGGCGTCGGTCACGAGGAGACGGCTTGTGTCCGCAAGGTCCGTGTGCGGGGTCTGCTCGTGTGGCGATCGAGCAGGCTGATCCCCCGTTGCTCGGTTCGCAACGGTTCGTCGAGCGTGTTGCGTTCCAGATGAGACGCATGGCGCGCTTCACACCCTTGAGTGCTCACGGAGGGGCTCGCCGGTCTCGGACCCGGACAAAGGCTCAGCGGGCGATGTCAGCGGTGGCTGCCATGCTGCCTCCATGACTCCTTGGAACCTGCTTGTCCTGGACAAGGCCCTGCGGGCCAGCTGGGCCGCCGACACCTGCTCACCCGACGATCAGGCCGAGTGGTACCCCGACAACCCTGCCTGGGGCCACTGCGACATCACAGCTTTGATCGTCAACGACATTTTCGGCGGCGACCTCATGGTCGGTGAGGTGCACCTTGACGGGAATCAGCGTGGCTTTCACTGGTGGAACCGCCTGCCCAGCGGCGTCGAGCTCGACTTGACCCACGAGCAGTTCCAACGCGGGCAGGCTGTGACCGCAGCCCGCGTCGTCGAACGCCCGCCCGGTCCGCTGCGCCGTTGGGACGAGTACCTGCTCTTGCGCGAGCGCGTGATCAAGCATCTCGGTCACCTGCCGGAGCCCGCCCTCTGACCTGGAGGTCAGGGCCTGCCCGCCGTAGTGTCGGTGCGCAACTGCTCCTCTCCGTCACCGTAGTTCGCGGTGGTGCCGCTAGGCGGAACCATTGGTGCTGGTCGGCAGGGCCTGCTGATAGAGCGCCACCAACACGCCGTGCACGGGTTGGTCCTCTGCATCCTCCTCGGCCTCATCGACCAGTTGAGCGAGGGCCTCGCCGAGTTCTCTCGCCTTCGCGGGACTGAGCCGCAGATGGCGCAGTGTCAGGTGGGTCTCGGCGGGAGAGCGGTCCAGTTCCTGGGCGACCGCGGTGAGCATCGCGGCGGTGCCTGCCGCCCGGGGTTCGGCGACAACCATCTGGCGGGCCGTGCGCTGGTAGTACTGCTCGGTACCGCCGCGGACCTGCCGGGTCTCGGCGATGTGGACCAGCCCGGCTTCGCGGAGCACTTTGAGGTGGTGGGCCACGTTGCCCTTCTTCGCGTCGAGTTGCGCCGCGAGCTGGCTGGTGGTGGCACGCCGGTGGCCCAGGGCGAAGAGCAACCGCTGACGCAAGGGGTGAGAGAGCGCCGCGAACTGCTCAGGCGCACCGATCTCCAGGACGTCCTCAGGCGGGGGCAGATAGGAAGGCTGATCACGCATGCTGAAAGTGTCCAAATACTTTGACGCTTTCGCAAGGGCAGTGCTTCACTCCCTGCCATGACGACTCCGACGAAGCTTGCGCCGACCCCTGTCATCGACGAGACAGCCCGACTCCTGACCGAGCACTACGTCTTCCCCGAGATAGCCGAGCAGCTCACCGGCCTGCTGCAACGACGCCTCACCGAGGGCGCCTACGACGTCGACGACACCGAGGAGCTCGCCCGTCTGGTCACCACGGACCTGCAGTCCGTCAACGGCGACCGGCACCTGAGACTCAAACACCACGCCGCCCCGGTCTCCACGAAACGGGGGGCGGCCACCCGCGACGCCATGCGCCGGGACTTCGACACCTCGCTGGGCGGCGCGCCACGGGTGCAGTTGCTCGACGGAGGGGTCGCCCTGGTGGAGCTGGCACCGATGCTGTTTCCGCTGGAGTGGGCCGCCGAACCGCTGAGCGCCGCACTCACCCTGGCCTCCCGCGCCCAGGCGCTGATCGTGGACCTGCGTGCCAACCGGGGCGGCGACCCGGACACGGTCGCCTTCGTCTGCAGCTACCTGCTCGACGAGCGCACCCACCTCAACACCATGCACTGGCGCGACGGCGAGCGCAGCGAGCAGTCCTGGAGCCTGCCGTACGTTCCCGGCGCTCGCTTCGGCGGCAGCAAGCCGTTGTATGTACTGTCCAGCGACAGCACCTTCTCTGCCGCTGAGGAGCTGGCGTACGACCTCCAGCAGCTCGGCCGCGCCGTAGTCGTCGGCGAACCCACCCGCGGCGGCGCACACCCCTGCCAGGGCTGGACCCTGCACCCACACCTGGAAGCCACCGTCCCCGTCGGCCGCGCCATCAACCCCGTCTCCGGCACGAACTGGGAAGGCACCGGTGTGCAGCCGGACATCCCCTGCGCCGCCGCCGACGCCCTCGGCCACGCTCACGCCCTGGCCCTCGCCCGACTGGCAGCCTGACCGGTCCAGCTCATCGCGGCGCAGCTCCCATGGACGTGACGAGACGTGACGGGCGTCGCGGCCAGCTGCCGCGGCGGCCGCTCAGACGTGGCCGTCCAGAAACTTCCGTACCTCGGCGAAGGTCATAGGCCCCGTGCCGTGCGCCACCGCCTCTCCCTCCTTCAGCAGGACGTAGGACGGGGCTCCGGTGATCCCGTATCGCTCCGTGGCGGCCGGGCAACGCGTGATGTCGGTGCGGACTGCCGTCAGGCGGCCCGTGTAGGCGTCGGCGATGTCACTCACGACGAGGTCCATCTCCCGGCAGGGCTCGATCGCCTTGGGCCATGTCCCGGTGAAGTAGGCGAGGACCGGAACTCCGCTCATCCCGACGATGAAATCGAACTCCGCGTCCTCACGGGGGCGGTGAACCCGCTTTGTCATGGAAGCTCCTGAGCTCACGTTCCGTCATTCCATCCCCATCATCCCTCGCGCGGTGTGCCAGGCCGGGCCGGTCGGTCGCCCGGCCGACCTGTCGGAAGGTCGCCGAGAACGAGGCACAACGAGGCATGCGGCCTCGGGAAGCCCGTCGGCGGCGCTGTCTCGGCGAAGCACGGTGGCGGATACGGCTCGATTCCTGGACCGTTCGGGACGCGGTCGTGGACGGTCGAAGTACGCGTCAGCTGCCCCGAAGACCGACCGCCAGCGTCAGTTCAAGGACCCGTTGTGGCGATGCGAGATCCGGAAACAGCTCCCGCAGCTGCGTCATCCGGTACCTGACGGTCTGGGGATGGACGAACAACTCCGCCGCCACCTCGTCCCGCCTGCCCTGGTGCAGCAGCCACGCCCGCAACGTCTCCTCCAGCCGCCGTGCGGTCGCGACGGGCAAGGTCCACAACGGTGCGAGGGCCCGTGCCCGCAGGTCTGCGAACGCGTCCGCGTCGGCGCTCAGCACCAGCTCGGGCAGGTGGTCCTCGGTGTCGCGGATATCGGAGGAGAGGGAGCGCGCGCGCACGGCTCGCGCGTACGAGGCGGACGCACGAGTCCATGGCCGGGCCGGGCCGACCACGGCGGTGCGGTCGGTCAGCTGCCGCAAGAGATGTGAGCGGTCGGCATCGGGGACGAGCAGCGCACCGGTGGCGTCCGGCAGATCGTCGAGGACGAGGGTGCTCGGGTCGAGCGTGCGGTAGGCGGGCCGGGCCTGGGCGGCGGGCAGCAGGACCGCGGTGAGCGAAACCGAAGGCTGCCACCCGGCCCGTTGAGCAGAGGCCAGCAGCACCTCCGGGCTCGCGCCGGCGAGGAGGTCGCGGGCCAGGTGTTCCAGGTGGCGTTCGTGGGCCCTGCCCCGGGCGGCCAGTTCGTCGGCGTGGCCCGCGGCGCTCGCGGCGGAGAGCTCGTCGATGTAGGCGAAGGTCAGCTCGGCGAACTTGGCGACCTCGGCGGCGGGCAGACCCGCGGGTACGGCACCCGCTGCCAGGCATCGCCAGGCCACGCGGGCGCCGACGCGGTAGGCGCTGAGCAGGGCGTCCATCGAACGGCCGTCGCGCACCTCGCCGCGGCCCAGCTCGTACGCCGCGTCACCGGCGTCGCCGCCTGTGGCGTGCCCGCTCGCGAGGTCCAGGTAGTGCCCCAGGGCGGTGCGGACGGCTCTGCGTATGGTGCCGCCCATGCGGCCCGAAAGGGCGTTGGCGTAGGGAGGGACCTCGTCGATGATCGCCTCGACGACCTCGTCGGCGGTGGTCTTCAGCTCGGCCCGAAGTGCGGTGACCGTCGTCTCGTCCAGGGCCAGTTCGCTGGCCCTCCGGATTGCATGGCTCACGTTTCTGTTCCCTGCGAACAATTCAGCCGACCAGATTTACGTCCTGCGGACAGGACTTTACGCCCTGAGGCGCAGCAAGCTGGCCCCATGACGAGTACAGCCCTCCGCAGCAGGGCGTGGAAACTGCTGGAGATGGTCACGACGCCGCTGCTGCCGTCGGACTACCTCGACCTGGTCAGCCCGCTGCGTTCGGGCGCTGACCTGCGGGGGCGTATCGAGGCCGTGCACCCCGAGACGGGTGACGCCGCGACCATCGTGATCAGGCCGGGACGGGGCTGGCGCGGCCACACAGCCGGTCAGTACGTGCGGATCGGGGTCGACGTCGACGGGGTGCGCCTGTGGCGCGCCTACTCCATCACCTCGCCGACAGACCGCCAGGACGGCCGCGTCACGATCACCGTGAAGGCGATCCCGGACGGCAAGGTCAGCAACCACCTGGTCCGCAGGGCGAAACCGGGCACGCTGATCCAGCTCGACCAGCCGACCGGTGACTTCGTACTGCCGCCGGCCAAGCCCGCCAAGGTGCTCTACCTGACGGCCGGCAGCGGCATCACGCCGGTGATGGGCATGCTGCGCGACACCGAGTTCGACGACGTCGTCATGGTCCACTGCGCGCCACGGCCACAAGACGTGATCTTCCGCAGCGAACTGCACGACCTGGTCGCGGACAGGAAACTGCGGCTCACCGAGGTACACACCGACACGGACGGCAAGCTCGACATCGCCCGTCTCGACGAGCTCGTGCCCGACTGGGCCGAGCGCGAGACCTGGGCCTGCGGGCCCACGGGCCTGCTCGACGCCGCCGAAGAGCACTGGACCGAGTACGGCGTCCAGGAGCGCCTGCACACCGAACGCTTCCGCGCCGGCATCGTGGTCACCGGTGACGGCGGCGAGGTCACGTTCAGCGCGACCGGCAAGACCGTCGACGCGGACGGCGCCACGCCGTTGCTGGACGTCGGCGAGGAGGCCGGCGTGCTCATGCCCTCCGGGTGCCGCATGGGCATCTGCTTCGGCTGCGTCACGCCGCTCAAGGCGGGCGCCGTCCGCGACCTGCGCACCGGCGAGATCACCGAGGCCGAGCCGGGCGTCCTCATCCAGACCTGTGTGTCCGCCGCGGCGGGCCCCTGCGACATCGAACGGTAGGAGCACCTTGACCGCCATCGACCCCACCGCCCACCTGACCGCGGAGCAGATCGAGGAGCTGGGCCGCGAGCTGGACGCGATCCGCGACGAGGTGATCGCCGACCGCGGCGAGAAAGACGCCGCCTACATCCGTAAGGTCATCTCGGCGCAGCGCAAGCTCGAGCTGGTCAGCAGGGGTGTGCTGCTGTTCTCGATCTTCCCGCCCGCGTGGCTGCTCGGCACCGCCGGGCTGTCCGTGGCGAAGATCATGGACAACATGGAGATCGGCCACAACATCCTGCACGGCCAGTGGGACTGGATGCGGGACCCGAAGATCCACTCCACCACCTGGGAGTGGGACCACGTCTCGCCGTCCGAGCAGTGGAAGCACTCGCACAACGAGCTGCACCACACGTACACCAACGTCATCGGCAAGGACAACGACCTCGGCTACGGCATCATGCGCGTCGACGAGGACCAGAGGTGGCACCCGTTCCACCTCGGCCAGCCGCTGTGGAACTTCCTCAACGCCTGCTTCTTCGAGTACGGCATCGCGGCGTACGACCTGGAGCTGGGCAAGAACCTGAGCAAGCGCCGCCGCAAGAACCCGGAGTTCCGCGCGCGGGCCAAGGCCGTGGGCCGCAAGATCCGCAAGCAGGTGCTCAAGGACTACGTGATCCACCCGCTGCTGTCGGGCCCGTCGTTCCTCCCCACGCTCGCCGCCACGTTCACCGCGAACCTGGTCCGCAACGTCTGGACCCACTCGGTGATCATGTGCGGGCACTTCCCCGAGGGCGTGCAGGTCTTCGAGCGCCGGTCGATCAAGGGCGAGACGCGCGGTCAGTGGTACCTGCGCCAGATGATGGGCTCGGCGAACATCAGCGGCAGCAAGGCCATGCACTTCATGACCGGCAACCTGTCGCACCAGATCGAGCACCACCTGTTCCCGGACCTGCCGAGCAACCGGTACGCCGAGGTAGCGGTGAAGGTGCGCGCCCTGTTCGAGAAGTACGAGCTGGAGTACGTCACAGGGCCGCTGCCCAAGCAGGTCTTCTCCGCGTGGCACAAGGTCTTCCGGCTCTCGCTTCCCAACAAGAAGCCCGCGGTCAAAACGCCGGGCCGCGAGCAGGAACTCCTCGCGGCCTGATTGCCCGCGTTGGTTCAGATCCTTCGCCCGTCCCGGCGGCACCGCCGGGTTCGGTGAGATCCGTCGCGGACGGCGGGCGAGGTTTCTGCGTGGCGGTGCCGACTCAGGCGTGCCGCGCCCAGTCCTGGTCGAGGCGGTCGGCCAGGCCGGCGGCCGTGAAGGCGGCCTCCAGCTCGTCGCGGCCTTCGGTGAAGTGGGCCCAGCTGTCGTGGTGGACCGGGACGACACGGCGGGCGCCAAGGATCCGGGTGGCCTCGGCTGCCTGTGCGCTGGCCAGGACGAGCGGGCTTCCGTCGAAGAGCATGGGGAAGCGGGGGGCGCCGGCGAACAGGACGGTGGTGTCCACCGGGGCGAAGCGTTCGGCGATCTCCTTGACCGCGTCGAGAGAGGCGTTGTCGCCGCTGACGTAGACCGTCGGCAGGTTCTCACCGGTCAGGACGAAGCCGACGACCTGGCCGGTGAAGGGCTCGACCTCCTCGCGCGGACCGGGACCGTGGATGGCGGGAACACCGGTGACGGTGACGGTGCCGCCGCCGGGGCGCTCCAGCTCGACCGTCTCCCAGTCCGCCAAGCCCTTGGCCGTCCCTCCGAGGCGTTCGGCGCCGCCGGGGGTGGTCAGGGTGAGAGGGACGTCGGCCAGCAGGGCCCGGCCGGACGTGTCGAGATTGTCGGCGTGCTCGTCATGGGAGAGCAGGACCACGTCGAGGGAGCCGAGGTCGGCGGGGGTGGCGGTGGAAGGGGCGGTCTTGCTCAGGGTCGGGCCGGCCGAGGGGTAGTCGCCAGGGCCGTCGAAGGTCGGATCGGTCAGGAAGCGCAGACCGCCGTACTCGAACAGAGCGGTAGGGCCACCGAACGTACGGACCGGGAACTGGTCGGCGTTGAGCTGGGACATCGCATCTCCGCTTCTCACGAAAAACATCAGTATTTAACGTGAGCACAGGCTAGGCGGGTATCACGGAAAATTGCAAGCGCTACCATGACAGGTATGGGCGACACCCTGGCCACCGAGACATCGCAGACCGCTCTGCCCCCAGCTCCGGGCGCCGACCGCTACCCCTGCCTGGACTTCGCCGACACCGCCGCGATCCTGCCCGCCGGCCAGAGCTACGACCTGCTTGCCACCCCGGAATCCGCCATGCGCTGGCTCGCTGCCCATGACCTGACCACGCCGGACGTAAAGCTGTACGAGGTGTGCGCACTACGGATGCGCACGCTGCGCGGCCACGTCCGCGCCCTGTTCGCCGCCCGCGTCGACGCGACCACCCCGCCCGAGGAATCCCTGCACGCGGTGAACGAGGCGCTCACGGCCGTGCCCACCGCACCCCTCCTCGCCTGGGACGGGGCCCGCGGGCCGCGCCGCGTCCAGGCACACCCCACCGACCGGGCCGTCAACCACGCCCTGGCGACCCTCGCCGCCGACGCCGCCGACCTGCTCACCGGTCCCGACGCCGGCATCCTCGCCGCCTGCGGCTCCGCGCCCTGCGACCGGTTCCTTCTGCGCACCCACGGCCGCCGGCACTGGTGCTCCACCCGCTGCGGCGACCGCGCCCGCGCCGCCCGCGCCTACGCCCGGCGCAGCAGCGCCTCGGACTGACGGCGTACCACCCGGAGCCCTCTCAGGTGCGACTCTTCACCGAACCGTTCGACGAGGCGGCGAGGCGGCGAAACCGGCCCGGCCGCCCCGCCGGTCACGACCGCAGCCCGCTACACGCCTCGCGGGTCAACTCGCGCCAGGACAGGTCGACTTGGCCGACGGTTCACCTCGACGCGAGTATGCGCCGGTGATCCCTGGTCAGCGGCGGCCGGTGGTCAGGATGACGAGGAACTGGCCGCCGCCCGCCTCGATGTCGGCGGTCACCGGCAGCCCCGGTACCAGTCGGGAGAACCTGTCCACCAGCCAATCCGCCGCTGCTTCGGCGTCCTGCCTGGTCGGACAACGGCCGACCATCTCGCGGCCCCCCTTGCGCTCCAGCCTGGCGGCCACGGTGATCAGCGGCGCGGGTTCGACTACGTACAGGCGGTCCGGCCAACCGATGACCACCTTGACCGCGCCCTTGCGGGTGTTGCACCCGCGGTGCGCGAGCCGCTCGGCGACCTTGGCCTTCCGGTCGGCGGTCCGGCTGTCGACGCTGGGCCCCTGCGGGTCGTTCACCGACTTGTCGGGGTCGACAGGTCCGTCGCACACCCAGCATCGCCAGCCGTCGCGCTCAGCCACATCATCAAGGAGACTCACCCGAGCAAACTAGCCTGCCCAGCCGCCGCCCCGCGCACCAGGGTCTCGGCAACCAGGTGAGTTGTGGTCCATGCACATCTCCTGACGGAAGAGCGGCCGTCCGCCGACCCCGGCTGCTCCGGCGACAGGTGGTTGCAGACCAGTAGTCGCCGGAGCTGCGCTCCGATAGCGTACCGACCAGACGGTACGAGTGGGAGGTCCCTCGCGCACCGCCGTGTGCTCGATGAACAGTGACGTCTCATCCCCCACAGCACGGAGAGCCGCTCATGACGCAGAACACGGACCGCGACAGCCTGGCCCTCGCGCGCAGGACATGGAAGGTTCTCGAGCCCTACCACGGGGCTGTCTACTTCTCCCCCGAAGCCGCAAGCCACTACGCCGACTTGGGCGTGGACGCCAGGACGGGATACTTCGCCTCCCGCTCCGCCGCGCTCGGCGCCGCTCCGGCGGATCTGGTCATCGCCACGTTCTACAACTTCAATCCCCAGGTGGTGCGCCGAGCCATACCCGCGGCATGGGAAGCCGCCACGCCGCAGCGGTTCGCCGCCGCCCGGCTCACCGGGATCGATACCACGCTCCGCCGCATCCTCGGTGCGGACGTCTCCTCACCGGCGTTGGCCCGCGCGGCGGAACTGGCCCGCAGCGCCGCTGAAGTGACCCTGCCTCATCCGCAGGGCCGCCCCCTGTTCGCCGCGCACGCCGCACTTCCGTGGCCCAGCGCACCTCACCTCGTCCTCTGGCACGCACAGACACTGCTGCGGGAGTTCCGTGGCGACGCTCACGTGGCAGCACTGCTGACTGCCGGACTGAGCGGGATCGAGGCTCTCGTCACGCATGCCGCCACAGGCGACATCGACGCGGGGGTGCTGCGCAACTCGCGTGCGTGGACGCCGGAGCAGTGGGGACAGGCCGTGCAGAACCTGCGTGAGCGTGGATGGCTCGACGAAGGACCCCAACTGGCCCTGACGGAGGATGGCGCGCGGCGAAGGGCAGAGATCGAGCACACCACCGACAGGCTGTCCGCCCTCCCCTACCGCACGCTCGGTCCTGCCGCCTGTGCCGAACTCCGTGCGCTGGCACGACCGTTCAGTCTCGCGGTGGCCAAGGAACTCCTTCCCTGGGCAGTCGACCGCCTCGGCGAAGAGGACGCGTGACCGCAAGAGCAAGGTTGCTGCTCGGTGCACGGTCCCGCCTTCCTGGATGAGGCTGTCTGGGCTTTCGGCGTCAGTCGAGGACGTGGAGTTCGCCGACGAGGCAGCATGAAGCGGCCCGCGCACGGCTGGACGAACTTCGACAACGGCATCGCAGGCGCCTCTGAACCGCACGGGTCCCGGTAGCCGCCCGGCACAGACCAACTCCCTCACCGCCCGCCCCAGCGAGCCGGTCGCCATGCGGGCCACGAATGTTCCTGGGCGTGCAGCGGAATACGCCTGGGAGCGGGGCGCGGCTGTGACGTGTACCGGTCCACGTCCGGCTCGGACGTCTTCACCCTTGAGCGCCGCATCGCTTCGGGCGTGACGGCACTGACCTACACGGACCCCGGTCTGGCGCGGGGGTACTACTACTATGTGGTTACCGCCGTGGCCGCCGACGGCACCGAATCGGCCCCGCAGGTCAAGCCGTTCGAGATCTCGCTGCCGGCGCCCTGACGCCCGGTTCGATCCCTTGGACCCCGGTCGTCCGGACGACGCCTTCCTGCGTCCGGGCCGCCGGGTGATCAACGAATTCTGCGGTGGGTGCAAAAGCCGCAGGGCCTGCCGTGCCATTCGCGCAGTTTCAGCGGAGGCGTATTCCCGGTGACGGTCTTCGGTGGCCGGGCAGGCCGTGCGAGAGCCCGGCCTTTGGGTTCCAAGGCATACCCGAGCGCGTCCCGAGTCGTGGGAAGGATCATGCCGTCTCGGATCAGCGTACGGACTGCTGCTCTCACAGCCCTCGTGGGAACGTGACGGCAGAGCAGTGCCGTAAGGGAGGTGACGTTATGGCCTTCCCATTCCAGCAGAAGGGTCAGGAGGGTCATTTGGAGCAGAGACTTGCTGGGGCTACGGCGGCTGGGAGGCCTGCTCTGTTTCTGCGCACTGCCCGTTGCGTCCTCCTCGCCGAGGACGTCGCGAAGTGCCGCAGGAGCGAAGACGGCCAGCTCGCGGCCGTACGCGACGGTGAGCAGGTTGTCGTCGAAGGCAAGCTCATGAACGGTGTCGGGGAGCCACAGCGCGGTGTGGCTGTCGCCGGTGTCGGCATCCCACACGTACACCGCGTTGCCGGGACCGCCGACTGCGACGACAGCGGATTCCTGCACGCTGCCGAGTCCGAACACGGTCGCGGTGGGGGCTTGTTGATCGTCCGCATCCAGGTGGACGAGGCTGCGGACGCGGCCGGTGTCAGCGTCGGTGACACGGATGCTGTGGTGGTTGAGGCCCCTGTGCTGTGACGCGACTCGAGGGCCGGAGGGGCCGGCAGCGAAGGACACGGCCCGGACACCGGGCGCCGAGGAGCGTGCCGGGCACAGGGTACGGCGGAGGGTGCCGGACGGCAGGTTCCACAGGAGGATTTCGCCGGTCGGATGACCTGTGACGGCTACGGGAGTGTCGCGGATACGGCCTGCGGCGATGGCCGTCACTTCTTCCTGTCGGCCGAGGGCACCAGTGCGGAGCCGTCCGGTGGCAAGCTCCCACATGCGGGTGTGACCGTTGTCGTCGAGTGAGAGCAGCACGGGCTGCCGCATCGACCCTCCTACGTGCATCGCGACGACAGGCACGTCCGTCTCGCGCTGCCACAGAACGGCGCCGGTTTCGACCAGGCGGACCACGAGTCCCTTGTCAGGGCTGGCGGTGGCGCATACGGGCCCCTGCCGGGTGGCTCCCAGGGTGACCGCCCGCACCGGGCTGTCACCGGTGATGCGGGCGCTGAGCAGGCGGCCGGTGCGCGTGTTCAGGACCCTGAGCCGGTGGTCACGGCAGGTGGTGACGGTCAGAGTCTGACCGTGCAGGGTGGCGGTGGCCAGTGTGTCGATGCGTCCGGGGTGGGCGGCGCCGGTGATGTGCCCGGTGCGGTCGGCCAAGTCCCAGACTCGTCCGGTGGCGTCGTCACTGCAGCTGACGGCCCACAGCTGATCGGGGTCTGCCGCCGGTTCGAACGCTGCCACGCGGCGCACGGGCCCGGTGTGGCCGGTGTAGGTGCGAATCTCCTTGCCGTCCAGGGCATGCCAGCTGCGTACGGTCTCGTCGGCGGACGCGGACAGCACGACCAGCCCGGCCAGAGCGTTGCGTCGTTGGAATCCGCGGTGATCCGCGGCGGCCCTGGTGAGCAGTCGCAGGTCGTTCTGGTCGAGGATGTTCTCGCCCAGTTCCGAGTCCGCGCCTCGCTGCTCCAGGTGTGGATCGTGGACCGTGCCGAGAGCCAGGACGCCTGCGTGGTGTCCGTCCATGCGGTGAAGTTGCCGAGCGGTGTCCACATCCCAGATTCGGACCGAGCCGTCGCTTCCGCCGGTGACGGCCAGAGGGTGAGCGCCGCCCGGCCTGTCCACGGACATCAGGTGGAGGACCTCTAGGTCTCCTGGGCGCCCGTTGCCGTTGAGATCGTCGAACACCTCGCCGTTCGTGGCGTCCCAGACTCGCCCGGTTCCGTCGGCCGCGGTCGCCACGGCGGTGGGTGGGTCGACTGTGTCGAGACAGTCCAGGGCTGTCAGGTTGGTGGTGAAAGGCAGTCGGTAGCGGACGTGGCCGTCCGGCAGGTCGATGGCTACCGCATACCCCGGTTCGGCAGGGTGGCAGCCGATGGCGACGAGCCCGACGGACGGTTCGGGATGGCCGGAGACCGCCAGGAGTCCGGGCAGGGCACCCTGGGGTGAGGTGAACAGGCACCGGGTTCGGTGCTGGTCGAAGTCTGTCCAGCGGACGGTTCCGTCCTGGCCGGTGCTCAGCGCACACAGACGATCTCCGTGACTCACTGCCTGAAGGCCTGTGACGGGACCGTGGTGGGCGTCGATGACGGCCCGGAGGCGGCCCGTGTGCGTGTCCCACCGGCGCAGTCTCCCGACCGTGTCTGCGGTGATCACGTCGACGTGTTCGGGTCTGTTGTGGAAGGCGAGGGCGGTGACGCCGCCTGTGTGACCGCCCCACGCGTGCAGGAGCGTGCCCGTGGCCGCGTGGAAGAGGCGGACCGACTCGTCATGGCCTGCGGTGGCGGCGACGGGTTCGTCGTCCACCGTGCCGACGGTCAGGTGGTGGACAGGTCGGCGGTGCCCACTCAGGGAGGCCCGCAGCGCCGGTGAGATGTTGGCGGCGGTGGACCAGACGCAGCGCCAGGGGACGGCGCCCTCGCCCGGTGGCTCGTACAGCTGGTTGCTGAGGTCCGGCCGCTGGTGACGTACGGCGTCCACGGCCAGGATGTGGCGGCGCTCAGGGGCTGAGGCGGTGATGTGCCGTGGCAGAGACGTGCGGTAGATGGTGAGTGACGTGCGGTGCTCTGTCCCGCCCGCTGTGGCCAGAATGCCGCGTGGGTCACCGTGGACGAGGAATTCGAGGTCGTCGAGAAGCGCGGGCAGGCTTCCGGCGTCGGCGGCGTGTTCGGCGGCGTGGCGCAGCAGGTACGGCGTTGCCTTGTCCCAGCGCACGGTGTCTCCGTCCCGTGCCTGCGCGGTCAGCAGGTCGAGGACCCGCCGGGCTGTCCGGCCACGGGTGGCGGTGCGTGCGGCAGCATGGTCTGCGGCCTGTGGTTCCTGTGCAGCGCCGGAATCGTCGTCGACACTCTCGGAGCCGGCGGGTGGGGTGGTCACGCCGGCTGCTCGTCGCCGGTGGGCACACCGGCCAGGAGGCGGGCCAGCTTGTCGGTTTTCAGGTACTGCTCGACGTGGTGGAAGCGGTACGTCTGGTGGACGGAGCAGTGCTCGTCGCTCTCCACTCCGTCGAACCGGCGTGAGATGCCTTTCACGGGCAGGGCGACGAGGTCGCCGGGGTCGGCGAGATTGGCCCAGCGGTGAACGGCTCGGGGTCTTTCGCCTCGCCCGTTGTCGGGGCTGGGTGTCAGTCGGTGGAAGACCGCCTTGGGCATGGCCAGCGGTGATCCCAGAGTGATCAGAAGCGGCACCTGTACGTCGCGGCAGTCATGGAGGACCTCGTAGGCGATGACGCTGCCCAGGGAGTGAGCGATGACCACGTCGGGCTGGTGGGCGACGATGGCCTCGCGCACGCGCTCTTGCACTGCCTCCCGCGCGGCTGCCGGCTGCAGATAGAGGCACACTTCCCTGGCCAGGCGGACCATGAACCATTCCATGACGCCGGGAGAGCAGGCCTTGGATGCGACGATGTCCTGCAGTTGGGTCCGCAGCAGGAAGGTGAGCCAGCCCTGGGCGACACCGGCCGGTTCGGGAAGTTCCTGCTGGCCGAAGAGGTCCGCCAGGAACTGTGATTCCGATTCCGTGAGATCCTCCAGGCGGCCGTCCTCACCCTGGTGGCCTGCGTCCGCGAGCAGATCCGCGTAGTAGGCGACACGCACGTCACTGCCCGTTGTCCCGCCTTCGGCGAGGTACCGCGCCCACAGTTCGGACATCTGCACGGCGATCTCGGGCTCTTTCCCGTCACGCAGGTTGCCGATGCCGTGAATGCCCAGAACCTTCATGCGTCCTCGCTTCTCGCGGTGTCGTCGATGGGATAAGGCTCGTCCTGGAGATGGTCGGCGAGGCCTTGGTGGAACAGGCGGTACAAGGTGGCGCCGTCGCTCTCGACGCCCGTGCGCAGGTAGAAGGAGCCGGCATCCAGCAGTGCCCGGATGCGCTGCAGGCGGTCCCGGTCCTCCCCCGGCTCACGCATGGCTGTTTCTGTCAGCAGTTCGGGGGCGAACTCGGGGGCGACGGCGGCGATCGCCTCGGTGGGGAAGCCGTCGCCCTTGGCGAATGCCACGGCCGCCAGCACCGCCCGCAGAGCCCTGCTGTCAGGGTGGCTGCCGACGTCGAGTTCGAGGACGGCCGGCAGGCTCCTCGGGACGGAGGCTCCCAGCGCGGCGGCGTCCTCCACGTCCGTGGCCGGCGGCAGGGCCTCCAGTACCTGGCCGAAGATCCGGGCGACCAGGAACGGCCCCCACTCGTGCATGCGGTCGGGATTCTGGGTGAGTGCTTCGGCGACGGTGTCGGCGAGTACCGTGCGGACGGCCCTCTGTCCGGGGCCGCTGTACCGCGGCAGCGCGGACAGTCTGCGCAGCATGTGACTGCGCAGGTCTTCGCGCATCTCCTCAGGGGCGACATCGTCCAGGTCCAGGAGACCTTCCTGCTGTCCTGCTCTGTCGAGCAACGGCCGAAATCCCCACCGGCGGGTGCCGACCAGCAGCCGGACGGCCGGCTGCCCGTCGGGGCGGACGGCCTTGGCCAGGGGCAGCAGGAGAGATCTCAGCAGCCCCTGGGGGTCTTCTGCTTCGTCCAGGGCATCGAAGATCAGGGCCGGCACCTCGGGCAGGGCGCTGATCTCGGCCAGCAGGTCGGCGACGGTCCAGGGCTGGTAGGACTCGGCGGGCAGGTCCCACTGGGCGGCCAGTGAGGCCAGGATCGCGTCCAGATCCCGGCCGCGGGCGTGGATGGCGGCCAGCAGCGGGTTGGGAGAGCACACGCCGTCCGGGCTCTGTGCTGTCAGATACGTTCGGATGTCCGGGGCCGCGCCGATGATGGCTTGGTGTCCTGCACACACCAGGGCACCCAGCAGTGCCGACTTCCCCGATCCGGGGGCGCCGGTCACCACCCGCAGTCCGCCGGTGCTGTGGTCGTCCAACCAGGTGGCCAGCCACTCCAGTTGGGATCGGCGGCCGACGAAATGGTCCCCCACCCGGTCGATGAAGTGCTCGGCGCCCAGATCCGCGACAAAGGCCCGAACCGGTGCCTCGACGGCGTGGAGTTTCTCCAGGCGCTCATCGTGGCGCCATCGCGGGTTGGGGAAGAAGGGCAGCTCCGGCAGCTCTTGGGACACGTCCACCGGCGTGGTGTGCAGGCGCTGCGGGCTGCCGAGTGTCTCCAGGCTCTGCTGAATGGCGCGCGTGACGCGGTCCCAGCGCACGAAGCGCAGCGAGGGTGAGGTGTCCAGGCCGTGAAGCGCGATCTGTTCAAGTACTTCGGCCACCGCCTCGCTGAAGCGACCGTCATAGGCCGGCAGGTCCGAGCTGGTGGCTGCGATCACCCACGCGTTCCGGTCACTGTCAGGGACGCGGGTGAGTTCCGACAGGCGAGCAGCGCGACCGGCCCGGCACAAGTCGACGATGAACAGGGTGGGTTCGGGCCGCTGGTGGGCTGTGCTGATCCAGTGGCTCACGTTGGTGGCGTTGCCGACCTGGCCACACGCCGGAACCATATGAATATGCTCAGGGTTCGCGGCCGCCCGCGAGCGGTTCAGGTCCTCTGCCACGCTGCCGTGCGAGATGACGTGCACGATCCGCGTGGAGGCAGACATGATGGCCTCGTCGCTCTCCACGAGTACCGTTCTGCGATCAGGGTCGGCGACCCCCAGCACCTCGTAACCGATGCTCTTGTAGGCGAGGTTGAGGCGGGACATCAGCACGGGAACGAACGGGAGCTCGCGCCAGACGGTACGGCCCGGTTGTGGTTCCCCCTGTGTCACGGCTGCGGAGGCGAATCGCGCAACGCCCATGAGCAGAACCTGCTCCCCGCTCATCGCTTCGTCTCCCCGTCGTGCCGATTCGACGGTCCAGTCAAGCATGCCCGGAAGAGGACTGGTGGATACTGAGGCCTCATGGCTTCCGACCGCGCGAAGCGCCTTCGCCGACTGGCCCGTACGCTCACCGACCGTTTCGGCCTCGCCTCGCATCGGCACGGGGTGGTGGAGGCCGAATGGTCCGGCTCCGCACGCGCGTGGACGTTCGCGTGGACCGACGGGCCGACGGTCGCCCAGGTGCGGGCGGCCTGCCGGGAGACCGAGCCGGTGGCGAGCGAAGGCCTTCGGTACGCCCGCTCGCTCTCGCAGGACGCCGTCGCACTCGGCGCCGTTCGTCTGACGATCCTCTCCGCCACCACCGCCACCGGTGGTCGGCCCCGCGTCCGTCCGGCCGACGTGGAGGCACTGTGGAGGGACAGGCCGTTTCCGGGGCCGCGCACGGAACGGGAACGCGCACTCGTGTACGCCGTGGTCTACGAGGTCCACGCCGCGCACCACCGCAACAGTGCCGACGCCGCGGAGATCTGCGAGTTGATCAACCAATACGGCCTGGCGGTGTTTCTGCGTCGCTGCGGAGCCGAGCTGTCCCCCGCCGAGACCCTCACCGCCCACTACGCGGCGTCGCACGCCCACCCCACCTGGCGCCACCAACTGGCCACGATGGATCCCGACGCGCTCTTGCGGGCGGTCCGGGACGACCCGCGCGCGTCGGCGGCTCTCCTCGATGCCGCCCTCGCCCTCCTGCCAGGACTGCCCGCCGAGTCCGCCGCGGCCGAGGACGAACTCCGGACCCGTCGCCGGCGTGCCTCACCGACGGCGTAGTCACGGCCGGGTACGGACAGGAACGCGCGGGTACGGGCAGGGTACGGGCAGTTGGACACCCGGACGGCACCGGTCCAGGCGGGGGGCCGGCGCCCGTCCCGGCGCTCGGCCGGCGATGTCACACCCCCGTCGTACCCTTCGGCCATGAGCGTCTCCCTCTACTACAGCGCACGCCGCACGACACCGTTGACCGAGGCCGAATCAGCATCGGTCGCGCGCGTCGTCGCCGCGCACATGGCGTCGTTTCCGTACGACGACGAGGAAAGCCTGTACGTGTACGACGGGCACGCGGCCGGGCCGGAGGAGATCGTCGCCGGATCCACCAAGATGCCACTCGATCCCGGCCGGCTGATGCCGGTGATCGCCCACGTGCTGGATTCCGTGACCGACCTGCGCCGGGCCGTGCCGGATGCGGAGTGGCACGTACACATGGACGACCTCGACGTCCCGTGGGACGAGACCGAGGGATACTCGCTGCCCGGGATGCGCGACCCGGAACTCATCGCGGAACTGTCGGCGAACCACGACGAGGACAGGGCAGACGGATGACGGAGTCGCCACCCGAGAAGGCCGCGGACGCCCTGCCGGGTGATCCGGAGCAGCGGCGCCTCCTGCAGTTCGGCGAGGAGCTGTACCGCCGCATCGCACCGGACGCCGATCTCGGTCACGTGCTGCTGCCCGAGGACGATGCGGTGGCGGTCGTTCACCGTGCGCGGGGCGGTGGCACGATCCTCGTGGCGGCCGACCGGTCGGTTCTCTTTTCCGGCTCGGCGCTCGACATCAGTGCTGCCCTGACCGACTTCCGAGCCGGCCGGCGCACGCCTGTGGAACGGTTCCGGTAGCGCCTGGGTGGGGATAGTTAACTGTTCGTCTCCAGGGTTGTTTGCGTGAGCGTAACTTCGATTGGGTGAGCATCGTTGTGAGGGTGTGAAGCTGACGGAGTGGGCGAGGGCGCAGGGTGTGCATCCGCAGACCGCGTATCGCTGGTTTCGCGAGGGCACCTTGCCGGTACCCGCGCAGCGGGTCGGCCCGCGCATGATCCTGGTGAACGTCGAGGTCAACGCGGCGCCTGAGGTTGTCGGCGGGGTGGGTCTGTATGCCCGGGTCTCTTCCCGTGATCAGAAGGCCGACCTGGAACGCCAAGTCGCCCGGCTGTCCGCGTGGGCGGCGGGGGCCGGCCACCGTGTCGTCCGGGTGGAGGCCGAGACTGGTTCGGGGATGAACGGGGCGCGTTCCAAGGCCAGGCGTCTGCTGGCCGATCCCGAGGTGACCACGGTCGTGGTGGAGCACCGGGACCGGCTTGGCCGGATGAACACAGAACTGGTCGAGGCAGCTTTGGAGGCATCTGGGCGCCGCCTCGCCGTGCTGGATGAGCGAGAGGCCGAAGACGATCTGGTCCGGGACATGGTGGAGGTACTGACCTCCTTCTGTGCCCGCTTGTACGGGCGCAGGTCGGCGAGGAACCGTGCCCATAAGGCGCTTCAGGCAGCCGAACATGGCTGATCTGCGTCCGATCGAGGCGTCGTTCGTCGCGTCCGGCCCGCATGGTGTGGCCATCCGCACCCGCCTCAGACACCTGACGCCGGACGACGAGAAGGTGCTGCGTCTGGTGGGGGCGCATCTGGGGTCGCTGGCGTCGAGGGACCTCAGGGCGCGCTGCCGGGATGGTCTGGAGCACTCGGCTGAGGCGTGGGCGGTGCGTAAGCGGGAGCTGACGCCGCTGTCGTCGTCGCGCTGGGCGGGCAGTATCACCAAGGCGTCGCATGACCAGTGGGCGCTGGCCCGGCGCTGTCAGCTCGCGCACATGCAGAGCCTGGAAGCGGGCGTCCGCACCATCGCCGGCCGGTTGTCGCTGCCGGTCGGGCAGAAGGGGACGAAGAAGACGCCGGGGGGTTACCGGTCGCGGCGGGAGTGGCACGCCAAGGCGCGGCGGCTGCGGGTGCTTCAGGACCGGCTGGCCGCCACGCGGGCCGACCGCGACGCCGGAGCCGTGCACGTCGTACGGGGCGGCAAACGTCTGGCCCGCACCCGGCATCACCTGGCAGCGGCCCGGCTCACGCAGTCCGACTGGCGCGGGCGCTGGGAGGCGGAGCGCTGGTTCTGCCAGGCCGACGGAGAATCCGGCAAGCGCTACGGCAACGAGACGATCCGTATCAGCCCCGACGGCGAGGCGAGTATCAAGCTGCCCGCACCGCTGGCATCGCTGGCGAACGCCCCGCACGGACGGTACGTCCTGGCCTGCCGGGTCGCGTTCGCGCACCGGGGCACCGAGTGGGCGGACCGGGTCGCGGCCGACCGGGCGATCGCCTACCGCATCCACTACGACACGGGCCGGGACCGCTGGTATGTGACCGCGTCCTGGCAGATCCCGCCCGCCCCGGCCCTCCCGCTGGAGGCGGC
>NZ_MUBA01000212.1 GCF_002154575.1 Streptomyces bobili
CCCTGGCGCGGCGTCCTCGACGCCGCGCCAGGGGCGGGGGATCGTGGTGGTCATGTGGGGGTCTGCCTCTCTCGGAGCTGAGCCGGCGTGTGCCGCGTGGTGCGTCGTGCATGCCCGTGCGCTGGTGTGTGACATAGCACTGTGGGTGGTGGGTGGCGTGGGTGATCTTCCGCGGCGAGGGTCAGGGGTGCGTCCCCGGTTCCGGTGGCGGGGGTGCGGCCAGGACTCCGAGGGGGACGGGACGGGCCAGCGGCCGTCGGCCGGGGGTGAGGTCGCAGCCCGCGACCCCCGCGACACCCGGCTCGCACATCCGGCCCTGGCACCAGCCCATTCCGGCCCGTGTCAGCAGCTTCACGGTCCGCAGATCGCCCGCGCCCAGCGAGCCGACGGCCTCCCGGACGGCACCCGCCGTGACCTCCTCGCACCGGCACACCACCGTCGCGTCGGTGACGTTCTCCGCCCACCGCACGGGCGCCGCGTACGCCCGTTCCACCTCGGCGAAGAACGCCCGCAGCCGGGCACGGTTCCGGGCGGCCGGGGCCCAGGCGCGCGGGTCGGGCTCGGTGCCGTGCAGGCGTGCCGCGGCGGATCGGCCGGCGATGTGGCCCTCGGCGAGGGACAGGGCCGCGCCGCCGATGCCGGTGGCCTCCCCGGCCGCCCACACGCCCGGGACGTCGGTGCGCTGCTCGTCGTCGACGCGCACCCCGGCGCCGTCGAGGAGGCAGCCGAGTCCGTCCGCGAGGTCGGTGTGCGGCAGCAGGCCGTGTCCGACGGCGAGGGTGTCACAGGCCAGGCGCTGTGCGGTGCCGGGCACCGGGCGGCCTTCGGGGTCGAGTGCGGCGACGGTGACGGACTCCAGCCGGTCCCGTCCGTGAGCTTCGACAAGGCCCTGACGGACCATCACCGAGACCCGGCGACAGAGAAGTTGAGCGACGTATCCGGCCGCCTCGGCGAGTTTGCCGGGCTGAGCGGCCAGGGCACGTACGCCGCGTACCGCGTCCCTGGGGTTCGCGGACCGGCGTACGAGCGTGGTCGGGGCGGCCGACTCCACCAGGGCCGTGACGTGGGCGCCCGCCGCGGCGAGGCCCGTCGCCACGGGGAGCAGCAGCGGGCCGGTGCCGGCGACCACCACCGTGCGGCCGGGCAGCGTCAGCCCGCCCTTGAGCAGGGCCTGGGCGCCGCCCGCGGTGATCACACCGGGCAGGGTCCAGCCGGGGAACGGCCACACCTGCTCGTAGCCGCCGGTCGCCAGCACCACCCCGTCGGCACGGACCGCCGCCGGCTCACGCTGCTCCGAACCGAGCAGCGCGTGCACGACGAATCCCGCCGACTCCCTTTCCACGCACCAGATATGATGGTCACTCAGGCGGGTGACGCGGCCGGCTGTCACGTGGGCGGCGAGGCCGTCGCGCAGGCGTACCCAGGTTCGCCACTGGTGGTGGAGGGCCTGCGGACGACGGGCGCCCAGGCCGGGCGCGGGCTGCCGGTAGAACTGGCCACCCGGCTCCGCGGCGGAGTCGACGAGCACCACGCGCATTCCCCGCGCGGAGGCCGCCAGGGCGGCGGCGAGGCCCGCCGGACCGGCGCCGATCACCGCGAGCACCGGCCGCCGCTCAGTCATCGTGGCCCGTCCCTTCCTGCGTACGGATGTCGGTGCCCGGTGTGGCGGGGGTCAGGCAGGCGCGCAGGCCGGGGCGGCCGTCCACGGTCACCAGACAGTCGAAGCAGACGCCGATCCCGCAGAACACCCCGCGGGCGCGGCCCTCTTCACGGGTGGTGCGCCAGGCGACGACGCCCACCGCCCAGAGCGCGGCGGCCACCGTCTGCCCCGGCAGCGCCTCGATCTCCCGGCCGTCGAACGTGACGGTGAACGGTGGACCGGGGCGGGCCCCGGCCCGTTCCAGGGGGTTCACGGCGCGGCCTCCTCGGTGAAGCGGTCGGGGCGGAACGGGGCGAGGTCCAGGTCGGGCGCCTTGCCGGTCAGCGTCTGTGCGATCAGGAGCCCGGTGCCGGTCGCCAGCCCGATGCCCGCTCCCTCGTGTCCGCAGGCGTGGAAGAGGCCCGGCGCACGCGGGTCGGGACCGATCGCCGGCAGATGGTCGGGCAGGTAGGGGCGGAAGCCGGAATAGGCGCGTATCGCCCGGACGTGCTCCAGGAACGGGAACAGGCGGGTCGCCCCCGCCGCCAGCGCCCGGACGACGGGCAGGGAGAACGACCGGTCGAAGCCCACCCGTTCCCGGCTCGCACCGATCAGCACGGGCCCCGCCGCCGTTCCCTCGACGACCGGGGAGGTCTGCAGGCCGGCGGAGTCGCTGGCGACGTCGGCCACATAGTCGGCGGAGTACACCTTGTGCCGTACCCGGCGCGGCAACGGCTCGGTGACCAGCACGAATCCGCGGCGCGGCAGGACCGGCAGCGAGACTCCGGCGAGCGCGGCGACCTCCGCGCCCCAGGTTCCGGCCGCGTTCACCACGGCGGGCGCGAGGAGATCGCCGCGCTCGGTCCGTACGCCCCGTACGGCCCCGTCGGCGCCGCGCAGGACGCCGGTCACCGTACGGCCGGTCTCCACCCGGGCGCCCGAGGCGCGCAGCAGGTGCGCGGCGGCCAGGGTGGGCATGACCTGGGCGTCCTGGGGATACAGGACACCGCCCGCGAGGCCGGGCGCCAAGTACGGCTCCAGCTCGGGGAGTTGATCGGCGGTGACGGGGGCCGCGTCGACACCGGCGGCCCGCTGACCCGCCGCCAGCGCCGTGAGGGCGGTGAGTGCCTCCGGCGTGGAGGCGACGACGAGGCCGCCCTTGGGCTCGTACTCGATGGCACGGGCGAAGCCCCGGTCGGGTGGACGGCCCTCGTCCGGATGCCGGTCCTCGGTGATCTCGCGCCACAACCGGCTCGACAACAGGGCCAGTTCCAGCTCCGGGCCCGGTTCCTTGTCGGAGACGAGGAGGTTGCCCTCGCCCGCTCCCGTCGTGCCGCCCGCCACCGGACCACGGTCCACCACGACGACGTCCAGTCCGGCACGCACCGCGTACAGCGCGCAGGCGGCACCGATCATGCCGGCGCCGACGACCACGACGTCATAGGACGAGGAGGGTTGGTTGGCCACGGCAGTAATATGTCACATGGCGCTGGTGGAGGGAACACGCCGACGGAGCACTGCCGTTCGGCCGAGCGGTTGCCGGTTGCCGGTCGGGGATCGTCCGGTCGCCGTCGACCGTTCAGTCGAGGTTGCTCGGCGTCGGGGTCGGCGTACGGCCGGCCTGGACCTCCTTGAGCCGATCGGTGCCCTGCTCCACGGCCTTCTTGGTGGTGTCCTCGTCGGCGCCGTCGAGCCCGCCGTTGGTGATCGTGATCGCGTCGTTGCCGACGCGGACGACGGCGACGTCCAGGGTGAGCGTCACCGGATCGCCGTTGGTGGTGCCCTTCATGGTCACGGTGAGCCCCTGCCGGGCGTCGCCCTCCTTGGGCAGCGAGGCTTCGACGACCTGGACGGTACGGTCGCCGCTGTCCCCGCCGGTCAGGGTGAACTGGTCGCAGGTGTCCGGCAGCTTGGCCAGCCAGTCCATCGACTTGTCGAGCGCGGCCTTGTCGTAGGCGGCCACCTGGTAGAGCAGGCGGGACTGGCCCTCCTGGAACCCGTTTAGCGCCGACGCCCCGGACGGACTGCCGAGCAGTGTCTCGTCGTAGAGGGAGTCCACCAGGCGCTGACAGTCGGCCGCGTCGGCCTTTCCGGTGACGAACTGGGCCGTGTCGACCTCCCCGATGAGCAGCTTGTCGCGCCAGGACTCCGGGTCCTTGACCTGGACCCAGTCGTCCTCGATGTCCGCCGCGGTGATCAGCGCGTTGCGGGCGCCGGCCTCCGAGAGGGGCGCGGCGGGCGACGTGGTGGCGGTCGGCGAGGTGGCGCTCGCCGACGGCGTGGCGCTGACCGATCCGGTGGCGGTGGGGTACGGGGGCGTGGTCTGCGCGGCGAGGGGCCGCTCGGCGACCGCGGCGGCGGTCTCCGAGTCGGCCGCCGCACCGTCGTCGCCGCTGGAGCACGCCGCCGTGGCGAGCAGCGTGCCGGCGGCCATGGCGGCGGCCAGGACGCGGGCCGGGCGGGCCGGGCGGCTCCGACAGCCCGCCGCACGGCGTAGGGCGGCGACGGGCGTGGCCGCACGAAGGGCGGCCGGGTCGGGGACGACCGGCTCCGGGACGACCGGGCCCGGCGTGGCCTTGTCCGGTGCGGCCTGGTCCGGTGCGGCATTGTCCGGTGCGGCGGCAGCGGTATTCGCCGTGCGGGACGGGCGGCCGGTCGGGCGAGGGGTGATCACGTGTGCCTCCTGAGGACGGAACGGGCTCCCGGCGCACGTGTGCCCCGGGCGGCTCCCACTTGCCTCCCACCGCACCACCGGCCCGCCCAGGCGACCAGCGCAGCGGGTCATACGGGTGAGGGCACACGGCCCGCGCGGGGGCGTACCGCGGAAGCCTGCGGCAGGGTGCGGCGGAAGCCTGCGGCGAGCTGCTCGGCAAACCTTCGGCCGGGCGCCGGGCGCGCCCGCGGCGAGGTCCCTCCGAGGGCTCGGCCGAGCCGGCGGCGGGGCGAAAAGGCGAGGTGGCGAGGAGGGTCGCCGGGGCATCATGGCGACTCCCGCCGCGTTCCCGCGGCGTCGGCCGAGCCGTACCGGGGGAGCCCATGAGCGTCCAGAACATCCTGCTGTCCGGCGTCGTCGGCTCGACCGCCTACGGGCTCGCGCACGCCGGCTCCGACGTGGACCGGCTCGGCCTGTTCGCCGCGCCCACCGAGGAGTTGCACGGCCTGCACCCGCCGCAGGAGTCCCACGTCAGCACGGCACCCGACCGGACCCTGCACGAGGCCGCGAAGTGGTGCCGTCTCGCGCTCGGCGGCAACCCCACCGTCACCGAACTCGTCTGGCTGCCCGACGAGTTGTACGAGGTCCGCACCCCGCTCGGTGACGAACTCATGGACATCCGTACGACGTTCCTGAGCGCCCGGCGCGTCCGGGACGCCTACCTCGGCTACGCCACCCAGCAGTTCCGCAGACTGCTCGGCCGTGGCGACGGCTCCTTCTCCGCGGACACGCGCAAGCGGACCGCCAAGCACGCCCGGCACCTCAAGCGACTGTGCGGGCAGGGCTACGAGCTGTACACCACCGGGAAGTTGACCATCCGCGTCGACGACCCGGAGAGCTTCCACCGGTTCGGCGAGCAGGTGGCGGACGACCCCGAGACCGCCCTTCCCCTGCTGCGCCGGTACGAGACCGCGTTCGAGGAGGCGCGCAGCGTGCTGCCCGAGCAGCCCGACGAGAGGGCCGCCGACGGGTGGCTGCGCAAGGTGCGGCGGAACTTCTACCCGTCAGCGGGCCGCTCCTGAGAAACCGGTTCGACCGGTGATCGCGAGGGCGTTGGGAAAAACACGTGCGGCGCCCGCCCGTTCCTCCCTACACTCGGCCCATCGAACGCCGCCCACGAACAGGGCAGCGCCGCACCGCGACGAACGAGGGGAGCCCGGCCATGCGCGACCACACCGCTGCCGCCGCTCCCCGTTCCCGCTACGAGGTGATCCTCGTGTCCTCGTCCGTCCGGTGTCCGCGGCGCGGCCGACACCGGATGGTCTGACGAGACCCAGTCCCGCGACAGAGCTGCCCCGGCGACTTCCCGCCGGGGCCACGGCTCTGTCGTCATGCCGGCCGGCATCCGGCCGTCAAGTCGGCTGTCGTCCCGGCTGACATGCCGGTCGACGTTCCCTGTCGGCTGACGTCCGTCAGAAATCGCGCCGCCCCTTTCACGAGTCACACCCCGAAAGGCCACGGGCCGTGCGCAACAACCTCGACCGTCACCTCGCCGCCGTCCGCAACCTGGGCATCCTCGCCCACGTCGACGCGGGCAAGACCACCGTCACGGAGCGGATCCTGTTCGCCACCGGGACCACGCACAAGCGCGGCGAGGTCCACGACGGCACGACCGTCACCGACTTCGACCCCCAGGAGCGCGACCGTGGGATCACCATCTTCGCCGCGGCCGTCAGCTGCGACTGGGACGGCCACCGCATCAACCTGATCGACACCCCCGGGCACGTCGACTTCGCCGACGAGGTGGAACGCTCGCTGCGGGTGCTGGACGGGGCGGTGGCGGTGTTCGACGCCGTGGCGGGCGTCGAGCCGCAGAGCGAGTCCGTGTGGCGGCAGGCCGACCGGCACGGCGTGCCGAGGATCGCGTTCGTCAACAAGCTGGACCGGACGGGCGCCGACCTCGACGCGGCCGTGACGTCCATCCGGGAACGCCTGCACCCCGTCCCGCTCGTCGTCCAGCTTCCGATCGGCACCGAGGACGCCTTCGCCGGCGTCGTCGACCTGCTCCGGATGCGCGCGCTGACCTGGGACGACGGCGCCGAGACGGCCGTAGAAGGACCCGTGCCCGAAGAACTGCGTGAGGAGGCGCTGCGGCGCCGGCGGCTGCTGGAGGAAGCGGTGGCGGAACGGCATCCCGCCGCCCTGGAGGAGTTCTGCGACCGTGAGACGCTCTCGGCCGCGACGCTCGCCGGGGCCCTGCGCGACCTGACCCGCACCGGCGACGGTGTGGTCGTGCTGTGCGGCTCCGCCTACCGCAACCGTGGTATCGAGCCGCTGCTCGACGCCGTGGTCGCCTATCTGCCGTCGCCCCTGGACGTGCCGCCTGTATGCGGTATGCACAAGGGTGTCGACGAGCGACGGCCGGCCGACCCCGCCGCGCCGTTCGCGGCGCTCGCGTTCAAGGTCAACGCCACCCCCACCGGCAGGCTCACCTACCTGCGGGTCTACTCCGGAACGATCGAGAAGGGAGACGCGGTATGGGACGCGAGCGCCGGCCGCGGCGAGCGCGTCGGCCGGATCCTGCGGGTCCAGGCCGACCGGCACGCCCAGCTGGACCGCGCCGTCGCCGGGGACATCGTGGCCGTGATCGGGCTGAAGGCGGCCCGCGCGGGCTCGACCCTGTGCGCGCCGGACGCCCCGCTGGTCCTCGAACCGCCCGGGGTCGCCGACCCCGTCGTCTCCGTGGCGGTCGAGCCGCGGCGCGGCACCGACGCGGACCGGCTGGCCTCGGCCCTCGCCCGGCTCGCCGAGGAGGACCCGTCGCTCACGGTGCACACCGACGCCGAGACCGGCCAGACCGTGCTCTCGGGCATGGGTGAACTGCACCTGGAGGTCGCGGTGGAGAAGATCCGCCGCGCCCTGGGCCTGGAGGTCAACGTCGGCCGGCCGCGCGTCACCTATCGGGAGACGGTGGGCCGCGGCGTGTCCGCACTGGTCTTCCGGCACGTCAAACAGGACGGGGGCGCAGGACAGTTCGCGCATGTAGTGCTCGATGTGGAGCCGCTGGAGGGCGGGTTCGAGTTCCGGTCCGCCGTGGTCGGCGGACGGGTGCCGCAGGAGTACGTCCGTGCCGTCGAGGCCGGCTGCCGGGACGCCCTCGCCGAGGGCCCCCTCGGCGGGCACGCGGTGACCGGGCTGCGGGTGACGCTGACCGACGGGGCGACCCATGTGAAGGACTCCTCCGAGATGGCCTTCCGTACGGCGGGCCGGCTCGGTCTCCGCGAGGCCCTGCGGGCTTGCACGATGGTGTTGCTGGAACCGGTTGTGGAAGTCACGGTCACGGTGCCCGAGGACGCCGTGGGCGGGGTCCTCGGTGACCTCGCCGCCCGGCGCGGCCGGGTGACCGGTTCCGAGGTGCGCGGCGGCGCGGCCGTGGTGACCGCCACCGTGCCGCTCGCGGAACTGTTCGGCTACGCCACCCGGCTGCGCAGCCGCACCCAGGGCCGCGGCACCTTCACGGCCCGGCCGACGGGGTACGCCCCGGCGCCGGCGGCGCTGACGACGGCACCGTAGGACACATCGCGTACGCCCCGGAGGGAGCACCCTCCGGGGCGTACGCGCGACGGCGCCGTCGAAACGGGGCGCCGCCGAAGCGGGTGACGAAGACGCCGTCGAAACGGGGCGCCGCCGAAACGGGTGACGAAGACGCCGCCGAAACGGGGCGCCGCCGAAACGGGTGACGAAGACGCCGCCGAAACGGGGCGGCGTCGAAACGGGTGACGAAGACGCCGCCGAAACGGGGCGCCGCCGAAACGGGTGACGAAGACGCCGCCGAAACGGGGCGGCGTCGAAGCGGGTGACGAAGGCGCCGCCGAAGCGGTACGGGAAACCGGTGCCGCATACCGCAGCGAAGACGGTGCCGGTAACCGCCGTGAAGGTGGCTGCCGGAAACGGCAGAAAAGACGGTGCCGCAAACCGCCGCGAAGGTGGCTGCCGCAAACCCCGGCGAAGACGGTTCCCGGCAGCCGTGCCACGACCCGCCCCCGAGTTGCACGACCCTTGTCGAACCTTGTCGAAACTCTTGACGACGCTCGCTTCCGAGGTTTAAATCACGCTCTAAATTAAGCCTTGATGACAGACCGGGAGCCGACCCATGCGCACCATCCGAGCCGCGGCCGCAGGCGCCGTCGTGATGTCACTCGCCCTGGCCGTGACGGCCTGCGGCGGCGGATCGTCGACGGACGGGGGCGGGTCCGACGACTCGCCGAAGGAACTGACGTACTGGGCGTCGAACCAGGGCGCCAGCATCGAGATCGACAAGAAGGTCCTCCAGCCGGAACTCGACAAGTTCGAGAAGGAGACCGGGATCAAGGTGAAACTGGAGGTCGTGCCCTGGTCCGACCTGCTCAACCGGATCCTCACCGCCACCACCTCCGGGCAGGGCCCCGACGTCCTGAACATCGGCAACACCTGGTCGGCCTCGCTCCAGGCGACCGGCGGACTGCTGCCCTGGGACGACGCGAACTTCGCCAAGATCGGCGGCAAGGACCGGTTCGTGGAGTCGGCGCTCGGCTCCACGGGCACGCAGGGCCAGGACCCGGCCGCGGTGCCGCTGTACTCGATGGCGTACGCGCTCTACTACAACAAGCAACTCCTCGCCGACGCGGGGATATCCGGGCCCCCTGCCACCTGGGACCAGCTGGTCGCCGACGGCAAGAAGATCCAGGCCAAGGGCAAGCAGGTCCTGGGCGCCGAGGGGGCGAACGTCTCCGAGAACGTCCACCACGTCTTCACCTTCGCCAAGCAGCACGGCGTGGACTTCTTCACCGCCGACGGCAAGCCCGACTTCACCTCCGACGGCGCGGTGAGCGCGGTCAAGCAGTACGTCGACCTGATGGCGAAGGACAAGGCCATCCCGGAAGGCAACGCCGAGTACGCGCAGAACCAGTCCGTGAGCGACTTCGCCAAGGGCAGGACGGCGTTCCTGCTCTGGCAGTCGGCCTCCGCCAACCTCAAGTCCCAGGGCATGGACGAGGACAAGTACGGTATCGCTCCCGTGCCCGTGCGGTCCGGCACCCCCGGCACCGGCGCACAGGTCAACTCGATGGTCGCCGGCATCAACCTGGCCGTCTTCAAGAACACCGACAACCTCGACGGCGCCACGAAGTTCGTGAAGTTCATGACGAGCGACGAGGAGCAGAAGATCCTCAACAAGGCCTACAGCTCCATCCCGCCGGTCGCCGCCGCGCAGGCGGACCCGGCCTTCAACACCCCCGCCAACGCCGTCCTGAAGGACACCCTCGCCAAGAGCGCCGCCGCGCTCCCGCAGGTCGCCGACGAGTCGCAGTTCGAGACGGTGGTCGGTACGGCCGTGAAGGAGCTGTTCGCCGAAGCGGCCGCCGGACGGGCGGTGACCACCGAGTCGGTGAAGGCCCGCCTGGAGAAGGCCCAGCAGCAGATGCCGACGAAGTGAGCGTGATGACGACCACGGTCACCGAGCAGGCCGCCGTGCGCAAGGACTCTCCCGGGGAGGCGGACGGCCCCCGCCGCCGCCCTGGGCGGATCCGCCGTATCGGACTGCCCTACCTGCTGCTTCTGCCCGCCCTGATCCTCGAACTCCTCGTCCATCTGGTGCCGATGGTCATCGGCATCGTGATGAGCTTCAAGGAACTCACCCAGTTCTACATCCGCGACTGGGGCACCGCCCCCTGGGCCGGACTCGACAACTACGCGATGTCGGTGGACTTCAACGCCCCGGTCGGCGAAGCCCTGTTGCACTCGTTCCTCGTCACCGTCGCCTTCACCCTGCTGTCGGTGGGCCTGTGCTGGCTGATCGGCACGGCCGCGGCGATCTCCATGCAGGACACGTTCCGCGGTCGCGGCCTGCTGCGCGCGCTGTTCCTGGTGCCGTACGCCCTGCCGGTCTACGCGGCCGTCATCACCTGGGTGTTCATGTTCCAGCACGACAACGGCCTGGTGAACCACGTCCTGCACGATCAGCTGCACCTCACCGACAAGCCGTCGTTCTGGCTGATCGGCGACAACAGCTTCTACGCGTTGCTCACCGTTTCCGTGTGGAAGGGCTGGCCGTTCGCCTTCCTCATCGTCATGGCGGGCCTGCAGAACATTCCGCGCGAGCTGTACGAGGCGGCGGCCCTGGACGGTGCCGGCGTGTGGCAGCAGATCCGCCGGATCACCCTGCCGTCGCTGAGCGCGGTGAACCAGGTCCTGGTACTGGTGCTGTTCCTGTGGACGTTCAACGACTTCAACACGCCCTACGTCCTGTTCGGCAAGGCCGCTCCGGAGGCCGCCGACCTCGTCTCGGTCCACATCTACCAGGCTTCGTTCGTCACCTGGAACTTCGGCGCGGGTTCCGCCATGTCGGTCCTGTTGCTGCTGTTCCTGCTGATCGTGACCGGTGTATACCTCGCCGTCACCTCGCGCGGACGGAGGCCCGCCGATGCCTGACCTTCACCGGGCGACACCCCGCTCGCCCATGGCGCCGCCGCGTTCGTTCCTGTGGTTCCGGCGGATCTTCCTCACCCTGCTCAGCGGCTTCGTCCTGGTGCCGGTGTACGTGATGATCTCCAGTTCCCTCAAGCCCCTCGCGGACGTCTCGGGCACGTTCCGCTGGCTGCCCAGCGACCTGACGATACGGCCGTACATCGACATCTGGTCGACCGTGCCGCTCGCCCGCTACTTCGTGAACTCGCTGATCGTGGCGGGCGCGGCGACGGTCTGCTCGGTGGTGATCGCCGTGTTCAGCGCCTACGCGGTGAGCCGCTACGACTTCCGCGGAAAACGCACCTTCACGGTGACCGTCCTGTCCACGCAGATGTTCCCCGGCATCCTCTTCCTCCTCCCGCTGTTCCTCCTCTACGTCAACATCGGCAACGCCACCGGCATCGCCCTGTTCGGTTCGCGCGGCGGGCTGATCCTGACGTACCTCACCTTCTCCCTCCCCTTCTCCATCTGGATGCTCATCGGGTACTTCGACTCGGTGCCGCGCGACCTGGACGAGGCGGCACTGGTGGACGGCTGCGGCCCGCTCGGGGCGCTGTTCCGCATCGTCGTGCCGGCCGCGATCCCCGGCATCGTCGCCGTCTCCGTCTACTCCTTCATGACCGCCTGGGGCGAGGTGCTGTTCGCCTCCGTCATGACCAACGACACGACCCGCACCCTCGCCGTCGGACTCCAGGGCTACTCCACCCTCAACGACGTGTACTGGAACCAGATCATGGCCGCCTCGCTGGTCGTCAGCGTGCCCGTGGTGGCCGGCTTCCTCCTCCTGCAGCGCTACCTCGTGGCCGGTCTGACGGCGGGAGCGGTGAAGTGAACAACCTCCGTGACTGTGAAGGGACTTCTGTGACCATCGATTTCGCCGCACTCCCGCACGACTTTCTGTGGGGCACGGCCACCTCGGCCTACCAGATCGAGGGAGCCGTGGCGGAGGACGGCCGTTCGCCGTCGATCTGGGACACCTTCTCGCACACTCCGGGAAAGATCGCCGGCGACGACCACGGCGACATCGCCTGCGACCATTACCACCGCTGGCGCGAGGACATCGCCCTGATGCGCCGACTGGGCACGAACGCCTACCGGATGTCGATCGCCTGGCCGCGCGTGATGCCCGGCGGCGACGGCCCGGCCAACCCCAAGGGCCTCGCGTTCTACGACGAGTTGGTCGACACGTTGCTGGCCGCCGGCATCACCCCGTCCGTCACCCTCTACCACTGGGACCTGCCGCAGGTGCTCCAGGACCGCGGCGGCTGGCCCGAGCGCGACACCGCCGAGCACTTCGCCGCGTACGCGTCGGTGGTCGCAGCTCGGCTGGGCGACCGGGTCTCCCAGTGGACCACCCTCAACGAACCGCTGTGCTCGGCGTGGATCGGCCACCTCGAAGGCACGATGGCCCCCGGCCTGACCGACCTGACGGCCGCCGTGCGCGCTTCCTACCATCTGCTCCTCGGCCACGGTCTCGCCGTACAGGCGATCCGTGCGGCGGCGCCCGGCGCCGAGGTCGGCATCGTCAACAACCTCTCCACCGTCCACCCCGCGAGCGACCGGCCCGAGGACCTCGCCGCCGCCCGCCGGGTGGACGGCCACACCAACCGCTGGTGGCTCGACCCGGTCCACGGCCGCGGCTTCCCGGCCGACATGCGCGAGGTGTATGGCGTCGAACTCCCAGAGCGCGCAGGCGACTTGGAGGTCATCGCCGCGCCGCTCGACTGGCTGGGCCTGAACTACTACTTCCCGGCGACCGTCACCGACGATCCCCGAGGGCCCGCCCCGTACGCCCGTTCCGTACGCCGCGAAGGCGTCCCGCGCACCGGGATGGACTGGGAGGTCGACCCGAGCGGCATCGAGGCACTGCTGCTGCGCCTGACCGACGAGTACGGCGCCCGCCGCCTGTACGTCACGGAAAACGGTTCCGCCTATCCGGACGTCGTCCGCCCCGACGGCACCGTCGACGACCCCGAGCGCCAGGCCTACCTCACCGAGCACCTCGCTGCCTGCGCCTCCGCCGCCCGCAAGGGGGCCCCGCTCGCCGGATACTTCGCATGGTCGCTGCTGGACAACTTCGAGTGGGCGTACGGCTACGACAAGCGCTTCGGCCTGGTCCACGTCGACTACCGCACCCAGACCCGCACGATCAAGGGCACCGGACGCCACTACGCGGACCTCATCCGCAGACACCGGGAGGGAGTGGCGAAGGCCGCCTGACGGGGGGGCGGGGAGGGGGCGCGTGCGGGTGCGGTGTGCGTGCTGGTCCTGGTGCGCCGGGAGGCAGGGACCGTCGCCTCTGCGGCGGCACCGGTTACGGCTGACGAGTGCGTCCACCGCGGACCGCACGGCCTCTCCCCAGATCCGACTCCTGGCCGTTGACCTGGTCGCTCAACGCCCGTTGGGAACCGTGTCAGGCCGGCGAGCGAGCCCGTCTCACACGCCGGCCTGCACCAGGAACGGGCTCGGCTCGCCGGACCAGGAGACGTACAGGCCGTCGCGGGCCCGCGTGCAGGCGACAAACAGCAGGCAGCGTTCCGACATCAGGTCCGTCTCGTGCTGCTTGGCGTCCACGTCGGGCGGCGTGACCGCCTTCGGGAACGGCAGCGCGTCCTCGGTGACGCCGATGACCGCGACACAGCGGAACTCCAGCCCTTTGAACGAGTGCATGGTCCCGACCCGGACGGTCGTCACCTCCCCGGCGGCGTCCGCGGCACGCAGGGTGGCGGCGGGGATGCCGGCGTCCTTCAGGCGTGCCACCGCCTTCGCGCACGTCTTGTTGAACCGGGCACTGACCCCGATCTGCCCGGCGCCGATCCCCGCGTCCGTCCACGCCCGTACCTGGGTGACGAGCGCGTCCAGTTCGGCCTCCTCGGTCGCCGCGGCGTGCAGGGCGGGCCCGTCGCCGTGGAGGGCGGAACGGTAGCCGAGCAGGGTGTCGTTGCGCCCCTCGTCCTCCAGTTGGGCGATCGGGCGGCCGATCAGCAGTGCCGTGGACCAGCGCAGGATCTCCTGCGTGCTGCGGTAGTTCTTGCGCAGCTTCACCGACCGGCCGGTCACCTTGATACCGAGGGACTTGAGCGACACCTTCGAGTCGTAGATGCGCTGGTGCGGGTCCCCCGCGATGAACAGGTCGTCCGGGCGGGCGGGCACGGCCGCGCGGAGCAGCCGCCACTGCGCCGGGTGCAGGTCCTGGGCCTCGTCCACCACCACGTGCCGGTACTGCGGACCCTTCCCCTCCAATTGCCGGGCGGCCTGCGCGCACGTCTGGAGCCAGGTGCGGGCGCCGTCCGCCGCGAGGCCCGCCGTGAACCGCTCGATCGTCTCCCACACCAGGGGGCGTTCGGCGGCGGTGAGCCGGCTGCCGCGACCGCGTCGGTCCGCCGCCTCGTAGTCGGCCAGGGTGCGGATGTCCTGGGCGAGGACGATGTGCCGGTACTCCTGGGAGAGGAACTGCGCGCTGCCGGTGAATCCGGTCGCCTTGGCCGCCTTGCCCCAGCGGCTCTCCTCCTCGTTGTGCATCAACGGCCGCAGTGTCACCGCGCCGGGGGCCTCGGCGACGACCCGGCTCGCGAAGCCGTCCACCGTCGAGATGTCCACCCGCTCGCGCAGTTCCGCGTCCTCCACCAGGGATTCCAGTCCGGAGCGGAGCGCGTTGACGAGCGCGTTGGTGTACGTCGTGAGGAGGATGCGGTCCCCGTCACGCAGGTGCCCGAGCAGGTGCTTGACGCGGTGCAGCGCGACCACGGTCTTGCCGGTGCCGGGCCCGCCGGTGACCTGCGCCGGTCCCGAGTAGGAGGCCCGGTAGGCCACCTTCCGCTGGGAGGGGTGCAGGAAGATCCGCCAGGCCGCGAAGGGCTTCTCCAGGATGTCCCGCAGCTCTTCGGGGGCTGTGATGAGCGCGATGCGGGCGCGGGTGTGCCGGATCGCCGTCTCGTAGTCCTGCGTGTCGACGGGCTGTGCCGACGCCTGGAGGGCCGGCGCGACGATCTCCTGCCAGACCTCCTCGACGGTGCAGCCCGCCGCGAGGTACTGCAACACCTCCCGCTGGTCCTGAGGCAGCAGCGGCGCGAAGATCTCCAGTTGCTCCGTGTCGACGAGCGACCGGGCCTGCCGCAGGGTTTCGTCGTCGATGCCCAGCGCGCGGAGGTCTCCGTCGGAGAACGCCGCGAACAGCCGTGCCTTCGACGAGGTCCGCGCCACCTGTTCGTACGCCGGCGTGATCGCGTCCAGGGTCGCCGCGTCCCGGATCTCGACGGCCCGCGTCACCTCGTTGATGCTGGACTTCTGCTTCTTCGCCCAGGCGATGGCCTTGTCGTGAGCCATGACCCGCAGGAGGACGAAGGTGTCCCCGGTCGTCGGGGCGAGGACGACGCCGCGCCAGAACTGGTCGATGCGTATGGTCCGGATCTGCTTGTCGTTCGCGTGCGTCAGGCTCTCCAGTTTCAGCCCCGGATCCTTGAAGAGCTGATCGAGGGTGAGCCGGTCGAACTTCTCCCACGCTTCCAGGACGCCCTTCCTGACCGTGGGCTGGAGCTTGGGGAGTTCGGCGAAGAACGTGATGTCGAAGGCAAGCTGCGGCATGGGTGGATCCTATGGTCCGGACGGGCTGGGACGGGAAGGAAGGGCCAGGTCAGGTGGGCGATCCGGCGGGGCCACCGTCGAGATCCATGGGGCCACCGTCGAGATCCAGACGGATCACGGCCAGTGTCTCGGCCACTTCGGCCGTGAGCTCGTCGTCCGGTCCGAACACCATGCACAGGTCGGCGTGGAGCGGATCAAGGATGCCGTACGCGTCCACCGCCCGTCCCTGCGCGAGCAGCAACATGCCGATGTCGCGGCGCAGTTCGACCGCTTCCTCGCTCACGTCGCCGTCCACGGAGCGGACGACGTCGAGGACGCCGTGCAGCCCCGCCAGGGCCTCGGTGACCTGGCCGAGTTCGCCGCGGCAGCGGGCCGCCTGGGCGCGGCTGTCCCGGGCGTCCTCGCTGCTCGGGCCACTGACCCGCCCGTAGGCGTCGGCGAGCGCCTCGAACTCGGGCAGTGCGGCCCGGTGGTCGCCTGCCAGCTGACGGCTGAACGCCCGGCGCCGACGCAGTCCGAGCACCGCCTTGCTCTCCGAGCCGAGGGCCCGCGCGGCCGGCTCGATCATCTCGCCCACCACCTCGGCGGCCTGCGCGTACCGCTCCTCCTCCATCAACGCGGCGAAGTGCGCGTGCACTTCGAGGATCTGTTCCCGCAGTGCCTCCCGCTCGGCGGCGGGAACGGCCGCAGGCGCGTCGGCCCCGGCGGCGGGTGCGGCGCGCAGCGCGTTCGCCGCACCGGCGCGCGAGCGGGGCGCGTAGGGGCGGCGGAAGATGCCCGTCGGATCGGGCGCCCCGGCAGGCCCCGACTCGTCCGGCACGGCTTCCTCGCCGGGCGCGGGCAGGAAGGGCCGCAGCCGCTCGTACACCTCCTGCACGTCCGCGGGACGCGCCTCGGGTGCCTTGCGCAGCAGGTGCAGCACGAGTGCTTCGAGTTCCTCCGGGACGCCGGCCCGCAGTTGCCGCAACGGCGTCGGTGTCGCGTTGACGTGCTGCATCATCAGGTGGAACTCGCCGTCTCCGCTGAACAGCGGTCGCCCGCAGAGCAGTTCGTGCAGGACGCACCCCAGCGCGTACAGGTCGGTGCGCGGCGTGACCCGCCCGCCGCGCACCTGTTCCGGCGCCATGTACTGGTGCGTCCCGATGGGGCTGCCGGTCGCGGTCAGCCGCGTGACGTCCGTCTGCAGGATCGCCGCGATGCCGAAGTCCAGCACCTTCACGGTGCCGTCCCGCGCGACGAGGATGTTGCCCGGCTTCAGGTCCCGGTGCACCACGGGTACGTCGTGCGCGTACGACAGCACGGTCGCCACCTGCGCCGCCACCGCCACCGCCCAGCTCACGGGGAGGTCCTCGTCCGGGTGCACGTACGCGGTCAGCGGCACCCCGTCGACCAGCTCCATCACGAGGAACAGTTGCTCGTACGACTCGTCGAGCACGGCGTCGTACACCTGTGGTACGCCGGGGTGCTGGATCCGCGCGGTGATCCGTGCCTCGCGCTTGAACCGCTTCTCGAACTCCTCCGCCAGGTGCGGTGACGTCACGGCCTGGGGGCGGATCAGTTTCACGGCGACCGGCCGGTCCAGGACGGCGTCGTAACCCCGCCACACGTCCCCCATGCCACCCTGGCCGAACTGTTCGAGCAGCTCGTAGCGTCCCGCGATCCGCCGTCCGTCCGGCACCTGGCCCCCGCCCCGTGTTGTGGTCGGGGATCAGTTTCCCCGGTACGGGTCGGGCGCGTCCAGCCGGATCGCGGGCCATCTACGTCATGGCCTACGTCATCAGGTCAGGCCGGGCGTGACGCACTCCGCCCACACCGTCTTGCCCGGACCGCCCTCGGCGCGTGCGGCACAGCCCCACCGGTCGGCCAGCGCCTCGACGAGCAGCAGCCCGCGCCCGCCGTCTCCGCAGCCGTCCGTCGGCGCGCCGGAGGGGATGCGGGGGAGACGTTCACCGCGGGTGTCGCTCACTTCGACGCGTACGGTCGCGGCGGCCGGGTCGGCGGTGAGGAGGACGTGGAAGTCCCGGCCGGCCACATGCCCGTGCCGTACGGCGTTCGCGCACAGCTCCGCCACGACGAGCGTGACGGCGTCGTGCCGCTCGCTGCCGTACGGGATGCCCCAGTCGTCGAGCCGGTGTCCGCACAGTCGTCGGGCGAGGCGGGCGCCGCGGGGAGTGGAGCTGAAGCGCATCGCGAACCGGTGCGCTGTGACGGGTGGTTGTGTTGCGGTCATGCACTCACGGTCGCGCTTCGTGGCGTAGCGTGACCAGTGGTGACGCGCTGACGCCAATCCTTCGTACCTGGCGTGCGCGGGCGTTGTACGCATGCGTACGGCGGACGGACGGACTCGGGGGAAGGGCGGCAGGAACGGTGACGGTGACGGCGAGGGGCGAGGAGGCGGCGCAGCGGCCGGAGGACGAGGCGGGCACCGGCGTGGTGACCGCGTTCGGACGGCAGTTGAAGCTGCTCCGGGTGCAGGCGGGGCTGGAGCGGACCGAGTTCGGCAGGCGGGTCGGCTACTCGGCGGACACGGTGGCGTCGATCGAGCAGGGGAGGCGCATCCCGCAGGCCCGGTTCATCGAGCAGGCGGATGAGGTGCTGGGGGCTGGGGGGTTGTTGTTGGCTTTGAAGGAGGAGGTGGCCAAGGCTCAGTATCCGGCGTTCTTCCGGGACATGGCTCGCCTTGAAGCCAGGGCAGCCGCCCTCAACCTGTACGCGGTGTACGCGGTGCCTGGTCTGTTGCAGACCGAAGACTATGCGCGTGCCGTCTTCCACATGGAGCGGCCGCTGCTGGACGACGAAGTGATCGAGCAGCGACTTGAGGCGCGCATGGTGCGTCAGGCGATCTTCGGCCGACGCCCCGCTCCCCTGGTGAGCTTCGTCATCGAGGAGGCGGTGCTGCGCAGGCCGATCGGCGGTGCGAATGTCATGCGCGAGACGCTGGAACAAATCCTTCTCACCAGCCAGTCTAGAAGTGTGGAGGTGCAGGTCATGCCGATCGAACGTGAGGACAACGCCGCTTTGGGCGGCCCCTTCTCGTTGATCGATACCGACAAGGGCCAGCGTGTTGCGTACGCGGAAGTTCAGGATCACAGCCGTCTCTACACCGACGCCGGGTACGTGCGCACGCTTGAAGCCCGCTATGGCATCCTCCGATCACAGGCGCTGACACCGAGCGAGTCAGTGGCGTTCATCGAGAAACTGATGGGAGACACATGAGCGTGCAGCACAGCAAGACGGCTGTGCCCGAGGCCGCTTGGACAAAGAGCAGCTACAGCACGGGCAACGGTGGCGAATGCGTCGAGGTCGCCGCAGTCTCCGGAGCCGTCCTCGTCAGGGATTCGAAGCGGCCCGCAGTGGCCAGGCTGGCGTTCGGAACCGAAGCATGGGGCGGTTTCATGCGGATGGCCGCCGGACGCTGACTCGGCGGACGTACGACGAGCGGGGCCCGGTGCGCACGTCGCACCGGGCCCCGCTCCCGTCGGATCAGATCTCGTCCAGGCCTTCCTCCCGGCGGATCATCCGCCAGGCCGCGCGGCGGGCGCTGCGGTCGAGGTTGGACTTGAAGTCCCGGTCCGCGCCGAAGTAGCGCTTGCCGAGGGTGTCGATGGTGGAGACATGGTCCATCATGTTCTCCTCGAACTTCTTGTCATAGACGAGGCCGAAGTTCTCCTCGTCGTTGACGAGGGCCGCGGCACGGACCTTCGGGTCCTGGTTGGTGAGGTTGAAGACCGGCAGAAGGTCCTGCTCGGTGAAGTCCGTACCGAACTTGGCGTTGAACTTCTCGATCAGCTCGGACAGCAGTGACTTGTCCGCGTCCTTGGCGCCGCCCACCCCGTCGCCGAACCCCTTGAGTTCGGCCGCACCTTCGGGGGTGAGGGACACGTCGTGCTCGCCGGTCTTCTGGACGCGCAGGTGACTGAGGTCGACCTCGCCTATGTCGACTCCGCCGTCCGCGAGTCGGGGGAGACGGTTGAGCAGGTAGCGCCCGTAGAGATACAGGCGCTCCAACTCCGGGTCCTGGTACGGCACGATCTGCGCGAGGAAGCCGTACTTGCGGACGTAGTCGGTGAGGTTGGCGCGGAACTCCTCGGCCGTTTCGACGCCGTCCTCGTCCTCGCCCTCCAGGAGCTTGGTGAAGCGGATGACCGCGGGGGACAGGAGCCGGTACAGCTCGGCGTGCAGCTTCTCCCACTTGGACTGGGAGCCGGCCGCCTTCTCCTGTGCCTCGAAGTACGCGGCGACGAACTCGTCCATGTCCTGCTCGGAGATGACCGGCGCTGACATGACGCGGCTCTGGGCCGTGTAGAGGAGGTTGGGGTCGGAGGGCAGGGTGTGCGCCTCCTCGAAGTACGGGCGGAAGGCGTCCTGTATGTCCTCGGCGTCGTTGACGAAGTCCAGTACGGCGAGGTCGGCCTGGGACTTGCGTTCGGCGGTCCGGTTGAGGCGGGAGAGGGTCTGCACGGCGGCGATGCCGGTCAGTGTCTTGTTGACGTACATCGTCGTCAGGAGCGGCTGGTCGAAGCCGGTCTGGTACTTCTCGGCGACGACCAGGATCCGGTACTCCTGCTGGCCCTTGCCGCCGGCCTTCGCGGCCTTGTCGTCGGCGCGGGTGTAGTCGAAGGCCTTGGGCAGTGCGCTCTCCGAGATCCCGCCGTTCTCCTTGACCTCGGTGGTCTCCTCGCCGTCGATGGTGAGAGACCCGGAGATCGCGACCAGGACACGGAGGTCCGGGTACTTGGTGTCGTAGTCGCGGTCGGCGATGTAACTCCGGATGGCGCGGGCCATCTGTACGGCGGAGTGGCGCGACGCCGTGACCACCATGGCCTTGGCACGTCCGCCGAGCCGGCCGCGGGTGTGGGCGACGAAGTGCTCGACGATCACCTGGGCGTGCTGCGACACCGTGTGCTCGTGCATGAGCGCGAACCGGGCGAGCAGGCTGTTCGCCTTGGAGGGGTCGACCTCCTTCTCGTCGCGGTTGAGGTTCGCGAGCTTCCAGTAGGTGTCGTAGGTGACGTAGTTGCGCAGGGGGTCGAGGATGAAGCCTTCCTCGATGGCCTGACGCATGGAGTAGGTGTGGAAGGGGCGGTAGACGGGCTTGCCGTTCTCCACGCCTTCCGTGCCGAAGAGTTCGAGGGTCTTGGACTTGGGTGTGGCGGTGAAGGCGAAGTAGGAGAGGTTGGCGGCGGCGGAACGTTCGACCGCCTTCGCCTTCAGCTTCTCGTCGACGGTGACGCTGGTCGCGCCGTCCTCGTCCGAGTCGGCGTCCAGGCCGAGGTCCCGCAGAGCCGACTTCACGGCGGTGGCGGCGTCGCCGGACTGGGAGGAGTGCGCCTCGTCCACGATGATCGCGAAGCGGGTGCCCTTGATCTCGGTGGGGTTGCGCTTGATGTAGTCCAGCAGTGCCGGGAATGAGTGCAGGGTGACCGTGACGATCTTCCCCGTGTCCCGGGAGAGCGCGCGGGCGAGCTGCTCGCTCTTCGCGCCGTGCTTCTCGTCGACCTTCACGACCAGGCCGTCCGTCTGCGAGAAGCTGCCGACGGTCGCCGCGAGCTGGGCGTCCAGGGCGCGCCGGTCGGTGATGACGATGACCTTGTCGAAGACGGGCTCACCCGGCTTGATACGGCCGTCGGCGAGAGCATCCGGTCGGAGCACGTGCGGATCCGTGCGGGCGTGCAGGTCGCTGAGGCGGTGTGCCAGCCAACCGATGGTGTTCGACTTGCCGGACCCGGCGGAGGCCATGATCAGGTAGTTCTGGCCGGCACCGTGGACGGACGCGTGCGCGGTGAGCTTCCGGACGACGTCCCACTGGTGGTAGCGGGGAAAGATCGTCGACTTGGTCGTGCCGCCGCCGGGCGTCTTCGTCTTCTGCTGGTGCACGAAACGCTGGAGGAGATCGAGCCAGTTGTCCCGTTGCCAGACGTGTTCCCAGAGGTAGGACGTGGCGTACGTGCCGTGGGCCGTGGGCGCCGGGTTTCCGGCCCCGCCGGGCTGGCCGGGGCCGTTCGAGCCGGTGTTGAACGGCAGGAACTGGGTGCTCTTGCCGCGCAGTTGCGTCGTGACGAAGACCAGGTCCGGGTCCACCGCGAAGTTGGCGATCACGCGCCGCGTGAAGATCAACTCGGTCGGGTCGCGATCGGTCCGGTACTGCTCCTTGGCCTGCTCGACGCCCTGCCCGGTCAGCGGGTTCTTCAACTCGGCCGTGGCGACCGGGATGCCGTTGAGGAACAGGGTGAGGTCGAGGCGGTGACCCCAGTCAGCCTGCTTGGTGGCGTAGGGGACTTCGCGGACGACGGTGAGGCGGTTGGCGCGGTAGCCGTCGAGGACGGATTCGGCGGAGATCAGGTTGGGCCTGAAGTAGGCGACGCGGAGCCGGACTCCACGGTCCTTGACGCCGTTCCGGAGGACGTGGAGCAGCCCGTCATCGGCGATGGCCCGGTCGAGACGCTGCGCGAAACCGCGCTGTGCCTCGTTGGGGTTACCGCCGTAGACGGTGAGGAGCTCGTTCCACTCGTCGGGCTGCGACTTGCCGATGAAGGTGAACAACTCGTTGGTGTCGAGCCCGAGGTCGGCTCGGTAGTCCTCGGGGTTCGCCTCCCGCCAGCCTCGCTCGCAGAGGGCGGCGACTATGGCGGACCCGAAGGAGGACTCGTCGTGCACGGGGCTCATACGGTTACTCCTTCGGTTACGTTGCGACCGCTGGCGGTGGATACGTCGAACTGGCCGGTTACGGCGGCGGTGATTAGGGCTTGGCGGCGTTCGGCCAACAAATCAAGCTGGCGCTCGCAGGCGTCGATGGCCGCCTTGGTCCGCTTCCAGGATTGCCGATACTCGGCAACAACGGATCGTTGCTTCCGTAGTTCCGGCATGGGTAGCAACGCAGCTTTTACAATGTCTAGATTGATCATCGAGCGGGTAGAGCCTCGACCCTCGATCGCGCTGGCGCCGACGGGCGACGACAATAGTAGGGCGATGAAGTCGGCGTCGGCCGTTTCCGTTTCTAGGCGCGCCCGGAAGCATTTTCCCTTTACGATCGCCGGCCCGAGATCCGGGGCCACACAGGCGCGTCCAGCGTGATTTCTGGCGTCTCCCAGACCGGCGATTAGAACGTCCCCGGGACTGACCTTGTGGTATTGGAATTGCCGGTACAGGCTCATTGGAATGTGCGCCTGATCGGTCGGCCTGTATTCCGCGAAACCGATATTCCCGAGCCGTACGACTGCCGCGCCCTCGTCGGTGTAGTCGGCGCTGGAAAAGGCACTTCCAAACGGACCGTCGATGACGGAGCGTATGACGCGGCGCAGCGGAATCACCGGTCCGGCAGTTGCGTCCAGGACCTCTTGGAAGTGCGACCACCGGCGTGAGATAAGGAGAGCCTGCTGCTCGCGGCGCAACTTCGCTACATGGTCGAGGGATGTGATCTCGGCGTCGAGGAAGTCGGCGATGCGGCGCTGCTCCTCCTCTGCCGGGAAGGCCCAAGGGGAAGCGAAGAACGCTCCGGTGTCGAGGTTCTGGATGCCAGTCGTCTGCTTGATCGCGGCCTGACTCAGGCCTTGCCCGTACGCCGCGGCGAACACGTAGTTCAGAAACCGGGAGTCGACGTCGGCGGACGGCTTGATGCGCGCACAGAAGTTGGAGCAGACCGCCTTGGCAGTGTCGGTGAACAGGACAGCCATGCCCACGGGCTGCTTCTCGCCACCCCCGGACTTCTCGAGAACAAGGTCACCGGGACGCAGGAGGTGTTGGCGAAGCGACGAGGGATCCACGTAGCGCAATGGCGCGTTCGAGAGGTCTGCGCGACGGCTCAGGCGTTCGAAATCCGCAGCACGGATGCAGGGGACGTCGTTGCCGTCCTCGACTGGGTCACCGCCCCAAGTGCCGTTCGTTGACGTAGAAATGAGATCCTTGAGACGCCCACGATTCCAGTGAGCGGGTGCTGAGCGGAGCCACTGATCGACGCTGGTCATTCCGTGACCTCCCCCAGCAGACCCTGGATCTCCGCTTCCAGCGCCTTCAGTTCCGCGTCGATCTCGCTCAACGGCCGTGGCGGCTCGTACACATAGAAATGCCGGGTGAACGGGATCTCGTACCCGATCTTCGTCTTGCTATGGTCGATCCACGCATCCGGTACATGCGGGTGGACCTCCCGCTCCAGGTGCTCCTCGACGTCCTCACCCAACGGCACGTTCTCGTTGTCCCGAAGCTCAGCATCCGGCTCGGGCTGCCCCTTGACTCGCTGGACCTCACCCTCCGGGTCCCGTACCCCGATGACCTCCCGCAGCGCCTTGTTGAACGGCGCGCCCGTGGGCCACAGCTCGCCGGCCTGTGCCATCGCGTCCTTCAACGCCAGCCAAGCCTCCTGCTTCGTCCCCCAGCTCGTTCCCATCAAGGACTTGAAGGCGTCCGCCAAAGCCGAAGCCTGCGGCAGCTTCTGGATGACCTTCGACGCCTCCAGCCCCGCCAGCGTCTCCTCCGTCACCTCGAACCGCAGCCTCAGCGGGCGCTCCACCGTGATCCGCTGGTACCCGAAGTCCTCGTTCGAGAAGACCTTCACCTTGCCGTGCAGCGGGTGTTCTGCATCGTCCGCCACCGCCAGCGCGTCGCCGTACAGCTTGACCACCGTCGCGATGTGGTCCTTGCTCAGGGCCTTGCGCTTGTCGCCGAGTGACTTGCGCATCTTCTGCCACTGGTCGCGGGCGTCCAGCAGCACGACCTTGCCCTTGTGGTCCGGATTCTTGCGGTTGGTCAGGATCCAAAAGTACGTCGAGATGCCGGTGTTGTAGAAGAGCTGGTCGGGCAGGGCGACGATGGCCTCCAGCCAGTCGTTCTCCAGGATCCAGCGGCGGATCCCCGACTCGCCCGAACCTGCCGCGCCCGAGAAGAGCGGCGAGCCGTTGAAGACGATCGCCAGGCGCGAACCGCCCCCGCCGTTGACGTCCACCGGCTTCATCTTCGAGATCATGTGCTGGAGGAACAGCAGCGAGCCGTCGTTGATGCGCGGCAGGCCCGCGCCGAAGCGGCCGGCCTCGCCCAGCGACGTGTGCTCGGCCTCGACGTCCTCCTTGACCTTCTTCCACTCCACGCCGAACGGCGGGTTGGCCAGCATGTAGTCGAAGGTCTTGCGGGCGTGCCCGTCGTCGTTGAAGGAGTTGCCGAAGGCGATGTTCTCCGGGTTCTGGCCCTTGATCATGAGGTCGGACCGGCAGATCGCCCAGGACTCGGGATTGAGTTCCTGCCCGTACACCTCCACCGTGGCGCCCGGGTTCAGGTCGGTGATGAGGTCGTCCATCGCGGAGAGCATGCCGCCCGTGCCGCAGGCTGGGTCGAGGACCGTGCGCACCGTACCGGGCAGTTGGAGTCCGTCGCCGTCCGGAACGACCAGCAGCCGGACCATCAGTTGGATGACCTCACGCGGGGTGAAGTGCTCGCCGGCCGTCTCGTTGGACTGCTCCGCGAAGCGGCGGATCAGTTCCTCGAAGATGTAGCCCATGTTGTGGTTGGGCACGATCTCGGGGCGCAGGTCCAGGTCCGTGAACTTGCCGATGACCTTGTAGAGCAGTCCGGCGCTGTCCAGCCGCTTGATCTGCTGCGCGAACTCGAAGCGGTCGAGTACTCCCCGCGCGTTGTCCGAGAACGCCCCCACGTACACCAGGAGGTTCTGTGCCGCGTTCTGCGGGTCCGCCGCGATCTTCTTCAGGGTGAGGCTGGACTTGTTGTAGAAGGAGTGGCCCGCGGCCCGGCGCAGGAAGCGGTCCGGGTCGATCCCGCTGTCCTTGTGCTGGGCGACCGCCTCCGCGACCTTCTCCCGCGTCGGCTCCAGCACGCACTCCAGGCGCCGCAGCACTGTGAACGGCAGGATGACCTTGCCGTAGTCGGACTGCTTGTAGTCCCCCCGCAGGAGGTCGGCGACGGACCACGCATGGTTCGCCAACTCCGTGTGCTTACTGCTGTTCAACTGAACCCCGAGTTCCTTCCTGAGATGTCCCGCCCCCACCGCGCCGCAGAGCGAGCCGCGCGGGTGCCGACAAGTGTGGTCTATGTGGATGAAGGTCCGTATGTCCAATGCGGTTAATCGGCACCGTGCGGGTGAGCTGCCGCGTTCCGGCCCGGAAGCAGTTGGCCCCCGGTCAGCCCGCCCGCCAGCAGCCGTGCCGTGTCCTCCGCCAGCCGTGTCGCCCGCTGCGCCTCCGCCCGGAGTGCGAGCACGTGCCGGAACGCCTCCCCGTACCGCCGCTGCTCCTCCAGCGGCAGCAGGGGCACGCGCAGTCGGCCGGGGCTGACCGTCAGGACCGTACTGCCCGTCGACGCGCCCGCGATGTTCTCCTCCGCGCCCAGGAACCCCGCCAGGAACCAGGCGTCCAGGCGTGCCGGGTCCGGCCGGAAGAGGTGGACGTGAGGGCCGAGCAGCGCGCCGGCGTCCTCCTCGCCCGCGACCCTGGCCATCGGGCCGTCGCCGCCCGCGACCGCACGTACCAGGACGTCTCCGACCGCGACCAGCGGCGCCACGACGCTGCGCAGCTCCGCCGCGTCGCCCGTGGGGCCCGACCCGTGTGCGATGTCGGAGCCGGTGAGGACCGCGCGGGCGGCCTCGGGCGCCTCGGTCGGCCCGTCCCCGCCCGCCACAGGGCCGCCCCGTCCGCCCTCCGGCACCGTCCGCAGCAGAGTCAGCGCGCCACCGCGTGACAGGTCGGCCGCCGTCGCCGTCCGCCACTCGCGTGCCGTGGCGCCCGCGCTGCTCCACTCCTCGTGACCGGCCGCCCGAGCGAGGGACTTCGCGGCCTTGACGAGGTTCTGGCGGGTGGCGTCGACCTCCGCCGACAGCTCCGCCGGATCGACCTCGGCCCGCGACGCCCGTACGAGACGCGCCGGGGTCAGATCCACCACGTCGTCCAGCAGGTCCACCACGCCGACCGCGTGCGCGACACCGGGTTCGCCCTCGAACGCGTCCGGGCTCGTCGTGAACGCCTGCCACGCCCCCATGACCCGTGCTGTGAGCTCGGTCCAGTCCAGGGAAGCGGACCGACTCGTGCCGCCGCGGGTGCGGGTGGCGCCGGCCGTACCGCCGTCACCTGCCCTCGCTCCCGCCCACGCCCCCGCGCCCGTCTCCGCCGTGTCCACGAACAGCACCGACTTGCGCTCGGGGCCGCCCGGCTCGGGCCGTTGGAGTACCCAGATCTGGAGACCGACGTGCAGCGGCACCGACGCGCCGACCGGCAGGGCGATCACCGCGCGCAGAGCCCCGCCGCGTACCAGCTCCGCCCGTACGCGACGGCCCGACGCGCGGCCCGCCGTGGCCGGTGGGAGGATCAGGGCCGCGTAGCCGCCGGGGGTCAGGTGCGAGAGGGCGTGCTGCACCCACGCCAGCTCCGATTCGGCGCGGGGCGGGACGCCGTACGCCCAGCGGGGGTCGTACGCGAGTTCGTCGTGGCCCCAGTCCCGGACGCCGAACGGCGGGTTGCACAGCACCGCGTCCGCGACGAGGCCGGGGAAGGCGTCCGCGCGGAGGCTGTCGGCGGCGCGCACGGTGACCGTGGCCTCCGGGGCCGTCAGCATCAGGCTGACGGCGCTGCGCCGGGCCTGCACGGGGAGCGTGTCCTGGCCGTACAGCTCGCGGGCGCCCCGTCGGGCGGCGGCTGCCAGGAGGGTGCCGCTGCCGCAGGCCGGGTCGAGGACGCGGGCCGGCGATCCGGGGATGAGGATCAGCCCGGCCAGCAGGTCCGCGAGCGGTTCGGGGGTCCGGTACGCGCCGGACGCGGCGCTGTCCTCCAGCTCCCGCTCGGCGAGCACACCCAGCGCGGCCTGGCCGCCCTCGTCGCGTACACACGCGTACAGCGCGCGCAGCACCGGCGCGTCGTCCGCCTTGAAGCGGACGGCGTCCCCGGCCGGTACGGCGTCGGCCGCGGTCGTGGTCGCCACGTCGTGCTGCGCGCGGGTGACCAGGTCCGGGTCCGGGAGCAGTGCGGCGGCCGACAGTTCCTCCGGTGATCGGCGCGCCGCCGCGAGTACGAGGAGGAGGAGATCCGAGGTTCCCCCGCCGCTCTGCGCGTGCAGGCGGAGGGTCGTGCGCAGTTCCTCCGACGGGCTCGCCGCCGAGACATGGCCGCGCGAGGCGAGCCAGGAACGCACGGACTCCAGGTCGTACAGCGGGCTGCTGTCCGTGCCGCCGGACGGCGCCGGGAAGTCGTCATGCCGACGACGCCAGTTGCTGACCGTGGCGCGCGTGACTCCCGCGATGCGGGAGATCTCGGCGGCGGTCACCTGGGCGGATGACTGGGGCATGAGTGGGGTCCTGGCTCTCTGGCTCTCGGCGGCGGACGTCAACAAACTACAGCACTCGTCAAATCTGTCAACGTGATTGACGATGCTTTCAGTGCCATGCTTATCTGGCAACGCTTCCGCACTGAACGTCGACTGCGGAGAGCGCTCATCCGTCATGCCCGTACTCGGTCGCACCCTGCGCCGGGGCCTGCTGACGGCGCACGGAAGCGGCTCACCGCCGTACCGACTCGCTCAACCCAGCCGAACCGAACCCAACCGAACTGGACGGAGCTCGACCCATGACCACCCCGACCCCGCACCCCGGCGCAGGGTGCGACCGAGTACGGGCATGACGGATGAGCGCTCTCCGCAGTCGACGTTCAGTGCGGAAGCGTTGCCAGATAAGCATGGCACTGAAAGCATCGTCAATCACGTTGACAGATTTGACGAGTGCTGTAGTTTGTTGACGTCCGCCGCCGAGAGCCAGAGAGCCAGGACCCCACTCATGCCCCAGTCATCCGCCCAGCTGACCGCCGCCG
>NZ_MUBA01000213.1 GCF_002154575.1 Streptomyces bobili
CCCCTCCCCGACTCCCTCCCGTTCGACGGCACCGCGCTCACCGTGTCCGCCGGCCGCTTCGTGGACGCCACCGGCCGCGAGGTCGTCCTGCGCGGTTACAACGTCTCCGGCGAGACCAAGCTCGCCGAGAACAAGGGCCTGCCCTTCGCCTCGGTCACCGACGCCAGGAAGTCGGCGACCGCCCTGCGCGCCCTCGGCGGCGGCAACTCCGTGCGCTTCCTGCTCTCCTGGGCCTACGCCGAACCCGTGCGCGGCCAGGTCGACACCGCCTACCTGACCGCCGCCACCGACCAGATACGCGCCTTCCTCGACGCCGGCATCCGCGTCTACCCCGACTTCCACCAGGACCTCTACTCCCGCTGGCTCTTCGACGACGACAGCTGGTACACCGGCGACGGCGCCCCCAAATGGGCCGTGGAGCTGGGCGACTACCCCGACGAGTCCTGCGGGATCTGCTTCCTCTGGGGCCAGAACATCACCCAGAACGGCGCGGTGAAGGCCGCCCAGTACGACTTCTGGCACAACGCGTACGGCCTCCAGGACTCCTTCCTCACCATGGCCCAGAAGACCATGACCCACCTCAGGCAGGGCCTGACCACCGAGCAGTTCGCGGGCGTCCTCGGCTTCGACCCCTACAACGAGCCGTACGCCGGCACCTACACCTCCGGGCAGACCAGCCGCACCTGGGAACGCGACCTGCTGTGGCCCTTCTACGTGAAGTTCCGGGCCCGTATGGACGCGGCCGGCTGGCAGGACAAGCCCGTCCTCGTCGAGCCGAACCTCTTCTGGAACGGCAACGTCAGCAAGGAGGAGGGCGGCCTCCTCGACGCGGGCACCCTCGGTTCCCGCTACGTCTTCAACACCCACTTCTACGACCAGAAGGCCATCTCCGGGATCCTGATGTGGGGCAACGCCGCGGACGGACAGTACGTGACCGACTTCGGCACGGTCCGCGACCGGGCCGCGGCGGCCGGCACGACGGCGATCGTCAGCGAGTTCGGCCACCCGCTGAACGGCTCCACGGCCGGCAAGGCGCCCACCGTCCTCAAGGCGATGTACCAGGCCCTCGACTCCCGTGTGAAGGGCGCGAGTTGGTGGACCAACCCCGCCGCCTCCGGACCGGTCCTGTCCGGCAACCAGTGGCAGTGGGACATCTACCACGGCCGGCACCACGAGCCGATGAACGACAACCCCGGCAAGGTGCTCACCGCCGGCGACGCCTGGAACGACGAGGACCTCTCCGCCGTACGCCTCGACGACACCGGAAAGGCGGCGCTGCGCCAGGACGCCCGTCTGCTCGACCGGATCTACCCGAGCGCCACCTCCGGCACGACGCTCGCCTTCACCTACGAGGACCGCTCCCGCGACGGCTCGACCACCCTCACGTGGAACCCGGTGCCGAGTTCCCTGCCGAGCGTGGCGCAACTCGTCGGCTCCGGACAGTACGGGCTGCACGTGTGGCGGAGCGGCGGCGGCTCGGCGCCGACCGAACTGCATCTGCCCGCCTCGTTCCCCGCCGCCTCCACGACCGTGGTCTCCGACCTGGCCACGGTCCACGCTCCGCCGGCCTACACCGCCACCACCCCGGTCGGCGTCGCCGCCGAGCCGGGCGGCACCGGCAGCCGGCGCCTGCTGCTCACCGACACGGACGCGGGCACCGTGCACTACGCCCTGGTGACCAACGGCGCCGGCGCCCCGTCCGCGGCCCTGCTGGCCGCCGCCCGCGGTGAGCTGGCCGCCTGGGCGGCGCAGCGGATCGGCGGGTGACGGCACGCCCGTGCGCCGGGGTCACCGCGACCCCGGCGCACGGGCGGACCGTCGCGCTCAGCCGGCCGGAGACGTCCAGCCGGCCGCGACGTGGCCCTGCCGCACGCGCTGCGGGTGGTCGCCCACCGGCACCGAGACGACCTTCTTGCCGGTGGCGAAGTCGATCGCGGTGACCTGGTCGGACCCGCTCTCGGAGACGACACAGTCCTTGCCGTCGCCGCTGACCGTCGCCCAGTACGGCTTGGAGACGGGGACCAGCGGGCCCTCCTGGAGGGTGGCGCGGTCGACGACGGTGGCGTAGTCGTCCATCGTGCCCGCCACGCACAGCTTGCTGCCGTCCGGCCGCATCGACAGACCGTGGTGCCGCGAGTCGTTGACGAACGTGCCGCGGTCGTCGCTCGTCGCCGGGTTCTTCGGCAGCGTCTTGGTCCGCGTGATCCGGTCCGTGGCGATGTCGTACTCGAAGAACCCGTTGAAGAACGAGACCTGGAAGTACAGCTTGGACTCGTCCGGCGAGAACACGGCCGGGCGCACGGCGTCGGAGTAGTCCGAGAGGCCGATCGCGTCCAGCCGCTGCCGCATGTCGATCGTCTTCACCGGCTGGTACGTCGTGGCGTCGACGACCGTGATGCGCCGGTCGCCCTTCGTCCAGTCCAGCCACGTCGCGTCGAGGGCGGTGTTCACGTCGCCGATCGACATGGTCCAGATGTACTTGCCGTCCTTGGTGAAGATGTTCTCGTGCGGCTTGTCGCCCGTGGCGTACGAACCGAGTTGCTTGCCGGTGCCGATGTCCAGCACGTGCACCGTGTTCGACGTCGAGGCGGAGACCGCGACCCGCTTGCCGTCGGGGGAGACGGCCATGTGGTCGGCACGGTAACCCGACACGGGGAAACGCCAGTTGACGGCCCCCGTCGCCACGTCGATCGAGACGACGTCGGCGAAGCTGGGCCGGGAGACCACCACGGAGGTGCCGTCCGGCGTGGAGTACATGTCGTCGACGAACTGGTCGTGGCCCTCGCCGACGCTGTTGCGGATGGTCATGAAGGCGATCCACCGGATCGGGTCGGCGTTGATCTCCGCCATCCGCTGGTCCTTGTCGGGGATGACGTTGATCCGGCCGATCTTGGCGTAGTCACCGCTGGACTTGATGACATCGGCGGTGCCGTCCCAGTTGTTGGCGACCAGCAGCACGTCGCGCAGTGCGGCGGCGTCGGTGGCGGAGGTCGCTGCGGTGGCGACGGCAGTGGGGGCGGTGACGGTCAGGACGAGGGCGGCGGCTACGGAGCAAAGGTGCCTGGTTCTGAAGGCAGCCATGGCTGCTCTCTCCTCTGGGGGGTGGGAGGTCCCGAATCTGAACACGGGTGCGTTCAGAGTTGACTTACTGGAAAGTAAGGAAGGGGGGCCCTTCGCCACAAGACCACGGGCACGACAAAATTGGGAGACAGGGCGACGAGGGAGGAACCGTGGCGGGCAGGCTGAGGGCGCCGACCGGCCGATACGCCGGCAAGTCCGCGCAGGAGCGGCAGGCCGAGAGGCGGCAGAGATTCCTCGACGCGGCGCTGCAACTGTTCGGCGACACCCCCGGCTACCGGGGCACGACGGTCGCCGCGCTCAGCGAGACGGCCGGACTCTCGACACGCCAGTTCTACGAGGAGTTCCGCACCTTGGAGGACGTCCTGGCGGCCTTGCACCTCCAGGTCAACGACTGGGCCGAGGAGGCGGTCGTGGCCGCGTTCGCCGCCGCCCGTGACCTGCCCCTCGCGGACCGGGTCGCCGCGATCTTCCACGCCTACGCCGGCAATGTCACCGCCGACCCGCGCCGGATCCGCATCACCTTCGTCGAGATCGTCGGCGTCAGCCCCCGCATGGAGGAACAGCGCCTGGAGCGGCGCGCCCGCTGGGTCGACCTCATCTGCGCCGAGGCCACGGCCGCCGCCGACCGCGGCGAGGCCGCCCCGCGCGACTACCGCCTCGCGGCGACGGCCTTCATCGGCAGCGTCAACGGCCTCCTGCACGACTGGAGCGCGGGCTGGGTGGACGCCACCCTCGACGAGGCCGTGGAGGAACTGGTGCGCCAACTGCTGGGCATCCTGCGCCCGGTGGGCTGGAGTCCCGAGCAGCCCCGGTGACGGCGGCGGGCGCTCACGCCAGCCGTCCCACCGCCTCCACCACCTGGCCCACCCCGTCCTCCTCGCGCACCCGCGCCCCCAACTCCCGTGCCCGGTACCGGAAAAGGGGCTCGCGGGTCGCCCGCACCAGGGCTGTGGCCAGCGTGCCGGCGGTCAGCCCGCGCAGCGGGACCACCCCCGGTGCCACCCCCGCGGCGACCAGCCGCTGCGCCCAGAACCCCTCGTCGAACTGGACCGGCACCGGCACGGCGGGGACCCCGGCCCGCACCCCGGCAGCCGTGGTACCGGCGCCGCAGTGGTGGACGACGGCCGCCATCTCCGGGAAGAGCAGCGAGTGCGGGACCTCGTCGACGGTCAGCATGTCGTCGCCCTCGGCCGCGAGACCGGCCCAGCCCCGCTGGACGACACCCCGCAGCCCCGCCCGCCGCAGACCGCTCACGATCTCGCCGCTGAGCCGCCCCGGATCGGGCACGGTCGCACTGCCCAGGCCGACGAACACCGGAGCCGGCCCCGCGTCGAGGAAGTCCCGCACCCCGGCCGGAAGCCGCTGCGCACGGTCGTACGGCCACCAGTAGCCGGTGACGGCGAGGTCCGGCCGCCAGTCGCGGGGCCGGGACACCAGCCGCGGGCTGAAGCCGTGCAGCACGGGCCCCGCCCGCCGCAGGCCCACCCGACGGCCGGCGGGCAGCCCCAGCCGGGCGCGGACGGCCGGCAGGGCCGGGGCGAAGACCTGCTCGACGGCCCACTCCACCCCGTGCCCGGTGAGCCGGTTGGCGACCCCGCCCCAGGAGCCGCCACCCAGCATCGGCGGCGCGAACTCCCGTGTCGGGGCCACGGGTTGGAGGGCCAGGTCGAGGCTCGGCAGCGACAGTCCCTCGGCGATGACATGCCCGAGCGGCGCCACCGACGCGGACAGCAGCAGGACGTCACTGGTGCGGGCGGCGGCCACCAGATCGTCCGTCACCCGCCCCACGACCGCGCGCGCCAGCCGCGCCACCCGCACCAGCTTGCCCACACCCGTGGAACTGCGGTGCAGCCCTCGCCCCCGCTCCGACTCCAGCTCGGCCCGCGGATCGACCGGTACCGGATGAAAATTCACCCCCGACCCCACCACCAGCGGCGCGAACCGCTCATGCGTGACCAGCGTGACCTCGTGCCCCGCCCGCACCAGCGCGTACCCCAGCCCGGTGAAGGGGGCCACATCGCCCCGGGACCCGGCCGTCATGATCGCCACTCTCACGACGGCCAGTATGCGACCGCGGGGAACGAGACGGGCCCCTTTCGCGGGATGCGCGACTCTCGCGGGATGCGCGAGCCGAACCCGGTGGCGGTTTTCCCTCTACTCGTCCCACGCCTGGATCATCGTCTGCTCGACGATCTTGCCGTCGCGCAGGGTGATCATCGACTCGGACAGGACGCGGACGCCGTCCGCGTACTCGCAGGACTCGCTGAAGGCGGCACGGTCGCCCTGGACGACGCAGTCCTCCAGGTGGTGCGTCATGTCGCGGCTGTACACGTCGGCGAGCATCTCGGCGATCCGGTCGCGGCCGTGCAGGACCGTCGGACGGCTGGGCTGGCTGTTGTGGTCCACGACGCGGATCTCCGCGTCGTCCGCGTACAGCGAGAGCAGCGTCTCCGGTGTACGGCCTTCTATGCCTCTGCGCAGGGTCTCGGTGTCGAAGGCGGAGCCTGTCGCGGTGCCCATGGTGACCTCCTTCGAGGACCGCGGGCCGAGGGGGACGGCCCGGCGGGCCCTCACCCTTAGAGACTCCTCCGCGGGGCCGTGCTCGGCAAGCGCGGACGGCGTGCTGCGCCTGTCGGGTGAGCGGTGCCCCGTACCCGTGTCCGCGGGGCGGTCCGGCGCGTTGCACCGGGCATGATCTCCACTCGTCGCATCGTCGCCGTCGCCGCTCTCGCCGTCGGGGTCACCGGCCTCGCCGCGCCCCTGGCGAGCGCCGCCGAAGCCCCGGCCGCGGGCAAGCTGAACCCGATCACCGCACTGGACTCGCTCGCCGAGGCGCAGATCCCCGCCGGGCAGCGCGGCGAACTGCCGCCGGTCTCCGGCCAGCTGGGCGAACTGAACAAGGTGAGCCAGCTCCAGCAGCTGAACGAACTGCACCAGGTCACCGACCTCGTCGCCCCCGTCACCGGGCTGCTCCCGGCCATCGAGGCCTGACCCCTTCACCGTTCCCGCGTGGGGGCCGCCCGGAGTCCGGGCGGCCCCCACCGGCGTTCAGCCCGCCGTGGCCAGGAACTGCGTCGCCGCCAGCTCGGCGTAGAGCGGGTCGGCCGCCACCAGCTCACGGTGCGTGCCCACCGCACGGACCTGCCCGGCCTCCATGACGACGATCCGGTCGGCCGAGGTGACGGTCGACAACCGATGCGCGACCACGAGGACGGTCGTCGTCCGCGCCACGTCCGCGACGGTGTCGCGCAGGGCGGCCTCGTTCACCGCGTCCAGCTGGGACGTCGCCTCGTCCAGGAGCAGCAGCCGCGGGCTGCGCAGCAGGGCGCGGGCGATCGCCACCCGCTGGCGCTCCCCGCCGGACAGCTTGGTCCCGCGGTGCCCGACCAGCGTGTCGAGACCGTCCGGCAGCCCGCCGACCAGCGCGTCGAGACGGGTCGTCTTCAGCACCCGCCGCACGCTGTCCTCGTCGGCCTCCGCGTTCCCCAGCAGCAGGTTGTCGCGCAGGGTCCCCGACAGCACGGGGGCGTCCTGCTCGACATAGCCGATCGCGGACCGCAGCGCGCCCAGCTCCCACTCCGGCAGCGGCCGGCCGTCGAAGGTGATGGCCCCGGAGTCCGGGTCGTAGAACCGCTCGATCAGCGAGAACACCGTGGTCTTGCCGGCGCCGGACGGGCCGACGAACGCGGTCATGCCGCGCGCCGGGACGTCGAACGTCACCCCGTGATGGACGTACGGCAGATCGTCGGCGTACCGGAAGCGGACGTCGGTGAAGGCCAGCGAGGCCGGTTCGGCCGTCGGCGAGGGCAGGGGCGCGGGGCCGGACGCCGGCTCGGCGGGCAGCAGCAGCGTCTCCTGGATGCGGCTGAGCGCCGCCGAACCCGCCTGGTACTGCACGACCGCGCCGATGACCTGCTGGATCGGCGACATCAGATAGAAGACGTACAGCAGGAACGCCACCAGCGTCGCGATGTCGATCGCGCCCGTGGCGACCCGCGCGCCGCCCACCGCCAGCACCGTGATGAACGCGGTCTGCATCGCCAGGCCCGCCGTGTTGCCCGCCGCCGCCGACCACTTGGCGGCCGACACGCTCTGCCGCCAGGAGTCCTCCGCCGCCGCGTGCAGCGCCTTCTCCTCACGGTCCTCGGCGCCCGCCGCCTTCACCGTGCGCAGCGCCCCGAGCACCCGCTCCAGCGAGGCACCCATCACCCCGACCGCGTCCTGCGCCCGGCGGCTGGCCCGGTTGATGCGAGGCACGATCACCCCGATCACCGTCCCGGCCACCAGGATCACCGCCAGCGTGACCCCGAGCAGCACCGGGTCCACGACCCCCATCAGCACGACCGTCGCGACGAGGGTCAGCCCGCCGGTGCCGAGCCCCACCAGCGAGTCGGTGGTGACCTCCCGCAGCAGGGTCGTGTCCGAGGTGATGCGGGCCATCAGGTCACCGGGCTCGCTGCGGTCCACCGCCGCGATCCGCAGCCGGAGCAGATACGACGACAGCGCCTTGCGTGCGCCCAGCACCACCGACTCGGCCGTGCGCCGCAGCACGTACGAACCCAGCGCGCCGACCGCGGCATTGGTGATCACCAGGACCGACAGCAGCACCAACGCGCCGGTGATCGCCCGGTCGTGGGACAGATCGTCGATCAGCCCGCGCGCCACCAGCGGCAGCAGCAGCCCGGTCGCCCCGGTGACCAGCGACAGCAGCGCCCCCGCCAGCAGGGTCCAGCGGTGCGGTCTGACGTAACCGAGCAGCTGCCGCCACGGGGGCTGGACGGCGGCCGTCTCTGCGATGCTCACGAGGCTCCTCGATGCCGGTCGGGTCAAGACCGACCGGCAAATGGGGGGCGGCGTCGCGGGGCTGGGCACGCACATCTGCCGCGTTGTCGTCAATCACCATGGCTCCGCCATGCCTCAATCCTCCGCCTTGCAGCTGCACGCACCCAGCCCCGCTCCTTCTCCCACCCCCCACTTGCCGGTCGGTCCAAAGCGTTCAGGCTACGTCGACGCCGCCGGGGCCCGGTCGGGGGACCGCGTCGCGGGCGGTGACCTGGCTCGACGTGCGTCCGCTACCGATCAGTCACGCGTAGGGTCGAAGGCGGACGGTGGCCGCCGACGAAAGGAACAGCACCATGGCGCAGGAAGTGCGCGCAGTGATCGCACCGGGCAAGGACGAACCGGTGCGGGTGGAGACGATTGTCGTGCCGGATCCCGGACCCGGGGAAGCCGTGGTGCAGATCCAGGCCTGCGGGGTGTGTCACACGGACCTGCACTACAAGCAGGGCGGGATCAACGACGACTTTCCCTTCCTGCTCGGCCACGAGGCGGCCGGCGTCGTGGAGTCCGTCGGCGCGGGCGTCACCGACGTGGCCCCCGGCGACTTCGTCATCCTGAACTGGCGGGCCGTGTGCGGCCAGTGCCGGGCCTGTCTGCGCGGACGCCCCTGGTACTGCTTCGACACCCACAACGCGAAGCAGAAGATGACGCTCGCCTCGACCGGGCAGGAGCTGTCCCCGGCCCTGGGCATCGGGGCCTTCGCCGAGAAGACGCTGGTCGCGGCCGGTCAGTGCACCAAGGTCGACCCGTCCGTCTCGGCGGCCGTCGCCGGACTGCTGGGCTGCGGCGTGATGGCCGGCATCGGCGCGGCGATCAACACGGGCAAGGTCGGCCGCGGCGACACCGTCGCCGTGATCGGCTGCGGCGGGGTCGGCGACGCGGCGATCGCCGGGGCGAACCTGGCCGGCGCGGCGAAGATCATCGCCGTCGACATCGACGACCGCAAGCTCGCCACCGCGCGGACGATGGGCGCCACCCACACGGTCAACTCCAAGGAGACGGACCCGGTCGAGGCGATCCGCGAGCTGACCGGCGGCTTCGGCGCGGACGTCGTGATCGAGGCCGTCGGCCGCCCGGAGACGTACAAGCAGGCCTTCTACGCCCGCGACCTGGCAGGCACGGTCGTGCTGGTGGGGGTGCCCACGCCGGAGATGAAGCTGGAACTGCCGCTGCTGGACGTCTTCGGACGCGGCGGCGCGCTGAAGTCCTCCTGGTACGGCGACTGCCTGCCCTCCCGCGACTTCCCCATGCTGATCGACCTGCATCTGCAAGGCCGCCTGGACCTCGGCGCGTTCGTCTCCGAGACCATCCAGCTCGACGAGGTCGAGAAGGCCTTCGAGCGGATGCACCACGGCGACGTGCTGCGCTCGGTGGTGGTGCTGTGATGGCCACCCGCGTCGAACGCCTCGTCACCTCAGGGCAGTTCAGCCTCGACGGAGGCACCTGGGACGTCGACAACAACGTCTGGATCATCGGCGACGACCACGAGGCCGTCGTCATCGACGCCGCTCACGACGCCGACGCCATCCTCGCCGCCGTCGGCGACCGCAGGCTGACCGCCGTCGTGTGCACCCACGCCCACAACGACCACATCGGTGCGGCACCCGCCCTCGCCGACGCGACCGGGGCCACCATCTGGCTGCACCCCGACGACCTGCCGCTGTGGAAGATGACCCACCCCGACCGCGACCCCGGCGCCCACCTGGCCGACGGCCAGGTCATCGAGGCCGCCGGCGCCGACCTCACCGTGCTGCACACGCCCGGCCACGCGCCCGGCGCGGTCTGCCTGTACGAGCCGGGGCTCGGCGTCCTGTTCACCGGCGACACCCTCTTCCAGGGCGGTCCCGGCGCCACCGGCCGCTCCTACTCCCACTTCCCGACCATCATCGACTCCATCCGTGACCGCCTCCTGACCCTCCCGCCCGAGACGAAGGTCCTCACCGGCCACGGCGACCCGACCACCATCGGCGCGGAGGCCCCCCACCTCCAGGAGTGGATCACTCGGGGCCACTGACCGGCGCCGTGCCCGGCAGGCCCGTGGGCCGGCCGGGTGACGCCGCCGGAAATCGTCACCTCGCCGGAAAAAGGTGACAGGAGATGTCCGGCTTCCGCGTGATCCTCGACGAAGGCATCGAAGGAACACCACAGGAGGTCGCACATGTCCGGTCCGTCGGCAGGAAACGCCGCGCTGGAAGGCAGGGTCGCCCTGGTCGCCGGGGCGACCCGGGGAGCGGGGCGCGGCATCGCCGTGGAACTGGGTGCGGCCGGCGCGACGGTCTACGTCACCGGCCGCACCACCCGCGCCCGCCGCTCCGAGTACGACCGCCCCGAGACCATCGAGGACACCGCCGACCTGGTCACCGAGGCGGGCGGGCACGGCATCGCCGTCCCCACGGACCACCTCGAACCCGCCCAGGTCCGCGCGCTCGTCGACCGGATCGCCGACGAGCAGGGCCGGCTCGACGTCCTCGTCAACGACATCTGGGGCGGCGAGAACCTCTTCGAGTGGGACACCACCGTCTGGGACCACGACCTCGACAAGGGCCTGCGGCTGCTGCGCCTCGCCGTCGAGACGCACGCGATCACCAGCCACCACGCCCTGCCGCTTCTGCTGCGCCGGCCGGGCGGCCTGGTCGTCGAGATGACCGACGGCACCGCCGAGTACAACCGCGACACCTACCGGGTGAACTTCTTCTACGACCTCGCCAAGTCCTCCGTGCTGCGGATGGCCTTCGCCCTCGCCCACGAACTCGGCCCGCGCGGCGCCACCGCCCTCGCGCTCACCCCCGGCTGGCTGCGCTCCGAGATCATGCTGGACCAGTTCGGGGTGCGCGAGGACAACTGGCGCGACGCCCTCGGCAAGGTGCCGCACTTCGCCATCTCCGAGACGCCCCGCTATGTCGGCCGTGCCGTCGCCGCCCTCGCCGCCGACCCCGAAGTGGCCCGCAGGAACGGGCAGTCGCTGTCCAGCGGCGGTCTCGCCGCCGAGTACGGCTTCACCGACCTCGACGGCAGCCGTCCCGACGCCTGGCGCTACCTCGTGGAGGTCCAGGACGCGGGGAAGCCCGCGGACACGACCGGGTACCGGTGAGCGGCCCACCGGTGCGAGGTCTCAGCGTCGCTTAACGGCATGATGTCTTAGCGTTGCTTAACGGCTCCTGTAGATCTTTTCACTTGTGCTGCGAGGTGGGTCTCGGGCAGCGTTCCCCCGTGCAGCCCACCTCGCCCTGGCACCTCCCCGCCTTCCGTGTCCTCTTCTCCGCCACCGCGCTCAGTCAACTCGGCACGAACGTCAGCTATGTCGCCGTCCCCCTGGTCGCCGTGGCCGCGCTCGACGCCACGCCGGGCCAGGTCGGTGCCCTGGCCACCCTCGGCACCCTCGCCTTCCTGCTCATCGGGTTACCGGCCGGCGCCTGGGTCGACCGGATGCGGCAACGGCGGCTCCTGATCGCGGCGGACCTGGTGCGAGCCGCCCTGTTCGCCTCCGTCCCGCTCGCCTGGTGGCTGGACGCCCTCACCCTCGGCCAGCTGTACGCGGTCGTCCTGCTCAGCGGCTGCGCGGCCGTGTTCTTCGACGTCGGCTCGCAGAGCGTTCTGCCCCAACTCGTCGACCGCGCCGCCCTGGTGCAGGCGAACGCCGCCGTCGTCAGCCTCCAGGCGGCGGCCAACGTCGCCGGGCGCGGCGCCGGCGGCGGCCTCGTCCAACTGCTCACCGCACCCGTCGCGGTCGCCTGCGCGGCCGGCGCCCACCTCGCCTCCGCGCTCCAGCTCCTCGCCGTACGCCACCAGGAGGCCGCACCCCGCCGCACCGGTACGGCCGGGCTGCGCGCGCAGATCACCGAGGGCCTGCGCCACGTCCTCGGCAACCCGGAACTGCGCGCCCTCGCCCTGACCGCCGCTCTCAGCAACCTCGGCTCGCAGATCGTGAACACCATGCTGCCGCTGCTGTTCGTCCGCGAACTCGGTCTGCCCGCGGGCGTGCTGGGCCTGTACTGGGGAGCGGGCGGACTCGGGCTCCTGCTCGGCGCCCGCTGCGCCCGCCCCCTCGCCGCCCGCCTCGGCCAGGGCCGTACGCTCGCCGTCGCCGGGCTCGCCCTCGCCCCCGCGGCCCTGCTGGTGCCGCTGATCGGGCGCGGCGCGTGGCTGTGGCTCGCGGGGGCCGGCTGGGTGCTCGCCATGTTCAAGACCGGCACCGACAACGTCCTCGGCGTGAGCCTGCGCCAGCGCATGACCCCGGACGACCTGCTCGGCCGGATGAACGCCACCTTCCGGTTCCTGCTGACGGGAGCACTGGCCGTCGGCGCCGCCCTGTCCGGCGTGCTGGGCGAACTGGTCGGCGTACGGGGCACGTTGTGGGTGGGTGCCGTCGTGATCGCGCTGGCGTTCCTGCCGGTGTTCCTCTCGCCGGTCCGCTCCCGCCGCGAACTCCCCGCTCCGGGGCCTGCGGCGGAGGTCGGCCCGCCGGTGCGGCGGTGAGCGTAGGCGGCGGGCGGACCGCCCACAAGCGGACCGCCGGGGAGGCCGGCGGCCGGGGAAGTTCACCATTTCGTCACAGTACGGGCCGCCCTACAACCGAAGCCCCCGCGGACGGGTCTAGTGGGTGGAGTCGCCGGAATTCGGGCCAGGGAGAGGGCAGTGGCAGTCATGGGGGACATACGCAGACGAGGGGCCGTCGCACTCGGGGTCGCGGGGCTGATCGCGCCGCTGACGCTGGCGCTGGGCGCGGCGCCCGCACAGGCCGCGAGCTGTACCACGCAGGCCGGGCCGTACCAGAAGCAGGTCGAGAAGTTCCTCGGCAGGCCGGTCGACGGCAGGCAGTCGTCGACCGACTGCAAGGCCATCCAGGCCTTCCAGAACAAGCACGGCATCAGGCCGAACATCGGCTACGCGGGACCCGTCACCTGGGGTGTGATGGATCTCATGAACAAGCAGAAGGCGGTGGGCAGCACGCCCAACAAGGCGGGCAAGTGCCCGACCAACAAGGGCCGCATCGCCTGCGTCAACCTCACGCTACAGATCAGCTGGATCCAGGACGGCAGCCGCCTGGTCTACGGGCCGGTCCCGGTCCGCACGGGACGCAACGGCTACGAGACCCGCACCGGCCTGAAGAAGGTCTACTGGCGCAACATCGACCACGTGTCGAGCATCTACAACGTGCCGATGCCGTACAGCCAGTTCTTCGACGGCGGCCAGGCCTTCCACTCGGTGGGCGTCAGCATGTGGAACCCGCCCGGCTCGCACGGCTGCGTCAACATGACGAAGACCGCGGCGAAGAAGTACTGGTCTCTGCTGAAGACCGGCGACGACGTCTTCGTGTACGGCCGCAAGCCGGGCACCTGACAGCGAGCGGGACGGTCGGATACGGGCAGACGGACGTGATCAGTGACACGTCCGTTTTGTCCGTTTAGTTCGTGTATTACTCACGGTGCCTTCACTCCGGGCCCCGTAAGATTCACACCATGTCCACCACTGTTGAACCCCTCTCCGAGCGATCGGCCGCGGAGGTCAACGAGGAGATCAGGGCCCTGTGGCTCCGGTCGGGCGGGACACTGACGGGCGAGCAGCGCGAGGAGTACCGGCGGCTCGTCCTGGAGTGGGCCGCCGTGGCCCCGCAATCGGTCGAGGCGGCCTGACAGCCCTCCGGCCGCGGGGCCTTCCGCCTCGCACCTCCGCACCCGCTACACCGTCCGGGCACCCCGCGTGGGTGCCCTTCTCGTTGTCCGGCCACGCCACCGTGTCCGACGTCACCTCACCCCCAGTTCGCCGAGTAGTGCCGCTGATACGCCTTGCGGTCCTGCTCCGCCCGGATGTACCGGGTCGCCACCAGCGCCACCAGACTGCCCGCGATCACCAGCAGGCCGGGGCCGATGTTGCGCGGATCGGTGAGCCGCGCCGCCAGTGACACGGCCGCCGTGTCGCCCGTCACCGGCGTCGTCGAGCCCGGCGTGACCGAACCCGGGGCCACTGCGGCCTGCGTCGGCGACGAGGACGGCTGGGGGGCGCCCGCGGACGGCGCCGGCGAGGCGCCGTTCTGTGCGGCACCGTTCCGCGCGGCGTCCGAGGGCGCCGCCACGATGAGCTGCACCCCGAGCTGCGCCAGCGCCTTCGTCACCGGCTGGAAGAACGTCGTACCGCCCGTCGTGCAGTCGCCGCTGCCGCCCGAGGTGACGCCGAGCGCGACGCCCTCCGAGAACATCGGGCCGCCGCTGTCGCCGGACTCGGCGCACACGTTCGTCTCGATCAGGCCCGAGACGGTGCCCTCCGGGTAGTTGACCGTCGCGTCGAGGCCGGTCACCTCGCCGTCGCGCAGGCCGGTGGTGCTGCCGCTGCGGAACACCCGCTGCCCCACGGCCGCGTCGCCCACCCCCGTGATCCGCACCCCGTTCCCGTCGCCGATGGCCACGATGTCCGCCCCCGCGCCGGCCTTCCCGCCGGCGTACTGCACGAGCGAGAAGTCCGAGCCGGGGAACGTCGAGTTGACGGTCTGGCCCACCTGCTGGGCGCCCCGGTTGTCGGCGAACCAGTTGGACCCGTTCGGGCCGCAGTGCCCGGCGGTGAGGATGAAGTCGTTCGACCCGTTGGTCACGTTGAACCCCGCCGAACAGCGTCCGCCGGTCGACAGGATGGGCTGGGCGCCGTTGAGCCGGGTGGTGAAGGTGCCCTCGGTGCGCTCCATGCGGACGAAACTGCCGATGCCCGACGCCACGTCCGTCATCCGCCCCCAGTCGGAGGCGGACACCGTGCGGTCGCCACGCACCACGACCTGGTTGGACTTGTAGTCCATCACCCAGGCCGTCCCGGCCACCCGGGGCGCCGAACGCAGCGCCGCCGCGGCCGACTTCAGCTCGTTCATGCTGTGCCCCACGACCTTCGCCTCGGCGCCCGCCGCACGGACCGCCGCGGCCGACTTCTCGTCGGTGACCGCGACGACCGGACGGCCCTCGGAGTCGACCCAGGCGCCCGCCGTCCGAGCGGTGCCGAGCCGCTTCACCAGATCCGCGCCGGTGCTCGCGACGGACCGCGCCGTTTCCCCCGCCGCGGTGCCGGTGGCGGGTGTCTCGCTCGCCATGGCGGCCTGCGTGACCATGACGCCTCCGAGGAGGAGCCCGCCGACGGCCGCCAGCCGTGTCGCTCGCCGGACGGTCCGTCGTCGTACGTGCCTCATGCATGGCTCCCGAAACAGCGAACGCGCGGTCCCAACACCGCGAGGTTCTCCCGTCGTTGAGAACCCTCACTCCCTTACGTGCCGGGACCCGGCCGCGTTCAGCCCGGAAACGATCACCTCAGAGTTTGCGGGCCACCCCGCCGAACATGGCGACCTCCTCCGGCTCCGAGGCGTCCCCGCCCTCCGGACGCCAGCGCGAGCAGGACAGCACACCCGGCTCCAGCAGCTCCAGGCCGTCGAAGAACCGGGCCACGTCCTCGGGCGTGCGCTGGGTGAGCTTCGGCGTGCCGTGCTCGTTCCAGAACTTCACGGCCTCGTCCACGTCCGGCATCGACGGACTGGTGATGGTGTGCGACAGCACCAGATGGCTGCCCGCCGGCAGCCTGTCGACCAGCCGGCGCACCAGCGCGTACGGGTCCTCGTCGTCGCCGACGAAGATGACCACGCCGAGCAGGATCAGCGCCACCGGCTTGCTGAAGTCCAGCGTCTTCGCGGCGTGTTCGAGGATCGCGTCGACGTTGCGCAGGTCCTCGTCGAGATAGTCGGTACGGCCCTCGGGCGAGCTGGTGAGCAGGGCGCGCGCGTGCGCCAGGACCAGCGGGTCGTTGTCGACGTAGACGATCCGCGCCTCGGGGGCGGCGGCCTGGGCGACCTCGTGGGTGTTGTCCGCGGTGGGCAGGCCGGTGCCGATGTCGAGGAACTGGCGTATCCCGACGTCGTGGACCAGGTGACGCACGGCGCGGCCCAGGAAGAGCCGGTCGGCGCGGGCGTACTCGCCGATGCCCGGGTGCAGCTGGCGGATCTGGTCGCCGGCCGCACGGTCGACCTCGTAGTTGTCCTTGCCGCCCAGCCAGTAGTTCCAGATGCGGGCGGTGTGCGGCTGGCTGGTGTTGATGCGGTCGCGCAGTGACTGCGCCGCCTCGTCCACGGCCGGCGGGTTCTCGGTCACGGATGTGCTCCTGGGATGCCTGGTGCGTGCGATATTTCGGGTCAAGGAGCAATGTAGACCGATGAGTTGATCTCCGTGCGCGGTCCCCCGCAATCGGCCGCACCCCACGACGCCTGCCGCTGTCCCGTTCCCGTCGTCCCAGCTCGTGCCACGGCCGCCTATCTTGAGCCCATGACCAGGATCCCGCACGAATCGTCCGGTGAACCGAATCCGCTGCGCGCCCTCACGCTCGACCGCCTCCGGCGCCGTACGAGCATGAAGTGGCGCACCTATCCCGACGACGTCCTGCCGCTGTGGGTCGCCGAGATGGACGTCCCCCTCGCCGAGCCCGTCGTCCGGGCGGTCGGTGACGCGCTCGCCCTGGGCGACACCGGCTATCCCGCCGGCAGCGGCTACGCGGAGGCGCTGGCCGCGTTCGCCGCCAAACGGTGGGGGTGGCACGCTCTCGCGGTCGAGCGGACGGCGATCGTGCCCGACGTGATGCTGGGCGTCGTCGAGATGCTCAAGCTCGTGACCGGGCCCGGCGACCCGGTCGTGGTCAACCCGCCGGTGTACCCGCCGTTCTTCCAGTTCGTCGAGCACATGGACCGGCGGATCGCCGAGGCGCCGCTCGGCGCGGACGGGCGGCTCGACCTCGACGTGCTGGAGACGGCCTACCGGCGGGCCGTCGCGGGCGGCGGGCGCGCCGCGCACCTGCTGTGCAGCCCGCACAACCCGACCGGCACGGTCCACACGGCCGCGGAACTCGCCGCCGTGGCCGCCCTCGCCGACCGGTACGGCGTCCGGGTGGTCGCCGACGAGATCCACGCCCCGCTCACGGCCGGCGGGGTCGACTTCGTGCCGTATCTGAGCGTGCCCGGCGCGGACAGCGGCCTGTCGCTGATGTCGGCGTCGAAGGCGTGGAACCTGGCCGGGCTCAAGGCCGCCCTCGCCGTCGCGGGCCCCGCGGCCGAAGCCGACCTGGCCGCGCTGCCGGAGGAGGTCGGCCATGGTCCGAGCCACGTCGGCGTCATCGCCCACACCGCCGCCCTGCGCGACGGCACCGCCTGGCTGGACGCGCTGCTCGGCGGCCTCGACGACAACCGGCGCCTGCTCGCCGCGCTCCTCGCCGACCGGTTGCCCGGCGTCGTGCTCCGGCCCGCCGAGGGCACGTATCTGGCCTGGCTGGACTGCCGGGCGCTGGACCTCGGCGACGATCCGGCCCGGGTCTTCCTGGAGCGGGGCCGGGTCGCCCTCAGCCCCGGCCCGGATTTCGGCACGGGCGGCGCCGGGCACGTACGGCTGAATCTGGGGACCTCGCCGGAGATCCTCGCGGAGGGGGTGCGGCGGATGGCGTCGGCGCTGCGCTGACGGCACGCCGGGGTGCCTAGACTGCGGGCATGGACGACAAGGCGCTCGACCGGCTCGGAGCGGGCAAGTACCTGCTGATCACCAGCTATCGGAAGAACGGGACCGGGGTCGCCACCCCCGTGTGGGTGGTCCGCGACGGGGACGCGCTCGGGGCGTGGTCGGCCGCCGACTCCTGGAAGGTGAAGCGGATCCGGGCCCGCGGCGACGTCATGGTCGGGCCCTGCGACGTGCGCGGCAACCCCACCGGTGAGCAGATCCCGGCCACCGCCGAGATCTGCGACGCGCAGACCACCGCCCGCTACCGCACGATGATCGCCCGCAAATACGGTGTCGTCGGCCGCCTGACGCTGCTCGGCAGCAGGCTCCGGCGGGGCCTGGAGGGCACGGTCGGGATCCGCGTGACCCTGTAGAACCGGACCGAGGGGACGAGGGGGCGGGGACCGGATGGTCCCCGCCCCCTCTCACCGCGCCCGTGCGGTTGACGACGCCGGCGCCGGGCGCCAGGACGCTATGACACGTCCGTCACCGTTCCCGTCAGGACCGGGTGGCCGGGCAGCGGACGGGCCTCCTCGTCGGTGAGCGCCAGGCGCACCGACTCGGCCGGCTCCGTCACCTGGTCCGCCACCGTGACCACGGTGAAGTCGGCGGTGGTGGTCCCGGCGGGGATGTTCATCCACGCCCACACGTTCGCCCCGGACAGCGGGCGTTCCGGGTCGGGCTCCACACCGGCGTGGTCCAGGAGCCACTGCGGGTCGACGTCCTTGGTGGACAGCTCGGCGCCCTCGGTGACCGGCACGACCAGCACCGGCTGCCAGAACTCCACGTCGGCGGACTCGGACAGGGAGATCCGCCAGGTCAGCGTCCCGCCCTCGGTCACCCGGTCGGTGACGGGGGTCAGGGTCACCTCCGGCGCGGGGTCGTCGTTGCGCGCGGTGACACCGCCCCGGTAGGAGCCGACGACGGCGCCGTGCACGGCCTTGGCGAGGACGTCGTGCTGCTCGTCGTAGCCGAAGCGGGTGTCGCCCTTCACCTCGACCGGCACGTCGACCGGGGTGGCGCCGGGCCGCACCGTGACCAGCTTGTCCACGGTCTCGCCGGTGTCCGGGTCCAGGACGGAGAAGCGGACCTGCCCGCTGCCGTGCCCGGAGACCCGCACCGGGACGTGGTAGGTCAGGGTTCCCGCGTCGCCCTCCTCGACCGTGAGGCGGCCGATGTCGACGCGCGGCAGAGCGGCCGGCGTCACCGCAGGGGTGCCGGGAGCCCAGCCCCAGGCGTCCATCAGCCAGGCCTGCCCGGACCCCGAACGCGGCGTCAGCTCCAGGGACTTGACGTGCCTGAGGTCGAGTCCGGCGCGGGTGGCGGCGGTCAGCGGGACGCGTACCTCGCGGGCCCAGTAGGAGGAGGTGCGCTCGCTGCCGGGCAGGCCGTCGACCGTGACCCGGCCGAGCCGGGCGCGGTGGCCGGCCGAGTCGGTGACGGAGACGTCGAGTTCGGTGCCCGTCGTGTTCGGCGGCACGAACACGCGCAGCGCCAGACTCTTCGCGCCGGTGAGGGAGACGGGCGCGGCGGGGCGGACGCGGGTCGCGGTGCCCGGTTCGGTCCAGTTCAGCGCGACCGCGCCGCGGCCGGCCTCCTTGTCGGTCTGCCACCACGCGAAGTGGGGTGACGAGCCCTTGGTGTCAGGGGGCAGACAGGCCTGGGCGGGGTCGGGGTCGATCGCCGCGCACAGTCTGCCGCCGGTCACCGTCACCCCGCCGTCGGGCAGGAACCCGGCCGTGCGGCGGGCGCCGACGGCGTGGGTCAGCACCCGGGCCGGGTCCGCGGACGGGGCGCGCCGCCCCGAGCCGTCGAGGAGCGGGCGCACCCGGTCGTCACCGGCGACGAACAGGCGGGCCGCGGCGGCGATGTAGGTGGCGCCGGCCTGGTGCTGCCCCTCGGCGGTCAGCCGGGTCGGGGCGCCCGTGGAGCACACCGGGTCGGGCTGCTCCTCGTCGTCCCAGAAGTCGTCGGAGGAGGGTGCCTCGGACAGGCCGGGCGTCCACTGCGAGTTGAAGTAGTTGTGGTTGGCGCCGACCACGTACACGGCGCTGTGCAGGGCGGTGCCGCGGCTGATGCCTCGGGTGCCGTCGACGTAGACCTCGCCCTGGAGGTCGGAGACGTCGCCGTCGCAGCCCGGCAGGATCGTCGCGGACGGTACGTCGGCCACCGGATTCTGGCCGAAGATCGTCGGTCCGATGAGGACGGTGCCGCGGATCTTCCAGCGCACCGGGCCGCGGTAGCCGTCCTCGGCGGCCGGCGGCGGGTACAGGCTGTCCATCGCGGCGCGGTTGACGCCCTCGCCGCCGCGCGAGTGCCCGACGAGCAGGACGCGGGACAGGTCGGCCCTCGGGGCGTCGCGTACGGCGGCGGGGGCGCTGCCAGGACGGGCGGCCCAGCCGGCCCACTTCGCGAGGTGCTGCCGCACGAGCGAGGAACGGGCCTGCGCGCCGCCGTCCTCGGCCTCCCAGTCCTGGCCGTTGATGCCGTTGGCGGAGATCGACACCGTCACATAGCCCTGGGAGGCGAGGAGTTGCTGGTCCTTGAGGTAGCCCCGGTGGCTCGGGATCGCCTTCGTACCGGCCGGGCAGGGCCAGTCGCCGGTGACGTCGTCGCCGCCCGGCTTGTAGCAGGTGCTGTGCCGGCCGTGCAGGAAGAGCGCGAGGGGGCGCTTGCCGGAGACGCCCCGAGGCGCGACGACCACGGCCTCCATCTCGACCGGCTGGGCGAAACCGGGCAGCTTCACCGGGTCGAGGCCGTACTCGCCGGTGACCGTGCGGTACGCGCCCGGCCGGCCGGGGTCCACGGAGTTGGCCGGGAGGGCGGCCGGGGGCTCGGCGGCGGACAGCGCGCCGCGCCGTTCGCGCGCGGTGTCGCCTGCGGGCGCGTCCAGCCGGCGCCCGCCCGCCAGGACCTGGAGATCCTTCAGGGGCGCGTCACCGACGGCGTCGAGGGACAGCCGGAACGTACGGCCGTCGTTCTCCGCCTTCGGGGCGCCGAGCGGCCGGTCGCCGGCGTGGAACTCCACGCGGGCGTCGCCCATGGGCACGGGCCGGGGCGAGCGCCACACCAGTTCGCGCGCGTCACCCTCCCCGCCGATCCGCCAGCCGGGCGGCAGGGCACTGCCGGAGGAGGTGGTCGACGGTCTTGTCTCGGACGGTTGCTGGGCTTGTGCCAGTCCCGGTGTTCCCGCCAGGGCCGCGAGCGCGGCCACAGCGGTGACACCTATTCGCCGGGCACGGATCAAGGGTCCACTCCTCAACGTTCGGAGCGCGGGAGCCCCGTCCGTATCCGGAGCCCCTCGCGTCACGAAGGAAGCGAAAGAGGACCTGTGGGTTGCCTTCGGTGACGGATCGGTGCCGGATACCGCCCGCCTATGACAAGAATCCGGACACCGTCAACTGCCCTGGTGATACGTGGACTTGGTCCTGGTCGCAGCAGAGCGCCCGTCGGGTCAGTGCCAGGCCCGGTACGGCTCGTCGACCATCTGGAAGACCGGCTCGCCCCGCACCGGGTCCTTGGCCGTGGACAGCCGGACCCGGTCCCCGCTGTGGATGCCGATGAGCGGGCCCATCACCCGGCCGCGCACCACGAAGCCCTCGGCCATCTCGACCAGGGAGACATTGCGCGCGGAGGGCGTGTTGCGGTGCACGACCGTGGTGTGGCGGACGGTGCCGGTGCCCTCGCTGCGCTCCGTGCGCAGGTCGCTGCCCTGGCAGACGGGACACAGCAGCCGGTGGTACATGGCGGTGCCGCACCAGGTGCAGCGCTGGAAGAGGATCGCGTCGGTGTCCGTGGTGGCCCGGCGGTCGAGGAGACCCGCCGAGGAGCCTGCCGCCTGCTGAACGGCGCTTCCTGAGTGGTGGTACACGCTGGTCAACTCCCTGCACTTCGGCCGGAATCCCCCGTGCGCGGCTCACCCGGGCACGGGTGTGCGCGGTTCGCCGTGCCACCGTGCACGCCCACAGGGTATGGCACTCAGTGCCACCAGTAAAGGCACTGCGTACCCCGAATCTGGCGGGCGGGGGAACGCCGGGAGAACTCCGCCGCCTACTCGCGCCCGAGCGTCGTCTCGATCTCCTGCACGACCCGCCACAGCGGCGCTCCCCGCCGCGACACGACCACCACCACGTCCTCGGGGTGCTCCGGGTGTCCGGGGTGTCCGGGGTGTTCCTGGACCGGGGCGGCGCCGAACGCGGACTGTACGTACCCGAGCGCGTGGTCCACGGTGGTGCTCGCGTCGCTCTCGCCGTCCGAACGCAGCCAGGAGCGCAGCGCGTTGTTGTGGGCGGCGACCACGGCGGCCGCGATCACGTCGGCCCGCAGGGTTCCGTCGGGCCGGCCGGCGAAGCGGCCCCGCAGGTACTCGGCGAGGGCGCGCTCGTAGCGCCACACCACCGACAGCTCGTAGGCGCGCAGTCCGGGCACCTGCTTGGTGAGGCGGTAGCGCTGCACGGAGAAGGAGGGGTTCTCGGCGTACATGCGCAGGACGAGGCGGGCCGCGTCGCACACCCGGGGCACCGGCTCGTGTCCCTCGTCGCTCGCGGCCAGGAACGCGGTCATGTCGGCCAGACAGCGCTCGTGGTCGGGGAAGACCACGTCCTCCTTGGAGGGGAAGTAGCGGAAGAAGGACCGCCGTCCCACCCCGGCGAGCGCCACGATGTCGTCGACGGTGGTCTGCTCGTAACCGCGCTCCAGGAACAGCCGGAAGGCCGCCGCGACCAGGGCGTCCCGCATGGGCGGTTTGGCGCCGGCCGCCTCGGCGCTGTCACTGGAGCTCATGCCAGGGAACGTAACACCGACCGGCGGTGATGGCACTCAGTTCCCTCTTCGGGGGAACTGAGTGCAGCTGCCCGAGGCACCCTCAGAAGCGCTCGGCCGCCTCGACCACGTTGGTCAGCAGCATCGCCCGGGTCATCGGGCCCACCCCGCCGACCGGCGGCGCGAAGGATCCCGCGACACCGCTCACGTCCGGGTGGACGTCGCCGAGGATGCCCTCGACGGTGCGCGTGAGGCCGACGGACAGCACGGTCGCGCCCGGCTTGATCCAGTCCGGCATGACCATGTGCGCGACACCGGCCGCCGCCACGACCACGTCCGCCACGCGCGCGTGCGCGGCGACGTCCTGCGTGGCCTCGTGGCACAGGGTCACGGTGGCGTGCTCGGAGCTGCGCGTCAGCATCAGGCCCAGCGGCCGGCCCACCGTGACACCGCAGCCGATGACGCAGAACTGCTGGCCGGTGATGGCCACGTGGTTGCGGCGCAGCAGGTCGATGATGCCGCGCGGGGTGCAGGGCAGCGGCGCCGGTATGCCCAGCACCAGCCGGCCCAGGTTCGCCGGGTGCAGACCGTCGGCGTCCTTGACCGGGTCGATCAGCTCCAGCACGGCGTGCGTGTCGATGTGCGCGGGCAGCGGGAGCTGCACGATGAACCCCGTGCACGCCG